>NZ_PIGD01000004.1:0-286975 GCF_003050085.1 Vibrio sp. 10N.286.48.B8 | reverse complement strand
TTCTTCGTACATAACGCCTAGATTGTTTTGAGCTAGCGCAAGTCCTAGTTCAATGGCTTTTCTATACCAAGACACCGCTTCTTTATCATCTTGAGAGGCACCTCTGCCCTCTGCGTACATAACACCTAGATTATTTTGAGCTAGCGTATGTCCTTGCTCAGCGGCCTTTCTAAACCACAACACCGCTTCTTCATAATCTTGAATTACACCCACACCTCGCTCGTAAGATACTCCAAGATTATATTGAGCATCCATAGCACCCTGCTCAATAGCTTTTCTATACCAAGACACCGCTTCTTCATAATTTTGAGAAACACCTCGGCCTTCTGCGTACATGGTGCCTAGATTGTTTTGAGCTAGCGCGTGTCCTCGCTCTGCGGCCTTTCGATACCAAGACACCGCCTCTTTGTCATCTTGAGAGACACCTCGGCCTTCTCTGTACATAACGCCTAAATTGTTTTCAGCATCAACAGAACCCTGCTGAATGGCTTTTCTGAACCATGACACCGCTTCTTTGTCATCTTGAGAGACACCTCTGCCTTCTGCGTACATAACACCTAGATTGTTTTGAGCTAGCACATGCCCTTGCTCGGCGGCCTTTCTATACAAAGACACCGCCTCTTTGTCATCTTGAGAAACACCTCGGCCTTTTTCGTACATTAAGCTAATAGAAACTATTAAGAAAATTAAAATTCGCATCTCTGACTCTGTTGTATAAGTAATAATTATTATTTATGTGTGTAACTTGTGATTTCCACAAAATCTATGACAAGTAGTAGCAAAGTCGCTATAGCGACCTTTAAATAGCAAGTAATAAGATAATGCGATCTTCTCTTTGTGACTTTTTATAAAATCAATAAGTTAGAAGAAAGTCAATCGAGTGAATTGCTTATTGTTGCATATGTTGAATGTTTACTGCGTATGAGTGAATTCTAGTCGGGAAAGGCTCGTCGCTAAATTGTGTAGAGTATTCAATCTGTCAAATAAACGGGCAGGGATGTGACAGTAGAGAATCAACCGACTCGACTATTGAGAAGTTAACTAGGAATAAGTTCTTGAGGGTTAAACTTAACAAGTTCAGTAGCTGAAACTCCTGTGTTGCGTACATAACGAGTCACAAAGTTGTGCCCCCCCTCACGCATAACACAACTAGCTCCCCTAATGACTCACCGACGTTGAAAACAGATTGATAATCATCACGCCCGACAGAATCAAAGCGATGCCGATGATCGCGAAGATATCGAGCTTTTGTCCGTAAACAAGCCAAGACAAAGCTGCGACTAGCACGATCCCTGCCCCACACCAAATCGCATACGCTACGCCTAAAGAGATGGTTTGCACTGTTAGAGACAATAGATAGAAAGCACACCCGTAGCCAGCCAATACCGCGACAGTGGCAGGTAGAGAAGTAAACTGCTGCGTTTTAGGTAATAGAGAAGTAGCGACAACTTCAAGCACAATAGCGAGTGATAGCATCACTGGTGGTGGGAGAGGTAAAAGCATGTTCAAACCTACAACTAGAAAATAGGCGGCAAGCTTATGCTCTATTTATTTCCAGCAAATGTCCCTTCTACTTAGTTACGGTATAGACTTTCGATAGATTCTCTTAGCAACACCTTTCCTTTCGCTACCCCTTCAAACTCCATCAATTATTACAAATAGGTAATAATCATTTTCTATTTAAGGGGATTATCAAAACCTGTGACCACACCTATACTAGCTCCAACAAAACGAGAGAGCGGAAACATTTAAGCTCGACTACTCTTAACGAGTTGAACTTAATTGCAAAGTTATCCGCTGTACTGACATATAAAGGAAGCATCCAATGACTATCGAAATCAAATCTGGTCAAACTCATATCCAATCTAAAGCTATGGTCGCTTGGAAAGCGGGTGAGCCTCTAAAACGTGAAACTGTTGACGTTGAACTGCCAAAAGCAGGTGAAGTTCTTGTTCGTATCGTTGCGACTGGTGTTTGTCACACTGACGCATTCACATTATCAGGTGACGATCCAGAAGGTATCTTCCCTTCTATTCTTGGTCACGAAGGTGGCGGTATCGTTGAGATGATCGGCGAAGGCGTTACAAGTGTCGAAGTTGGCGACCACGTTATCCCACTTTACACAGCAGAATGTGGCGAATGTAAATTCTGTAAGTCTGGTAAAACTAACCTATGCCAAGCAGTTCGTGAAACGCAAGGTAAAGGCCTAATGCCAGACGGTACAAGCCGCTTCTCTATCAATGGTGAGACAATCTTCCACTACATGGGTTGTTCTACTTTCTCTGAGTACACAGTACTTCCAGAAATCTCACTAGCAAAAGTAAGCAAAGAAGCACCACTTGAAGAAGTTTGTCTTCTAGGTTGTGGCGTTACAACAGGTATGGGCGCGGTACTGAACACAGCTAAAGTTGAAAAAGGCGACAACGTTGCTGTATTTGGCCTTGGTGGTATCGGTCTTTCTGCAATCATTGGTGCTCGTATGGCTGGTGCTGACCGCATCATCGGTGTTGACATCAACGAGAGCAAATTCGAGCTAGCGAAACAACTTGGCGCGACTGACTGCATCAACCCAATGAACTACGACAAGCCAATCCAAGACGTTATCGTTGAGATGACAGACGGTGGTGTTGAGTACTCTTTCGAATGTATTGGTAACGTAAACGTGATGCGTCAAGCGCTTGAATGTTGTCACAAAGGTTGGGGCGAATCTGTAATCATCGGTGTTGCAGGCGCAGGTCAAGAGATCTCAACTCGTCCATTCCAACTAGTAACCGGTCGTGTATGGCGTGGTTCTGCTTTCGGTGGTGTTAAAGGCCGCTCTGAGCTTCCAGAAATCGTAAACCGTTACATGGCAGGTGAGTTTGGTCTTCAAGAGTTCATTACTCACACAATGAGCCTTGACGAAGTAAACGACGCATTCGACCTAATGCACAAAGGTGAATCTATCCGTACTGTTTTACACATGGACAGATAATTCTCCTTGGTCTCGGCACTTAGGTGTCGAGACCACAGTTCTGACTTAAGCATCAGAGCGAAACTGTCTTCACCACCTCCTGCCCGGTGGGTGGTGAAACTTTTACTCATATAGACAAATTTACTCCCAAACCATCAACCTAACGGAGCACAATAGATGACAATTGAAAACATTAGCCAAGCAAAGGTTGCTGGTGGTTGGCATAAACAATACACCCACTTTTCTGCAACGCTTGACTGCAACATGCGTTTCGCGATTTTCTTGCCACCGAATGCAAGCAAAGAAAACCCAGTACCTGTTTTATATTGGTTATCAGGCCTAACCTGTACCGATGAAAACTTCATGCAAAAAGCCGGCGTATTCAAAGCCGCGGCTGAGCAAGGCATTGCCATTGTTGCCCCAGACACAAGCCCGCGTGGCGAAGGTGTTGCCGACGATGAAAACTACGACTTAGGCCAAGGCGCAGGCTTCTACGTGAATGCTACTCAAGCGCCATGGGACAGCCATTACCACATGTACGATTACGTGGTAACAGAGCTACCAGCGCTGATTGAGTCTTTCTTCCCAGTGACATCAGTGAAATCAATTTCTGGTCACAGCATGGGCGGACATGGTGCACTAACGATTGGCATTAAAAACGAAGATAGCTACCGCTCTATCTCGGCATTCAGCCCAATCACGAACCCAATGCAATGCCCTTGGGGACAGAAAGCATTCAACCAATACTTGGGCTTAGATATTGAAGAGTGGAAGCACTACGATGCCTCTGAGCTTCTAAAAACCAAAGGCACTAAGCTGCCAATGTTGGTAGACCAAGGCGAAGCGGATAACTTCCTGATTGAGCAGCTTAAACCTGAGCAATTAGTCGAAGCGGCTAAGGTAACCAATGCCGATTTAGAGCTACGTATGCAGCCAGGTTACGACCACAGCTACTTCTTCATCTCTAGCTTTATTGATGAGCACATTGAGTTCCACGCGGCTTACCTAAACAAGTAGCGACACCTATTTAGCCCACACCTTGCAAAAGCGTGAGGTGTGGGCTTTTTTGTGCCTGCAATATGAGTTAATCCGCGATTGGCATCGATTAACACTTTCAAACACTCTTGCTATACCAACACAAACAATACAACGACAAAGGTACGAATATGAGCTGGTTTTTCTTGATGATGGGCGTAATGGCTGAAGCACTTTCTCACGTTGCACTTAAAGCCACTGACGGGTTTAGTTTGTCTAAACCAGTACCAGCTTTACTGGTTATCTCAGGGCACTTGGCAGCGTTTCTATTTTTGAGCCAAGCGATGAAGGGAATGCCAGTTGGTGTGGTGCACTCTTTATGGGCAGGTTTAGCTATCGTGACCGTGAGTCTGATTTCTACATTCGTTTACCGCCAGCACCTCGATACCATGGTTTGGATTGGCATGTTACTAGTGGCAGCCGGTGTTGTGATGATCAACCTGTCGCAAGGTCACTCACACTAGTGTAGATAGTGAGTTATTAACAGTGTGTCAATTCGTTCAAACTTCCTAACAGACAGGTGATGCCTTCACTTATTCATACTCTTACAATCAGCAAATCAAACCTGTTACCATAGCGTCTTCAACATCACCTATTTTGAAGGTTGCTATGAAAGCAATTAAGACTCTTTTCTTCCTGATGGTTTTATTGAGCGGTCTGTTTACCGCTTGGCTGTTTATCCCGATTCCAGCAACAATGGACAAGCAAACGCTCGACGTTCCATTGACGGAACCATTCAAGCTTGTGGCGTATCGCAGCAACCCGAATGATGCGAGCAAGCCGCTAACCTACCACTACTATGTGATTTCAGATGTGGTTGGTGTGGACGACATGGACCCGTTTCTAATTACGACAGACCAGTTTGTGAAGCTTGGCGAATTCGACGAGAACACATTCAACCTTACAGTTAACGGCAAGATTGAGAGCTACACCAACGATTTGTGGATCAAGAAAGCCGATGGCAAACTGCAGCACTGGTACGTAAGTATTAATGCCAACTACATTCGTTAAAGTCGGTATACAATAGAATCTATTATTAGACAGCGCTTGACTTCCAAGCGCTGTTTTTGTTTCTCGCCTCTCGCTTAAAACCTTCTCTCACTTTCCACCGACTACTGCCCTTTCCGCTGGAGATACGATAAGCTCAGCCAATGCTCAACGCCCAATAAATCAAAAATAATAAAGGATCACCCGTGGAATTTACGCTCGACAAATTTAACGGCATCATCATTGCTCCGGCAACCGCCCCTCAAGATGCTGATACATTTCATGCCGAACTTAGTGAAATCACCGAATTTTCAAAACAAAATAACAAAGGCATTATTTGGATTAGCTTACCTATTTCGCTCTCGCACCTCATTCCGGTAGCGACCGAACTTGGCTTTGTGTTCCACAACTGTCTAGAAGACGAGATTACGCTGATCCACAAATCCGAAATCGTCGAGTTTGTGCCTTTCATCCCGACCCATACTTTGGGAGCTGGAGCTCTGATCACCAACGGACACAATCAAGTGCTGATGATAAAAGAGCATGGCATGACAGGCTATAAACTACCTGGCGGCCACATTGAACTTGGCGAGGGTATTGAAGAGTCTGTGGTTCGAGAAACCTTGGAAGAGACGGGTATCAAAGCGGAGTTTGTATCGGTGGTTGGCATGGCAACGCGCCACCCATACCAGTTTGGCAAATCGAACCTCTACTTTGTTTGTCACCTTATCGCTCAAACTCGGGAGATTGCGATTCAAGACACCGATGAAATTGCAGAAGCAAAATGGGTCGATATTGAAGAGTACATTAACAACCCTGACAGTTACCCGTTTAATCGCCAGTTGGTCGGTTCTTTAATAGGGAAACAAGGATTAGAGCTTACTCAGCTAGAAGGTAATTCGGGCCCGAACCACAAGCCAGAAATCTTCTTTTCGAAAAGCTAGAATACTTCAAACATAAAAACGCCCAACTCACATGAATTGGGCGTTTTGCTTTTAATTTCTGTTTTTATTCAAGCCGACTGCGTTGTTAATTTTATCTAATTCAGAACGCTATCTTTAGAACATATCTATGTTAGAAAAAGCCTAGCGGATTAGTATCGTAGCTGATCAGCAGGTTCTTGGTGTTTTGATAATGGTCGAGCATCATCTTATGTGTCTCACGCCCAATGCCAGACTTCTTGTAACCACCAAACGCCGCATGTGCAGGGTAAGCATGGTAACAGTTAACCCAAATACGACCCGCTTCGATATTACGACCCATGCGGTAAGCAAGGTTGGCATCACGCGTCCATACACCTGCGCCCAAGCCATACTCGGTATCGTTGGCAATCTCTAACGCTTCTGCTTCATCTTTAAAAGTGGTGACAGCGATAACAGGGCCGAAGATCTCTTCTTGGAAAACACGCATTTTGTTGTGCCCTTCGAGCATGGTTGGCTGGATGTAGTAACCATTACCTAAATCATCTGGTTGCTGCGCGACTTCGCCACCTGTCAGCACTTTCGCGCCTTCTTGGCGGCCAATCTCAAGATAGCTCAGAATCTTATCGAACTGCTCTTTAGAAGCTTGTGCGCCAACCTGAGTATCGGTATCTAGCGGGTTACCTTGTTTGATGGTTTGAGCACGCTCGACTACTTTCGCAATGAACTTGTCGTATACCGATTCATGGATGAGCACACGAGAAGGACAGGTACACACTTCACCTTGGTTGAAGAACGCCAACAACATGCCTTCAACACACTTGTCTAGGTACTCGTCCTCATGGTCAAAGATGTCTGGGAAGTAGATGTTTGGAGACTTACCGCCAAGCTCAACGGTTGATGGAATCAAGCTTTCAGCCGCACATTTTAGAATATGGTGACCGACTTCTGTTGAACCCGTAAACGCCAACTTAGCCAAGCGGTCACTGGTTGCTAACGCTTGGCCTGCTTCGCTACCAAAACCATTCACGATGTTGACCACACCTGCAGGCAGGAGATCCGCTATCTTCTCCATCATCACCAAAATCGATGTCGGTGTTTGCTCGGCAGGCTTCATCACCACACAACAGCCCGCAGCCAGTGCAGGTGCTAGTTTCCAAGCCGCCATTAGAATCGGGAAGTTCCAAGGAATGATCTGACCGACTACGCCAATTGGCTCTGGGAAGTGGTAGCTTGCAGTGTTTGAATCGAGCTCGGCAGCACTGCCTTCTTGCGCTCGAATACAACCCGCAAAGTAACGGAAGTGATCGACAACTAACGGGATGTCTGCCGCCAGGGTTTCACGCACTGGTTTGCCGTTTTCCCATGTCTCGGCGACTGCGATCTCTTCTAGGTTTGCTTCAATACGGTCAGCAATTTTAAGTAGAATGTTCGAACGCTCTGTCACACTGGTCGCGGCCCAACTTGCACGAGCTGCATGTGCGGCATCGAGCGCTAAGCTAATGTCAGCCTCAGTTGAACGTGCCACTTGGCAATACACCAGACCATTCACTGGAGACGTGTTATCAAAATACTCGCCGCTGACAGGCTTCACCCACTCACCACCGATAAAATTATCGTACTGAGCTTTAAAGTTCACCACTGCGTTGTCACTACCCGGCTGTGCGTAAATCATAGTTAGATCCTTCTTAGATGTGTTGTTCGTTATTGAGCGAGAGCTGTCTTATTTTTGTTGCGACTTCTCTGAGAAAAGGACTCATGACAAGACGCCCATGTTTATTCTTTCTGTTTAAAACACTGATACTTCGTGTTTTCTTCACAGCAAGAACAACGCAAATCACACGCCACAACCTCAAGACTTGTTGTTAATAAATTGTAAAACTATGATTACCAAACATTTACAACCTAAAGTGAGTTGGTATTGAACAGCCGTATGGAAACCACTCCAGTGTTCAACTGTTCCAATTTGGTACACCCTCACTGTTACGACATGGAACAGTCATGCACCTTCAACAAGCAAACACCTCAGATTGGCTTTCGTCTTCTTGGCACCGCAGCACAGAAGCGGGGCTAAAACAGAGACGTCTTCCCGAAGATATTCGCCTGCCACAGTCGATTCTTAAGCAGCGACGTCATCAGTCATCGAGCTTGATTCAAATCGTCGAGCGCAATGCACTGCCTCTGTTCAACCAGATGTTTGCACGTACCGACAGTCGTTTGATCTTGACCGACATTGAAGGGGTGATTCTGGCTAGTTGGGGACAAGAGCGGTTTAGGGAAAAACTGACTTCGATTGCACTCAGCTCTGGTGCGTGTTGGCAGGAGCAACTCAAAGGCACCAACGCCATTGGCACGGCGATCGTGGAAGCTAAACCTGTAACCATCATTGGTGAGCAGCACTTCATCCACCAGCATCGATTTATCAGTTGCTCAGCAAGCCCAGTGTTTGATCATCAAGGGCAAATGGTTGGCGTATTGGACATTACCAGTGAGCAGCAGCAACACGACAGTTCGGTGCAGCTACTCGTTCAAAATATGGTTCAGCTTATTGAGAATCAGCTATTGAGCTATATCCCACAAGGCACGACTCGCATTGATCTCGCTTGTGAAAAATCGCTACTGCACAGTGGTTGGCAAGGGATCGTAATAGCGAATGAGGCTGGTGAGGTGGTGGCACATAATCAGGTCGCCTCTCAACTATTGGATCAAACCTCGATCGTCGGTGAGAGTATCGATACCCTCTTCAACCGAGCTTCAATAGATGCACCCTTTGTGTTTGAAAAACAGCACCTCAAACGACCAACAACCAAGCGCACACGCTCTATATCAGCATCATGTGATTTACACCATGGTGAACAACAGATAGAACACGCTTGGCAGCAGGCCAATAAGGTTATCGACAAAGGCATTAGCCTATTAATTCTAGGTGAAACAGGTGTCGGTAAGGGCGAGTTTGTTAAAGCGTTACACAAGCAAAGCCAGCGTAAATCATCGCCTCTAGTGGCGGTGAATTGCGGTGCGCTGCCTAAAGATCTTATCGAATCTGAACTGTTTGGTTACGCGCCGGGCGCCTTTACGGGAGCAAGCCACAAGGGCTTCCAAGGCAAGATCCGCCAAGCAGATAAAGGGATTCTATTTCTCGATGAGATCGCCGACATGCCTTTAGAAGCTCAGTGCCGACTGCTGCATGTTCTACAAGACAAATCCGTAGTACCTGTAGGTTCAAACCAGAGCTACCAAGTCGATTGCCAGATCATCGCTGCCACTCACAAAAACCTCGAGCAGTTAGTCGCAACCGGAGAGTTTAGGCAAGACCTGTATTACAGACTCAATGGCTTAGCCTTTACCTTGCCAAGCTTGCAACACCGACAAGATAAGCATGCTTTAATCGAGCACATTCACAGTAAATACGCCGAAGGTGAGCAGATAATCTGCCCACATTTGATGGGGTTGCTATGCGCCTATTCATGGCCAGGTAATATCCGCGAGTTAGACAACCTAATCAAAGTCGCCACTTTACTGGCGAGTGACGAACCACAACTCACACTCGAGCATGTGCCCAGCCACCTTGCTCAACATCTCACATCGCTAGCGCAAGGTAATCAGCATCAACTGACGCCTCCTAATACCATCAAAGGTACAGTGAGTAACGATTTAAGAAGTACCGTTGAAGAAACCTTGTTGCAAACGTATCAAGCGAACCAAGGCAACATCAGCAAGACATCGCGAATACTCGGCATCAGCCGCAATACGATTTATCGAAAACTAAAAAGCTTAGGTATTCTCTGATAATGAACACAGGCGCTCATAGCCTACCCTATCATCATCGAAAATAAAATTCACTTCCAGTGAGACATTTTGACCTCTGATTCGTAATGATCCAAAACGAAAGAGGGCTCAGATGCAAACAATCAACATAGTGTGGCTAAAGCGCGATTTAAGACTCACCGACCATGCACCTTTACAACATGCTTTATCAAATCAACACCCCACGATATTGCTCTACATTTTCGAACCCATGCTGCTAAACAATGCCCACTATTCTGAGCGACATTGGCGGTTTGTTTGGCAGTCGCTGCAATGCATGAACCAGTCGCTGAAAGAGTATGGACATCAGGTCTCAATACTTCATGGCAGTGCAGTGGACTGCTTCGAAGTGATCCAATCTCATTACCACATTAAAAACGTCTTCTCTCATCAAGAGATAGGATTAAATTGCACCTTTGAACGCGACGTACAACTCTCTACTTGGTTTAAAGAGCACAACATCCCATGGCAAGAGCTCGCACAGGGCGCTGTCGTGAGAGGGTCGAAAGACAGAATCGGTTGGGACAAGCATTGGAACAGTGTGATGCGTGCTCCCATAGAAGAAAGTCAGTTAACTACAGAATCACTGCATACCCTTGATGCTGAAGAGCTTGAACTCGCTATGGAACCTCCACAAGCATGGTTAGCCAAAGTTAACGGCATACAAACGGGCGGAAGTGCACTGGCATGGGCAACATTACACGACTTCTTTGAGCGCCGTGGTCGCGATTACTATCGCAGTATCTCAAGCCCAGAAGCTTCACGACATGCCTGTACACGTCTATCCCCATATTTAGCTTGGGGCAATATATCGCTGCGCGAAGTTTATCAACACCTATTGGGACACTGGCAAGTCGCTGGATTTCGTCGCAGCTTGATTGCTCTCTCTTCAAGGCTTCACTGGCACTGTCATTTCATGCAGAAGTTTGAATCGGAATGCGGGATGGAGTTTCGCTGCATCAACCACGCCTATGAGACGCTATTGCAGAATGAAACGGTAAAAGATCCGACACATCTTCAGGCATGGAAGATGGGGATGACAGGCGTGCCGTTGGTCGATGCCTGTATGCGCTGCCTGCATCATACGGGGTACATTAATTTCCGCATGCGCTCTATGCTGGTGAGCTTTCTCACTCACCATATGAACATGGACTGGCGTGATGGTGTCACACACTTAGCGCAGCTGTTCCTCGATTTTGAACCTGGCATTCATTACCCACAGTTTCAAATGCAAGCTGGGGTAACCGGCATCAACACCATCCGAATTTACAACCCAACCAAGCAAGCCCTAGAACACGATTCCGATGGGGACTTCATCCGAAAATGGGTACCCGAACTTTCAGACATACCCACTCCACTCCTGTTTGAGCCTTGGAAGATGACGCCTATGGAAATCATGATGCATGAGCTTGAACCAGAATCCCCTTACCTTAATCCAGTCGTCGATCTCGAAGCTAGCGCTAAAGAGGCACGAGTGCGTTTATGGTCATGGAGAAAGCTAACGGAAGTGAAACAAGAACGAAGTCGTATTTTGTCACGCCACGTTAGGCCACCGAAGAAACAGAGCAAAACAAAACGGGCAAGCTAATACAACGCGTTCCCTCTTTAAATCACTTATAAAAAGAGTGGTAATTCATTGGGTTAAATAAAATAATTTGTGACCGCCGTCATATAATGAGTAATAGACTCGCGGTCACAAACTAGAAAAGAAAAATAGTCGCCTTACTAAAACATTAAACTCTCCTAAGTATCATTAAAACGAATAAATACAGAAAGTTAGCGATTGCTAAATGATGATTTCCATCTTCCTCTAAACGTTACGACCAAAGCCAAAACTGCGCACTATGCAATCTTGTTTATATTTTTGATCTCCCTATTCTTTTTGTGTTCATTATTTTGAATTTTCCGTTCACTTATCTTGTTTAAAATCTCTGCAAAACTACCACTATTTAGCTAGAGAGATCATATGTTTAACAGTATACGAACGCGAATTGCGGTGAGTGCAGGCGGGGCGATGGCTTTCACCCTGTTGATCGCAATGGGCATGACCACTAGCGCTTTTACTGATGTGAATAAACAAGTCACAGAGAAAGTAAAACTACAGTTAACCGACGCTACGACAACCGATTTACAAAATACGGCACTTCAGCAAGGGTTGAACATTTCTAACCAACTTAATCCGGTATTAGCCAACTTAAAACAAGCACGTTCAATCATTGAGTTGAGTTCAGAAACGGACGCTAGCTCAGACCTTATCGTTCAACAGTTTACTGCCGCTTTAGAAGCACAAAACAAAGCCGTCTTTGCTGGCTACATGGTGTGGGAAAACAAAACTTGGCCACAACAAACCGATCTCAATGGCGAGATCAGCTTAGACAACAAATTAGGCTTTAACAGTCAGGGCTATCTTGCCCCTTTCTTCTCTCCCAATGACCAAAACAGCTTTGATGCGGTCGCAATGGAGAGCTTCAGCAATACTGAACTGAACAGCAATGGCGAACGCAAAGACGACTGGCACTTAATGCCTTACCAAACAGGTAAAACATTCGTAATGGAACCGTACTTCTATCCGGTTCGTGGTAAGCAAGAACTCATTACTACCATCAGCCAGCCGATCAAACAGAACGGTAAGATCATCGGCTCACTTGGTTTCGATCTGTCACTTCATGAACTGCAAAGCCAGAGTGAAGGTCTTGCTCGTCAACTGTTCGACGGACAAGGTAAAATTCTCATCACGTCATGGAAAGGCATTACCCTAGCCAACAGCAGCGCTAGAAACACGGTCGGTAAAAAGGTCTCGCCAGAGCTAGAAAAAGAATGGTCGCGAGTTCAGTCTATCGCTAAACAGTCTGGGGCTGGGTTGGTTACATTTGGCGGAGAGGAGTACGCCATAACTGCTATCGAGACTAACGCCGCACCGTGGGTAGTCATGGTGTCGGTTCCCAGTAGTCACCTTGCAAAAAGTGTCGACGAATACACCCAGTGGAGTGATGAACAGAATTCGAAAGCGCTTGAAAAAGGTGTGTGGGCGGGGATCGTCGCTGTTCTTCTAGGCATCATCTCTATGGCATTGATTGCCAACTCTCTGGGCAAAGTTCTCAATAACTTGGTCGAGCGCTTTAAAGATGCCGCACAAGGTGAAGGTGATTTAACCTATCGCATCGAAGTAAAAGGGAAAGATGAGACCGCGCAACTTGCTCACTGGTTCAATACCTTCCTATCTCGCATACAAGAGATGCTGCTTACTGTAATGGCGACAGCAGACCAAGTCGATAAGAACTCGACTGAGGGTCAAGCTCGTGCAGAGGTATCCCGTGACCAGTTGAACGCTCAAGTAAACGAAGTGAACTCACTCGCCACTGCAATCAATGAGATGAGTGCAACTGCACAAGAAGTAGCGAACTCAGCCGTTCAAGCCGCTGCGGCCGCTAGCCAGGTACAAAGTAATAGCCTTAACGGCATGACACGCATGGACAATGCCGCCAGCGCAGTTGATAGCTTGGCCACTCAAGTGAATGATGCTCAGCAACAAACGCAAAACTTAGTTGATTCAAGCACCGCCATTCAAGGTATTTTGAGTGAAATTGGCGGTATTGCAGAACAAACCAACCTACTTGCGCTTAACGCCGCGATTGAAGCAGCTCGTGCGGGTGAAGCCGGACGTGGCTTTGCGGTGGTGGCCGATGAAGTGCGTAACCTAGCAAACCGTACTCAAGGCTCGACCGAAGAGATTCGCTCAATGCTGGCGCGCCTAGAGCAAGAGACCCAATCTATCGTGGTATTGATGGAACAAAGCCAACAGCAAGCGAACAATACCAAAGGCGAAACTCAAGCGGCCCACTTAGCCCTATCAGAGATTAACCAAGCCATTGAAGTCATCAACGACATGAACAACCAAATCGCTTCCGCGGCTGAAGAGCAAAGCTCAGTATCCGAGGAGATTAACCGCAACGTGGTCATCATTAACGACACCGCCGTGGAAGTGATGGACACCATGACATCATCGGTAGAAATCAGTAATGAGCTGACAGTAAAAGCCGGAGATTTACACGGCGAGTTGAGTAAATTTAAGCTCTCTTAATTCACTCTATCTTCCATAAAAACAAGGCCGAGAAACGTAATGTTCTCGGCCTTTCTATTTCTTGAACACTCTCAGCAGTGCCTCTCACCAAACAACAAACCCTAATTGGAATCCAACTCAATCAGCTGGTTGATCACCTCTTTATCCAACACAGGATGATGCTTACTCGCAAGCAACAGTACGATGTCCACCGCAGGTAACGGCGGCATATCGTCGAGAACCTTCAAATCAGGCGTGACACTGAGCTTGCCCATCGCACCAATTGCCAACCCAGCTTTGACGATTGCACGCTGCGCTGAAGCCGTATTGCTACACGCCAAAAGCTGATAAGGGGTGTCTTGTTTGGTTAAGCCATTCACCGCCGCTGCATGGTATTTACAATCAGTCTGGAACAGAGCAAGCGGGACAGGTTTAGAATCATCAAACACAAAATCAGGGCTGCTTATCCAAACGCCCACATCACTGGTTAGCCAGTATCCCTCTTCACTATCGGGAGCGCGGGTCACAATCGCAGCATCAAGCCTACCATCATCAAGCCACTCTCTCAGCGTAATGCTTGGCAAGCTAAATACTTGAATGGAACACGTAGGTTCAGCGTTCTGCAACAAACGAATCACTTTCGGCAGAATACTGTCGTTGTAGTCTTCAGGGCAGCCGAGTCGCAGAGGTTGTTTGTCTTCGTAACGCTTTACTTGCTTAAGCGCGGTATTGTGTAGCGAGACCAACTGTTCAGCATGAGAACGCAGCGCTAAGCCTGCTTCAGTCAATACAAGGTTACGTCCTTCTTTTTGGAAAAGGGTGACGTTTAGCTCCTCTTCCAACTTACGCATCTGCGCACTGAATGCCGATTGGGTGCGATTTATCTGTTTCGCTGCACGTGTGAAGCTGCTGGTTTCCACAAACGCGAGAAAGCCTCGCAACGCATCAATATCCATATTGAAATCACCACCCATCGTTTTAATTAATGTATTGCATCAAAATTATCCGTTAGTGCGCCGCAATACAATCCCCTAAGCTCAAATACATACTCACCAAACGCAAGGAAGTACCTATGCAGCTTTATATTGGAAACCAGAACTACTCTACTTGGTCATTGCGCGCATGGCTCATATTCGATAACTACAACCTGAATGCAGACATCATCAAACTTAAGCTTTTCACCTCAGGTTTTTACGACACTCTGGCGAAAGTGACGCCAACGGCCAAGGTTCCAACCTTAGTAGATGGCGACATTGCGGTGTGGGATTCACTTGCCATTCTCGAATACGTTAACGACGCCCACTTGAACGGCGCAGCATGGCCAAAATCCACCAAAGAGCGTGCTCGTGCAAGAGCGATTTCCGCAGAGATGCACTCAGGATTCTTTGCTGTCAGGAATGAAATGCCAATGAATTGCCGAGCTAAAAGAAAGCTTACGCTGAGTGAAGGCGCGCTGAAAGACATCGAACGTATTGATGCGATATGGTCGACGCAGATGGATCAATACCCAGAAGGCTGGCTGTTTGATGAATGGTCGATTGCCGATGCGATGTTTGCACCTGTAGCACTGCGAGTCGAAACCTACGGCATCAAACTTTCGGATAAAGCCCAGCAGTATCAACAACGTGTGTTGAATAGCCCGTCGATAAAGAAATGGTTGGCGGAGGCGAGTTTAGAAAAAGATATCGTTGAAGAAGACGAGGCAGGAGAACCTGTTTAATTTGTAACGAATGAGTCTCGAATAACTTCGAGACTCATTGTTTTCATAAGGGAATACGATTTACGAACTCGCTATTCAGCAGTTGCACTCTCTTGATGAACGTTCGCTTCAAACTCCAATATGTCACCCGGTTGGCAGTCTAACACTTCACACAACTTGTCTAGTGTCGATAACCTTACCGCTTTGGCCTTGCCATTCTTTAACACCGACAAGTTGGCTTCAGTAATCCCAACCTCTTTTGCCAATGTCTTTAATCGCATTTTTCGCTTGGCCATCATAATGTCTAAATTAATGCGGATAGTCATGACAAGTCCTTTAAGTCGTTTGGCTGTGCTCATCAGCCAGAATATAACCTTCTTTCATCACCCATGAGATGATCAAAATAATTATACCTAATATAAGTGTCAAAAAGTCCATTCCCTCAAAACTAATCGCAAAGATACGCTCACCTGGTGGATTATTGAACGACAAAATCACTGACATCAATGAGCCATAGATAACGGAGCCGAATACCCAATAGAACAAGCTATACCCGAGCTTCTGGTAAGACAGTGCATTTTCTAGTGAGAAGATCTCGCCTCGCTCATAGTTGCGGAATAAACGTATCAGAACTACTAGTGCGTATATCAGGATGCTAGACATCGCTAAGCTTGTGAACGCAGCAATCATTCTTGTTGTCATATTAAGCGGCAACATCGTGTAACTCCCGATGTCATAAGTGAGATAAAAAATGCCTGTCGCACTTATAAAGTCATAGGGAGTCTCAACGGTTAACCAAAAGTAGCACACCATGATAGGAGTAAGTACAAGAAAGGACTGCAATAGCATACGGACACGTCGGCTTTGTTTTTGGATTTTAGACATAGTTAATGTTCCTGTTGAGTTGACAGGAGGATACTAAGATCAAAACAAACGATGATCAACAAAAAATTATCGATAAGCGATAACTTATTACTTATTTACAACATTTGACGAGTGAGACCCGCATAGTCCTTCATCTACACCACAATAATTTGGTCGATTGTGATCGCCGAATCACAATGTGCAGATATGATTGTTTATATTCAACTAAATTCAAATAGTTAAGATAAACATCATGTTACGAGCAACGATCGCATTACTCAGTGTTACTAGCTTCGCCGTATCTGCCAACGCACCTCTTCCTTCTGGTGAAGACTGGATCAATCATGCTACTGAAGGGTTAGCACCGTACTGGTTGATGCCTAGCGCTCAAGGGCAACCGATAGGCAACTTCCCTACTTTCCGCTGTGATGACGGTACCTTGCTCGATGTTTCCGATGTGTGCCCTGAGCTGAACAAAGGCTGGATCACGCCACATTTTGGCAAAGAATTTACGCGCATGAAGTCACGTCAAACCTATGCCTATGGCGTGCTCTACCATCTTACCGGAGACAAGCAGGCGTTAGAGTTAGCTAAGCAAGGTGCCTACTACATCATTGACCATCTTGAAGATACGCAAAATGGCGGCTTTATTGGCTACACAAAAGAGGGAAAAGCAGGCCAGGATTGGCAGCAACGTACCTCTCAAGATCAAGCGTATGCGTTGGTCGGCCTTGCCATGTACTACTACCTGACCCAAGACAAAAAGGTAGAACAGGCACTCATCGCCCAACAATCTTTTATCTTTGATAAATATCGGCTTAGCGACAACAGCGGTCTTGCATGGGTACTTGCTGACGGTGAGGATGGCAGTGCAGAACGACGCGAGCTTGTCGCACAACTTGATCAAATTAACGGTTACATGTTGTTAGTCGCCCCTCTACTGCAAGAGCCTGTTAAATCAAAATGGCTTGATGACTTACACTGGCTCACGCAAGCCATGATTGATCACTATCACTCTGAAGATGAACATCGATTCTACGGTGCAATTCACGACAAAGCAGCGATGATGCCGAATGCCAATCACAACGATTTTGGGCACACTATCAAAGCGTATTGGATGACCTACCTAACCGGTCATGCATTAGAAAATGCAGAATGGTCGCAGTTTGGTTTGGGTGGCATGAAACACACTCTCGCTCAGGCGCAATATCAAAAAGACTTTGCCAATGTATCCAACTACTTTGGTGAGCAGCTTCAGAGCGCATGGAAAGGACAAGAGATTACTGGCTGGCAAAGCAGACCGAACACAAACTGGGCTTCATCATGGGAATGGGCAGAGCTCGACCAAGCTGCGATGACGGTATCGCTTATCGATGGTTCAATGAAAGAAACCCTACAATACACCTTACCTACCTTTCATGATGTGTGGGTTGATCATCAATACGGAGGCGTAGGGCTTGAACCTAAGCGCACCAAGGCTTTTCATTGGGGCAATGGCTACCATCAATTTGAGCACGCTTTGATTGGCTATTTATACGCTCAGCAAGTTGCTGCTAAGCCAGCAACCCTTTACTACGCTAGAGAAGCTAACAGCGAAATGCCAATGGAACCGTATTACTATCAAGGAGATGTAGTTAAGCTGGAGAATCAAGGCGATGGAACGCAGAAGGTCAGCTTCAATAACATTCGACCTTAGCGTGGGGGCGCTCTGAATAAGCGGACTAACAGCAAAGCCTGAAAAGCAATTTTCAGGCTTTTGAATGACTACTTTCTTTTACCCTGCTCAACCAGCTTTTCATTCCATGCCGTGTTACCGTCACGCTTGGTCACATCATATTCAGAACAGAACTGAGAGATGGTCATGTTGCTGTCGCCAGTAGCAAGTTTGAGAGCCAACTGAACTTGTTGAAGCTTGCTTTGCAAACGCAGGATCTGACCTGCATTTGGGCTTTTCTCTTTGGCATATTTTAAAGCCGCATGTTTGCGTTCTGCCGCGCCAGCTCTACGATCCGCTTCTGATAACAGATACTTTAACTGCGCAACACTCTTGCCCTTCTTGAAGGCAGGATCAAGCAACTCAACGCATTCATCAAACGATGGTTCGATAACGTATGGGTCAACTTTATGAGCTTGTTGGCGCATCCATTCGAGTGCGAGTTTTTCATCTGACATAATTACATCTTTACCAAAGAAACAGCCCTATATGGTATCGCTCAATAGCGAATGGCTGCAATAGCAAATTAACTTATCTCAAGTCTTTAAATACATTGCTAAAGAAAGTATTGGTGCCACGCATCAAGAAGCACCCTCTCTTCAAATATTGGCGTTAGAAACTAAATAAGAGCTAATCACACCGTTAAAATTCGCCAAACCAAACGCAAGAAAAACGAAATTAAAAACATTTAAATCAATAGCTTATTGATATTAACCCGTGTAATTCACCCGTCAAATTACACGACTTCTTTGCACTCTTTCATAGTTTTGTACATTACTCATTCTAGCCAATAAAACTCACCTACTTTGTTTATATGCATGGGTAAACATATAAGTCAGAGCAATGAAAAGACGTACATTTTTGAAAAGCGTAGCAGGGGCTGCCTTTGTGCCAACCCAACTTTTGGCTTCGCAAGACAACACCCCTTCCTTATTTCCGGTCTCAATTATGCAAGCTGGGCGCAGCGCAACCTCGGGAGATTTGCACCTTATTAGTGGAGAGTTGCCAGCTGATATCCATGGCCATGTGTTTTTTTCTGAAGGAATACCATTAGAGCCAGACCACCTGAGTCCGAACGGTCGCGGCGCTCTAACCCGTCTCGACTTTTCGCCAAGCAAAGTTTCTTTCTTGCGTAAGATGATTGATACCCCGTCAGCCATCATGCAACAGCATATCTCGTATGGCTATGACAGCTTTAAACTACTTGGTGGTATGGCTTATTACAGCCCGACGATGGGATTCGTCAACTATTGTAATACCGCGCCCAACTACCTAGGTGACAACCGATTCGCGCTCAGCTACGAAGGTGGGGTTCCCTACGAATTTGATGCGCTCAGCTTAGACCTGATCACACCGATTGGTCACTATGATGAGTGGCAGAGCAGTCTTCCACCTTGGATGAGCCCTTTTATTCCTGACAAATGGCTGTTTCCACAAGTACGTACCACAGGCCATCCATATTTTGATCTCGAGTCGGATGAATGTTTCACGATTAACTACGGTGGAAACATTTCCAACACGGGTACTAAAAATGGATTTATACGGCTTTTGAAATGGGATAAGCAAAGCCCTTTACAAGGCTGGAACATTATTGGTCGTAACGGTAAGCCCGCCTTTATCGTCGCAACCGCTCACTCGCTGGGTGTAACGCGCCACCACATCCTCGTATTTGAAACTGCAGCGCAAGTCGAACCATTACGTATGCTCAGTATATCGTCGGTTTATGCTCAGCAACATCGAACTCCAACTTGGATAATTCGCAAGAAAGATCTCAATCCCGAGTTCAATTATGTGGTTGCCGACTACCTAGAACTGGATTTCGATACCTCAGACATCATGTGTAACTACGATGACCATGAAAACGAAATCACCCTATATGGCCAATACCTAGGAGCGATGGACAAATCGGAGCCCCAATACACACGCGATAAGCGATTATTTGGTGGAAGAACTCCGAGTCAATTGGCAGGTTATCCGGCAGCACCTATTGATGTCGGCGGCTTAGTACGCGCAAGGATCCAAGTTCAGTCACAATCCGTTCGACAGATAAATGAAGACTTCAGGCTGATACGAGACGACCAACTTTTTTGGGATATGAATGATCCCGCGTACCGTGGACACTTCCAGTTCCCAGAGCAATTTGAACATATTTATTGGGCTGCCGTTGGCTATCGCAAAGACCATGTCATTAAGCGTGTCGCAGAGGCGTATGAGCACTACCCCAATAGAAGGTTCACCAACGATTCATTACCTGAAACCGACCAACCCTCGGCTCTCGTGCACATGGACTGCCTTTCGATGAATCTCGCCGATGCGTATCAATTTCCCTCAGATTGTGTGATGCGAACACCTCAGTTTATGGCTCGCCCTAACAGCACCGCTCAAAACGACGGCTACATATTCACAGCCGTGGTTCGTAGTCACCCTACTCATGGCATTGGAAATGGCAAAGAGATCTGGATCTTTGACGCACAAAACTTAGCACAAGGCCCATTAGCGATCTTAGGGCACCCGCAACTCAACTTTGCGACTACGAATCATGCGCTCTGGGTGGCAGAGATAGGCCCGAGACCTGCCGATGCCTATAAAGCCAACGTAGGAGACTTCTTCAGTTCACGTTTATCAAGTCATCGCAGCGCTGTTCAAGAAGTCATTCAACAACACATTCTGCCTCGATTTGGCTAATCCATTCGATGAAGAAAACCACCTTTAAAAATCAACTTCGACTAAACCACAAGGAAGTCTTAATGAAAATAAAAACCATGGTACTTGGTAACGCTTTGCTTGCTGCCGTAATGGGGACAGCTTTCTCTCTTCATTCCAATGAGCCGGAAAGAGAGATTTCGAACTACCAAGGAACATACACTTGCCACCCCGAAGCGATCTACGACCCAAGTTCTATTGATGAAGTACAAAACATCGTCCAAGACGCTCTGATACGCGGTAAAAAAGTGATGACGGGAAATCGCAAGTTCGCAAGCCAAATCGATGCCGCTTGTGCCGGTGACGACCAAGTTCAAATCACTCTGAAGAATATGAATAAGATCGTCCACTTCGATGCAACAAATAAGACCGTCACCGTTGAAGCTGGTATGCGGTTCAACGATCTCAATGACTTCTTACGCGGGCAAGGTTATGCGATCAACATGGTGACGGAGTTAGCTATCTTTACCGTTGGTGGCATGCTGGGCAGTGGTACACACGGCTCTACATTAGATAGACCAAGCAACATGCTCGCTGACTACGTTACCCAGCTTAAAGTTGTTGATGGGCAAGGCGAAGTCAGAGTACTTGAGGGCGATTTACTGGACGCCGCAAGAGTGAACCTTGGTGTGCTTGGCGTAGTGGTTGAAGCGACATTAAAGCTTGAAGATGCCTTTAAAGTGAAAGCAGAAGTCACCGGTTATCGAGATGATTCCAACCTTGAAGACGTAATACTGGATATTGCACACAACAACTACTCAGCGAACATCGCATGGTTCCCCGGTCTAGGGCGTTACACCACAACACTTTACAACCCCGTTCCAATCGAGACAGAAGGCCAAGCCTACAATGCACAAGCCGATGTCACGGATGCTGAGGAATTTTTCTTCGGGCTACTGTTTAATGCCGCACACGAATTCCCAGGTGCTGGTTTGCAATGTCTTGCTGCCGTCGCTCGTTACAATGGCCGAGCAAAGTCCTACTTCAGAGACAGTGTCACAGGTAAGGCAGTTGATGAACCTATCGGCTATTCTGACCAAATGCAGTACTTCGAATGCAAAGACCCGAACAAATGTATCTGGGATCGTCTGCCTATCGCGCTTCAAGAAGTCGCTATCGACATTGAACGCCTGCCAAACTGGATCAATGATGTCCGCCAAATCGTCGATGCTCACCCACGTACTTGCTTCCCGCTCAATGGTATTTACTTCCGATTTGGTAAAGCTTCCGACAGTTATTTAGGAATGAGCGCAGGACGAGATACCGCTTTCGTCGGCATTGAATACACACTACGTAAAGAGGGCAAGAAAGAGCCTAAAAACTACTTCGTGAACCTAGAAATCGAGCAAATGTCGCTACGAAAATATGATGCGCGACCACACTGGGGTAAAAACTCAGTCGCTATTTTTGAGGACATGCCCTCTCGCTTCCCGATGTGGCCTGAGTTCTTGCAAGCCAAAGCGGAGCTGGACCCTTTCGATACCTTCACCAACCCATTCTGGGAGCGTGTGAGTGGTGAAACGCCATTAGAAGATTATCTAAAACCAGGATGTAACGTGCGCGGCGAATGTTACTGTGAAGAAGATGCTCACTGCCAATCAGGGACGACTTGTCAGTCAGGGCTCTACTTCACTGACGCACGCATATGCCGAAAATAACCGGCTCGTCAGGCATATAGCACTGTGCTCTATGCCTGACACTCGCTTTTCCAAAAGATTCAACAAAGGACATCACTTCAATGAACCTCTGCCAACTACTGCGTTTAGGGCTAGCATGTTGCTGCCTGTTCGTAGCACAAGGGTTTGCTACCACACTCGAGGATATACGCCCTCATACTCCATCATCGCAACAAACTTGGGCTGAACAATGGTTCTATAATATCGCCGTCCCAGAGGTCGGCTACTTTAAAGTCAGCCTACAAACCTACATTGCTCCAGACTTTTCTGACCCAACGCCTAAGGCATACGTGCATCTCGCGTTTACACCGGTCAACGGCAAGACAGTGAAATACGACATCTTTCGTGATGAGTTAATCCTCCGTGGTTTTGACGACTCGGAACAGTTCCATTACGAAATACCGGGGATTGTCGTCGCCAATAAAGAAACACTGAATGTAACTTTCGAAGACTTTCAATTCTCGATGCGTTGGGATGGCGAACATGCTCATTATTGGCGTGGCAGAAATCCGGGACAAACGCCTTTCGGTATTATTCCTGAATTGCCGGGAGTCGGAGGTAAATGGTTTCTTTACACCGTTGGCACGCCGATTCAGTACAGTTTCTACGATGGTGAGCAATCTCTGTTTGGAAGCGGATACGCTCAGCTTGATAAAGGGTGGTACGACAAAGAGTCTAGCGCAGGAATGATCTACACCATGGGACTTTCTGATGAACTCTACTACATGTTTACAGGCGCAAAAGTTGGGAGTTCTAATATTGAACTGTGGGCTGGCCGCTATATCTCACCTAATTATGACCTGATCTTCTACCCGGCGATTGGCAATATTTCACTGAAAAGAGAGGTCGATTCCTGCGCAGGATACTTAAAATTCGAAATGAACAAAATTAAGTACAAGATGGTCATGGAAGTAAAATCCGAACTGGAAAGCTTTTACCCGTTAGCCTTCCCTTCTGTAATTATCTTTGGCGGAGAGCAGAAGTACATGAAATCAATGAAGGCTTCGGTCAATGTTTCTTTATACGAGCACAACGTTTTGGCCGAAACCATAGAGATGCCGCAAGCCTTGTTGGAATTCAGTGGACCTTTCTATTGCGATGCCTTGGATGATATTCAAAATGCATCACTGTAGATCGGTTTGAATACACAACAGGTGCTTCAAACAAAACAACAACGGAGTAGTACTTTCTTGGTGCTACTCCACAACTTAACACCTTCCAATCAGTTCCAGTAACCCCAAAAGACTCACCTTTCATGCAGACGTAATGGTAGCTCACGAAACGGATAATTTTCCTGATCGATAAAAAGCCCATGTTCGTACATATAAGCTCATAAAACGCAGGTTCATTTAATCAAGTAGGAAGAGAAAGATATGAAGGACATGACCCTTTCAAGACAAGATATCCAAACAATGGATCAGCGAGAACGCGCTCGCTTAATCAACTCCTTATCAGGATTCAAAAGCGCCAACCTAATTGGTACGTGCGATAAACAAGGGCTAGAAAATCTTGCTGTGGTGAGCTCTGTTGTTCACCTAGGGTCGAATCCACCTTTGCTTGGCTTCATAGTCCGACCAACAGAAAGTCGCCGCCATACATTAGAGAACATCTTAGAAACTCAGCACTTCACCATCAATAGTATCGGTGCTGACTTTGTTCAAAAAGCCCATCAAACTTCCGCTCG
This sequence comes from Vibrio sp. 10N.286.48.B8, assembly GCF_003050085.1. Taxonomy (NCBI): domain Bacteria; kingdom Pseudomonadati; phylum Pseudomonadota; class Gammaproteobacteria; order Vibrionales; family Vibrionaceae; genus Vibrio; species Vibrio sp. 10N.286.48.B8. Next base: position 262,873 of record NZ_PIGD01000004.1, on the reverse strand, counting down.
TTATCCTAAATCAATCTCCGAATTTAACGCAGTTGGTCTCACGCCCTATTACGATGATGTATTATCTGCTCCATTTGTTTTAGAAAGCAGTCTCAAAATAGGGTTAGTTTTGAAAGAACAGATATCGATTGAAAGCAATCAAACGCAAATGTTGATTGGAGAGGTCATTACGATTCAAGCACCCAAACGTGCCGTGATGCCGGATGGCTACCTTGATTTAGAAGCGCTAGATTTAGTCACGATTTCAGGGCTAGACAGCTACCATGTCACGCAAAGGCTTCACCGCTTAAGTTATGCCAAGCCAGACAAGTCTCTATTTCCGCTGACTCACGAAGGCACCCCAACCTCGTGGGAAGCTTTCGAACACAACCTAACTCATTTTGTTCGGTAATTTACTCACAAAGGTGCTAACTTTCGTTCTTAAATACGGTTCATAACGGTGTGTTTTAAGAATATGGTTCAATGCCCAGCATCCGATAAAAACGCTCCACTTAATTTCCACCTAACCTCTTTCTCCAAGGACCCCTTTGAAGTTAGCTCACTTTAAATACAAAACGCGCAAAGGCCCAAACTACCGACATGGCGATCAGGTGTCTTTCATGGACATCAAACAGACCTTCGGTATGGGCAGCATTCGTGTGGGCGCTTGGGTAACAAAAGAAGAGAAAGAGCTCGCTGCGAATCTGATATTCGATTCGCTAGCAGATTTGGCTTACATCTTGGCTTTGCCACCAGAAGCAATTGGCTTGCGTGGCACATTAGGCTTAGCGTTCGGCAGTGGTGGCAGAAAGGGTGTACAAGCACACTACGCGCCAAACCAAAGAGAATTAGCCCTCGCTAAAAACGCAGGGGCAGGTGCGTTAGCGCATGAGTTCTGGCATGCGTTTGACCACTACATTGCTGAAAAGGCGTTTGAAATTGGTGATACCTCAGGCCCTCGAAAACACATTTTGTTCGCCAGTGATTGTTGGTTACACGATAGAAAAGTAAGACCTCATTCATTAAACGAAAGTTTGATGTCTCTGTTTGACGCCACATTGCTCAGCGACAACAACTTAGATAAACACGATTACGTGGCGCGCAGCGTTATTGCCGACAAAGCGATGTCTGCTCGTTACTTCTCCTTGCCCACAGAGATGATGGCGCGAGCTTTTGAGTCGGTGATTGAATCCTGTTCAGAGATCAAGAACGCTTATCTAGTCGATGGCACAACCAAGCCTGATATGTACCCCCTCTATCCAGACCTCACGCATAGAGAGGAAATCTACAACGCGATACAAGGGTACTTTGCACCGCTAGGCCGCTCTTTAAGTAAATCGCGCTAAGACAAAACATGGCGCCTTCCTTACAATCAGAGGTTAAGCCAGCACCCCGAACTGGATATATAGAAGCGATAACCAAATAAACTAATCCACTTTCAAAATCTGAGCGTTTGGCCGACACACCAAACGGCTGTAGAGTGAAACCATCACCACTTACTTGCCCGTATGGCGAATAACCTCGTTGGCTGAGTCTTTCGCCTGCTTGGTCAAACACACCATAGACGTGACCGAGATGGTTAGTCATGTAATAGATATTTTGCTGGCTCTGCTGACGCATTAATAACCCAGCGACACCGCCTTTTCTATCTGGTCGCCATATATTGTTTGCTAATACGCTGTTCTCGCTGTCACACTCTTGAAGCTCAATCAGGCCTAAGCGAACAAAGCGTTTCTCTAAGGTTTTAATATTGCTTTCAAAACGCTGATACACTCTTAGAAAATGATCGTGACCATACTCAAATCGTTCCTCAATCTGAGTGCCACTTTTCTCAAAACGAATCGCGGTCAGTCTGTTCTCAGCATCATAGTCTGTGACAAATGGAATCTAATTTGGTAAAAGGCCTCGAATCAAATTCCCATCAGCATCGTAACCAAAAGCGTCGCTGTTGCCATCTCAAGAGGAAATTTGGTTAAGCATAGTACCAATTCGCCAATATAAAAGAGGCAAATACGAGCAATGCAGAGTACTTATTATACCTGTCATAAAAGGAAGCAAAAAAACCAAGTGCGCATACTAAAGATATTAGTAAACTACCTATTTCATCAACGATATAATCATTGTTATACCCCATCAATACTGTTAAGTGAAAAACAGAATTGACTAGACAAAAAATTCTAAATAACAACCACATATTGTTCATAAATAATAACCAAAAAAGACAGCAATGAAATAAGAAATGACCAGTTAATGGTTAGTCGCAACCTTTCCCTAATCAAAATCCCTTGTTCATTCAAAAACTCTTTTTTACTAAACAGCATTGTGAAGTCTCTAGGGCCAACTTTACCTTTGTCAGTTCTAAACATTTTTAAAATAAGTGGGGAAAGAAACAGTACAACTCCACATATAAAGGATGACAATGGAAAAACAAAGCGAAAAATTTCTAAAACACTCAACTTGTTGTTACTCCTATCTTAAAAAACAAATCCACCGTATACATTTACACTCCCTCCAACTGAAACATTCAAATCGTTGACTCCCATCGCATCTGTAGCAAGGTCTAGGTCAAATAAACTATTATCTTTCGATTCACTCACATCCAAACCATCCGACTCTGTTTTACCTCCTACACCGATTCCTCCGATTTTTACATCCCATTGCGCTCTTACTCCACCATATGGGCCGCATTTATCTCTATCATTATTACCATTTGGGTCAACACTTAACTTTCCTCCCATGCCAACACCTAGCTCTCCTTCAAACCATTGCTTTCCTGATTTAGGATCATACCCATAGGTAACCCCACCACCAACCCCACCTGGGTAGTAGCTAACCGTTACAGAAAATCTACCATCCGGATCCACATACCCTAACGGGTCACCATCCACATACGCATAGAGGTTAATCCCGCCTTGCTCTTGCAGTGGGTCGCGGTTTAGCCAGCGGCCCAAGTTTGGCATATAGAAGCGATAACCAAAATAAACTAATCCACTTTCAAAATCTGAACGTTTGGTCGACATACCAAACGGCTGTAGAGTGAAACCATCACCACTTACTTGCCCGTATGGCGAATAACCTCGTTGGCTGAGTGAGTCTTTCGCCTGCTTGGTCAAACACACCATAGACGTGACCGAGATGGTTAGTCATGTAATAGATATTTTGCTGGCTCTGCTGACGCATTAATAACCCAGCGACACCGCCTTTTCTATCTGGTCGCCATATATTGTTTGCTAATACGTTGTTCTCGCTGTCACGCTCTTGAAGCTCAATCAGGCCTAAGCGAACAAAGCGTTTCTCTAAGGTTTTAATATTGCTTTCAAAACGCTGATACACTCTTAGAAAATGATCGTGACCATACTCAAATCGTTCCTCAATCTGAGTGCCACTTTTCTCAAAACGAATCGCGGTCAGTCTGTTTTCAGCGTCATAGTCTGCTTCAAAAGGAGTCTCACCTGGCAATAAGCCTTGTACTAAGTTTCCATCAGCATCATAAACAAAAGCGCTGCTGTCGCCATCCCACGAGGAAATTTGGTTAAGCGAATTGTACGTGGCTTGTGTTTGTGGGCGCTCTAGAAGGAGCGGTTCGTTAGACTCTAATTGGGTGAGTTTACCTGCAACGTCAAAACCGAAAACAAACTTGCCGATTGTATTCACGCCTTTTCGGTATTCGAGCTTGGAGAGATCGCCAATATTGTCAAAGCTCAACACTTGCTTGATACCATTGGGGTAAGTTAAGTCAGCCGAAACATTATCAGGCGAATCATCGTAGGTGAGTTCAAAGACCTGTTCCAGTGCCGAAACTTGCTTTAGTCGACCCAGAGCGTCGTACTTGTACTCACCGTTGTTATCTCCATCCAACATCAATGAAGACAATCGATTCAACTTATCAAACCCAAGTTCAATGGTATCGTTGTCCCAAGGGCCATCAATGCTCTCAACTTTACCGTCCGAGAAATAAGAATATTGTGTCAGACCTTGGCCATCAGAGACTGATGCCAGCTCTCCCAACGAATTATATTGATAGGAAACTTCTGGTGTAGCGTCGCCATAACTTACACGAGTCAGTTGGTTATTTTCATTGTAATGAAAAGACTTTTTAACGCCTCGAGCATTAGTGGTGCTGTTGATATAACCTTGCTGGTAATCAATTTTTAGCGCGCTGCCATCTGCGTAACGCTTCGTTGTAAGCTGACCCACGGCGTTATATTCAAATTCTGTTTTATTTTGATTGGCGTCAATTAAAGCCGTAGTGCGTCCTGCAGCATCTCGTTTTAACCGTGTAACGCCCAACATAGGGTCAATAACCGCTACCAGTTGCTTTGCTGAATTATATTGATATTGGTAAGTTCGACCTCCCGGAAGGGTTTCGCTCTCTACAAGACGAGGACAACTCCCATAAACAATCTCAGTATCACGATTTCCCTCTCCGCTGACATGAGTGAGTTGGTTAATTCGGTCATAACGATACTGCGTGGCGTTACCATGTATATCAATAACTTGTGTTACGCGCCCTAGCTCATCATATTGATATGACGCCAGCGCCTTACCCTGACTAACAATCGAGTCGAGTCGCCCAGATGAATAACCAAAGTCGACAACGTTACCGTCAGCAGCCGTTACTTGTAATAACTGCCCTTGGTCGTTGTATTTATAGCGAGTTTTAACACCGTTTAAATTAGTAGCACCAATCAGTAAGTTATTTTGGCTGTATTCAAAACCCTTTTCGCCTGTCGGCGTGACAGCTTTAATTAAGTTTTGACGATCATCGTAAACATAGATCGTGCTGTTATTGAGCGTATCAGTAAACTCCACAACTTTACCAAACGAGTTATTGCGATACTTTACGGAATTACCATCTGAATAAACAGTTTTGGATAGATTACGATTTTGATCGTATTCGAAACGAGTCCATGTACCATCCGGTCTAGTAACCTGTTGAACACGAGAATAACCTTTGGAGAACCGCTGATAGTCATAGACAGTTTTAGGAACGTCGGGTTGGTCATTGTTAACATTAACATCCACGTAATTGATGTAGTGCTCTGGTGAGATGTACCACGCTTTGCCTGTTTCTGAGTTGTAGAAAAACTCCTCTTTATAACCCAGCGGATTTATCGCAGTCACTCGGCTACTCATTCCCATTGGGTCACCAGGTGCTGGATATTCATCTACCCGATTTGAATCAGCGTTGCCTAGCTCAACAATAAATTGGGTTTGTCCCTTAGCATCAGTGATTGACGAGATTATCCCCATCTCATCATAAGTGATATCTGCGGAGTACCCTTGCATGTCCTCAAGCGAGATTAATTCACCTTTCTGGTTATAGTTGAAGTGAGCTTGATACCCCGTCGGGCCTTTCACCGAGACAATTTGCTTGGCCTGGTTATAACTAAAAGTCAGAGATTGATCTAATGCGTTAGTCACACTCGTTAACTGGTCGTCTTGGTAAGCAAACTTAAGTGCGTTACCGCTTTGATCGACCGTGGAACTTAATCGGTAGTCGCCACTTTCCACGTGAGTGAACGTTTTGTAACTGCCGTCAACGTAAGTCGCCTTAATCACGCCATCTTCAACACTCAACCGAGGCAGCAAAGTCGCTTCTCCTGACAGAAGCGATTGTGAATTTAAAACATAGTTAGTACCAATTTGTTGGTATTCATCGACGCGTCCTGTTCCCGCAAACAGAACTAGCGAATTAGATTCATTCGGTTGGGTTATATAGTCACTGTAACTATGGGACCATCGAGAACCAACCGAATTATTTGTATTTTCTTTTCCAAGCGCATTGTAAGTTAATGTGAATTCAATATTAGGTCCATACGCCGAATCAAACCAGATTGGCGTATCTTGAACAACGAGGTTGAGATTATTGAAGTCAAAGTGCCATATTGGTGCTCCTCTCGGAGAATGGCAATCATCTCCTGATTCCCCCCCTTTTTGAGCTTGACCTTGACCTTGTTCGTATGAACTATTTGGCCCTAAAGGGCCTGTAGGTGGTTCAACAGCAGGCGCACACGACTGCAGTAACGCTAACAATACGATTGCAAGCGCGACAAAAATTGCCAAAAGCATCTAAGTTTCCTTAATCGGATTTATGGGTTTAACGGAGTTTCAATTAGAAGGCTTTCTGCCGAGAGTAACGCATCTAACTTATTGGTAGCTTTGTTCATTATCAAAGGACCCAATCTGAATTCGAAATCGTAGTGCATAGCAAGTGACGACTCAGGTCCACTCGACACCTTCGACCTACGATTTATTAATTCTTCATCCGTAAGCGCTCGGTTCCAGAGTTGCACGTTGTCAATCTGAGCATTTACAGGATAAGCCCCCCCAAATGTAATAGGCTCCGTACTCTGCCCGCTAAAACGAATATTCGATAAGGTCCCAACTAACTGACCATCAATATATGCTTGAGCGTTAGGGGCTTGGTATCGAAGAGTAAAGTGATACCATTGTTCACTATTTAAACTAGCACTATTATTTCGACTTTCATCACCAACGCCGTAACTCAAATCACCGTTTTTATTTAAACCAATGTAAAAACGATGTTTATTATTGTCATCAGAACCAACGTACTGTAATAGCCCCTTAAGTTGGTTAAACTTGATATCAAACATTAATGTTTTGTCTTCAGAATTAGGATAAATCCCCGTTACAACGTGGCTATTTTTGTTACCATCCAATTGCAGTACACCACTCGATATAGATATACCTTGCTCTCCTTGAGCCAACTTTACTGCTTTGTACCAATCAGTAAATGAGTACCAATTGGTGATACCATCACTATTGCTATCTTTGTTGCCATCCCTAACACGCAAAGCGCTCCCTTCTTCAAGCTCAAACCCATCGAACATGCTATCCCCATCTATATCTGGATCGCATGCAGAGACAAGTATTTCTAATTCTTGTCGATCGGATAATCCATCGTGATCGGTATCGTTTGTTGTGGCATCAACACACATTTTCGCTTCAACGTAATCCGGGATAGTATCTAAGTCAGTGTCATTGACTTGATGACTTTCAAGCTCAATATCATCGACCAACTTTAGGTCGAATTGATCATTGGCGTGATTTTTTACCCATTCTCCTTTCACCGACGAAAAGTCATAAGACGCGATTAAACCCTCGATATGCTCCTTAGGATGCAGCGCCATGAAGCGGTGGAGTTCTGGTTCAGACAAGGCTCTGTCCCATATCTGCACGTTATCAATAAGGCCAGTGTAAAAATCAGAAGCCATTCCCGACTTATTCAAAGCGCCCAACCAAAGTGCATGTTCGAAGGGGGCAGAAATCGTCGACCAAGAACGTATTGTTTCTTTTGTTAATTGTCCATTGAGGTATAGTTGAATATGATCATCATTTATGACTAACGCGATGTGGTTCCAATCATCCGTCGAGTATTCCGCCTCTCTAAAAGAATAACCACTCGATTTGTCTTCACCCCATGCGAACTTCTTCTGCGCATACTGAATTCCAACGTAATAATGCTGGTCGGCAGTTTCACTTACACCGGATAACTGTGATTCTTCACTGGTTGATTTAAACCAATACATTAAGGTTGAATCACCGTTTTCTGGGAAGAAAGACGTAATTGCATAACCTTTACTCGCCGACAAGGCGCCAAATTCGACCACTGTTTCAGGCAATTGCTCTGTTTGTATCTTTCGATATTCATCCCAGTTGGAAATACCGTTGCCATTGCTGTCAAAATTAGCATCAGTAATCAAGCCATCACTACCGTGAGAACGCTCAAAGTCATCCGTCAAGCCATCATTATCACTGTCAGGATCGCAAGGGTTAGTAATCAAAATGAATGGTTTGCCAACTGAGAGTTCATCACCATCATTAACGCCATCACCGTCGCTATCAGCCGTTAACCCATCAGTACAAAAAGCTAACTCTAATCGGTTTACAAGGCCATCGCCGTCAGTATCTTCGTCTGTTGGCTCAGCAACTAAGTAAGCGCCTTGCGTTAATTTGAGATCGTATCGTCCTGTTGCTTTATTTTTCACCCAATCACCTTGGGAGTGAGTAAAGTCATACCATGCAGCAAGATTGCTATCCGAAGCTTTGGGCGCAGTAAACATATACTGGTAAATTTCAGTTGCGTTTAATGACCGCTCCCAAATACCAACATTATCAAGTAACCCCTTCATATGTTCTTTAGAGAAGCCTACATCATTAACGGCTCCAAGGTAGGTGGCCCACACATTCGGTAAGTCTGCGCGCGTTGGGTATTTTTCATCTACGAGTTGCCCGTTAAAGTATAATTTTGCTTTTCCTTGATTTGACAAGACGAGAGCTAAATGTGCCCATTCATCCGAATTAAGTTTTGCGGCAGTATATGATGTGCTGCGCTCGTCACCATATTTTACTTTATCGTATGAAAAACCAAGTTTATGTGTATCCATGTTCCCTGATCTTTGCTCTTTACTTGGCTGATACTTAACCCAAAACATCAACGTCATGTCATGCGACAACGAGAAGTGATTGGTAATTGCGTACCCATTGTTATCCGTTAACTGCAAAGAACGTGAGGACTCAATGATGTCGTCTTGTGACAACTGTTCAACTTGATGCTGGGCGTAAGCTTCCCAAAGGCTCAAATTGGGATGATTTACAGAACTTTTCCCTGCGTTACTCTGAAGCGGATCACTGTTTTGTTCTAACTCAAAATCATCCGGAATATTATCCCTATCACTGTCCCATAAACAGGGGTCTGTAATTGTTAAATATTGGGAATTGACCCCATATTCCTGACCATCCAATAGACCATCACCGTCTGTGTCAGCTTGGGTTTCATCTAAACAGCTTGCAAGTTCTAACTTGTCATCCAACCCATCCTTATCTAAATCAACAAAAGGGCGATCTGCTGAAATTTTGGCGCCATGAACGAGCTTCAGATCGTACAGATTAGTCACTTCATTCTTGACCCAACCATTTTTAGTGTCGTCAAAGCGATACAACCATTCTAGGGTACTGTCTGACTCAGGATTCGGCGACGTGATCATAAAACGGCGGACTTCTTCACGTGTGAGTTCACGTTGCCACTTCATGACGTTATCCAATTTGCCATTCATATGTCGCCTAGCTAATCCTTCAAAATTGGCCGCGCCTAAGAAAAAGGGATAAGCAATCGACGTTAGAGTGTTCTTACTTAGCAGTGCTTGTTGCCCATTGACATAAAGCGTTGTGAACTCACCACCAATAGTCAATGCTATATGATTCCACTGCTCATTAACTAAGTTATGGTCATAAGCTTGCTCACCATACTTCTTAGTCCTATACATAACACCGTACATACTTTGGCCCAACGCTAGTGATGAGCTACTGTTCACATCCGTCACACCAGAAAGTGATTGATCGTAAACAAAAAGTTTTTCATCGGGTTTGTACCAAAACATAATAGTGACTGGGTGAGATGCCGGGTAGTAACCTGTAATGGCGTACCCTTTTGAACCTTCGACGTCGAATACTCCCGGCACAGTTTGCTCGCTGGCAGATTGAAATGCATCACTGCGGTTTATATATTCAACATACCTATCCCAGTTTGGCTTATTAACTTCAGCATTAATAAGATGGCCATCGGCTAATGTAGGGTTCATACCATTGCTAATTTCAAACGCATCATCAATACCATCATTGTCAGTATCAGAGGAGCAAGGGTTAGTGGTGAACTTTTGGCCATTGATAAGAAAACCTTGATTGAGTTCGTCACCATCACTAAGGCCGTCACCATCACTGTCTAACACTTCAGGATCAGTACAATAAGTCGCTTCAAACTCGTCGCTTAACCCATCTCTGTCACTGTCGTTAGTTTGCTCAGATTCAATGATATGTGCACCCTTCACCAATTTCAGATCATATTTCCCATTTGCCCTATTTTTAACCCAAGCACCAAGATGATTTGAGAAGTCATACCAAGCGACAAGGTTTTCGTTAGTGCTATCAGGACGCTTACGCATGTAATTGATTATATCCTTTTGGTTAAGAGCCTTATTCCAAAGCTGAATATCATCAACTTGACCATTTTGATGTTTCACATCCAAGCCTTTGTAATTAACCGCGCCAAACCAAAGTGTATAAGAGGACTCAAAATTTTTATTTCGTTTATCAATAATTTGCTCTAATTGCCCGTTAACAAAAAACTTTTGGGTACTTTGAGAGATAACAATCGCCAAGTGGATCCATTGACCTGATTTGATCGTAATATCTGATTGAAGTTCTTGATAATTTGAACGAACTAGCGGTTTATCATTTCCACTAACACCCAGGTAACTGCCTTTATACATATCAGTTTGTACACCACTAAATTGATCTAAACCCTGCTTGCTTGGCTTAAACCAATACATCAATGTAGTTTCGTCGGCGTTCTTCTCTCGTTGAATATCAGAAATTGCATAACCTAAACTGTTCGACAGGTTCAACTCACCATCTAAGTGTTGCACTTTTTTGTCTTGATCTAATAGGCGACTCACACTCTCTTCGGCATAGGTTTCCCAGTTGGCAATCTCTTTATCATTTAATACGTCAAGGTCATGTTTTGTTGGATCCATACCATTATCTTGCTCAAACTTGTCATCAATACCATCGTTATCGGTATCACTAATACAAGGGTCTGTAGACTTTAAAGATGCCAAGGGTGTCAGTTCATTTTTATCTAAAATTCCATCCTCATCACTATCACTACTATATACGTCTAAGCATTTCCCTAATTCAAAAGCATCAGAAAGGCCATCGCCATCACTGTCTCGTTCTTTGTCTTCTGGTTTTAAGCGAGTAACATCGGTCAACTTGAGATCAAAGCGACCACTCACTTGATTCATTACCCAGTCACCACGCGATTTAGAAAAATCATAGGATGCAACAAGCCCTTGAGTGTTTACTTGAGGCGCTTCGGTCATGTAGCGACGAACCTGATGTTGCTCCAGGGTTTGATTCCAAATCTGCACGTTATCAAGAATGCCATTCATGAAATATTTCGGCTGACTCGAATCATTCAATGCTCCGATCCATATCGCGAGTATCTCTTTTCTATTAAACCAAGTTGGCACACGACTCGAGTAAGCTAAATTTCCATCAAGATATACTTGTGTGGTATAAGTGTTAGAATCCCAAACGAAAGCAAAATGATGCCAATTATCAATAGTAATATTTGGGTTGACTCTCCCAAGATAAGAAGAAGTATTAATAATTCCTTTTATGGTGTTATTGAAATCGATTCCTAATTTTGTTTGGTGCCCCCCTTTACCGTTAAATCCAGAATATTGTTCGGATTTGTCCTTAGGTTTAAACCAGTACATTAAGGAAAAGTCTTCTTTATTATTCGACAATCCAGAAATAGCATAAGTATTGCTGCCTGCTACATCGAAGTGCCTATCTTCTTCAATAACCTGAACCTCACTGTCTCTCTTTTCAACATAAGAAACATACTTCTGCCAATAACTGTTCTTTGAACCTAAATTACTTTTCAGCGCATCGTTCAGCGCTGGATTCATTGAGTGGAGATACTCAAAGCCATCTGCAATACCATCGTTGTCAGTGTCCGCATTGCATGGATTGGAAGTCACATCTAACGATGAACCAATACCTAGCTCTTCACCGTCAGGAATGCCATCCGCATCACTGTCTGAGTTATAACTATCACTACACAGAGCACTCTCGAATATATCAGGTATACCGTCACTATCTGAGTCGATATAGTTTTCTTCAAGCTTCAACTTCGCTCCAGCCACTAGCTTCAGGTCAAACTTATTCGTTACTCTATTTTTGACCCATTCGCCGCGGCTTTCATTAAAGTCGTAAAAACCAAGTAAGTTATTACTTGTCACTCTGTCCAGACTAAACATGCTTTTTTCGACATCTTGTTTTGATAGCGCTACATTCCAAACACTAAGATTATCGATCACCCCCTCAATACTTTCTGGTTGCCAAGCTCGCTTGTGATGACGAGCACCAATCCAAAGGGCATATTGGCTGGCTTCTTTAAATGCCAAAGATCTCATCGTGTGTTTTAATTGACCATTAATATATATTTCTGCCACAGAGTTTAAATAGACCAAAGCGACATGCGTCCAATCCTCATCCTCAATCTTCACTTTACTTAACGTGACAGCTTTATTTCCAACACCGAACGTGACACTATTTTCTTGATCAATACCGGCATAGAACCGACGACCACTATCATCGTCACTACCCATTGTCTGTTGTTCGTGACTTTCAGCGTGTTTAACCCAGTAAGTCATACTCATTGCTTCACTACCTGGAGCAAACCCAGAAATTGCATAACCATTGGTATTTCTTACATCTAACAATCTGCGTTCGGATATAACTTCCAGTTGCTGTTGCTCATGTTTCTTCGCAATCCAATCAACATAATGCGACCAGTTATCTCCTCGATAGCTATCAACCACCATAGGATCACTGCCAGCTTCAACTTCATACGCGTCTTCGATTCCATCAAAATCACTATCTTGTAAGCAAGGAAGTGAGGTCATAATTATTGATTCACCAAAACGCATTTCTTGACTATCTAAAAGGCCATCATTATCAGAATCGGGGGTTTGCGAAGACATGCATAGCTTGTCTTCGATGTGATCGGGCAATTGGTCTCGATCACTATCTAGTGCAGAAAAAGTATAAATTGGACTTTTGGAGTTAGCGCCTTTTCCATCATGCGCGACAACGTTCCAATATCTAGAATGGCTATCTGAAATATGAGAAAAATCCAACTTTAGTGAAGTAGCTGTGATACCAGTTTTAAATTGACGTAATTTTCCTGGTTCATCGCCAAACCAAAAATCGTAATAGGAAGCGCCTTTAATTGGTAACCAAGTAAAAGTAATGGATTGTGACAAGTTTTTTATCGAATAATTATCCGGAGCAGTCAGTGTGATAGGGTTAAGGTCTGAAGAAAACTCGCCTTTGCTTATACTTAGACGATTACCAAGAGCATCAACAGCATAATAGTTAAATTCATTATCGGCTTTTTCATTGATTAATTCTCCACGTAGATTGTATCTATATTCTACTTGACTTGCATTAATGTAGAAAAAACCAAGGAAGAGATATAGCATCAACGTCTTTAATGAGATATTAATAAAAGTCACGAATAAAACTCAGGTTAGAATAATCATTGTTAAATGCTATTTAAAAACCTCACAAAATCCCAATCAATTTAATTTATATAGTTATAACTGTTAATTATAATCGAATCATCAACGTTATATTTATCGAAAGTTAATTACAAATCAAACAACGAGCAGTAGTTTATTGTTCTTTCTATAGGATAAATCACTAATACCTGACTTAAGCTTCAAAAGTGTTTATAGTCCAGACATACATTTCAACACACATGATATTAGAGGCAGTATTGATCAGTTGGCCATCTTTGGTAAAACTCGACGGTGACGATGAGCTTATTTACGTCGCGTCAGAACAAGATTTTCAGGCTGAATGCTCAGACATGATCTTGGGCGATGATGATCACCTCATCGACTCAGAGGGAGACAGCTACTCGCTTAAATCGCACTCGAACCAACTGTCTCTAGCTAAACGAGCAGACCAATATTCGGTTGAAAGCGTGACCAAACTGATTCGAAACCACGAGTTTCAGAAAGCTGAAGTGTGCCTGATGAAGATCCACTTTCTGACGATAGAAGAAGCGATTCAGTCACTGGCTTTTGAGCAACGTTAATAGCTCTCCTTAAAGCTAATAAACTAAACCTGTTAAAACAAAAACAGCGCCAATTTAGGCGCTGTTTTTCGTTGTTGTCTTGGCTATTTCAAAAAAAGAGTTAATACATTAAGCGATAAAAATCTGAGCCAGTGCATAACCTAAGCAACATGCGCCGACCACACCAATTAAACCAACCGACATGAATGAGTGGTTGAAGTACCACTTACCAATCTTAGTGGTACCAGACACATCGAAGTTCACCGTAGCGATATCTGATGGATAGTTCGGGATGAAGAAGTAGCCGTACACTGCTGGCATCAAACCGATAAGCAGCGCTGGATCCAACCCTAAACCAAGGCCAACAGGCAACATCATTCGTGCAGTTGCAGCTTGCGAGTTCACCACAACCGATACGATGAATAGCGCCAGTGCGAACGTCCATGGGTAGTTGGTCACCATTTCCACGATGCCAGATTTAAACTGAGGCATTGCGTATTGGAAGTAAGTATCCGACATCCATGCGATACCAAAGATAGCAATCGCTGCCACCATACCCGATTTGAATACCACGCCGTTTGGCACATCTCGCGGGTCAGTTTTGGTTGCCAGCAAGATGATACCGCCGAAGCAGAGCATCATCATTTGAATGATCACCGACATCTTGATTGGCTTGTCGCCGTCTACGATGGTTCTGATCTCAGGCACCATCGCCACGATAACAATCACGACAATTGACAGTAGGAAAATCAAAACCGCATTACGAGCCGAAGTTGGCAGCACTTCATCCAAAGACGTCGCTGTGGTGCTTTCGATACGCTTTTTCCACTCAGGATCTTTTAGACGCGCTTGGTATTCAGGATCATCGTTCAGCTCTTTACCGCGTTTCAAGCTATACAAAGAAAGTAAGAACGTACCAAACAGCGTTGCAGGCACCGTCACCATCAAAATAGAAAGCAGAGTAATAGAGTGTTGAATATCAGAAAGCTGCGCGAGGTAATACACCACAGCAGCTGAAATTGGCGAGGCAGTAATAGCCAGTTGAGACGCTACAGACGCCGCCGCCATTGGGCGCTCAGGACGAATCCCGTTCTTCAATGCCACATCACCGATGATAGGCATGATGGAATACACCGCGTGGCCAGTACCCAATAGGAAAGTCATCGAATAAGTCACAAACGGGGCTATCAAGGTGACGCGTTTCGGGTTCTTTCTCAGCACCCTTTCCGCCACTTGCAGCATGTATTTTAAGCCACCAGCCGCTTCGAGTATCGAAGCACAAGTAACAACGGCGAGGATGATCAACATTACGGTGACAGGTGGAGACGTTGGTGGCATCTTGAAGACAAACACCTCGATTACCAAACCAATACCAGAAACAACACCTAAGCCAATACCGCCATACCGAGACCCGATATAAAGGACGACTAATAAAAATAGAAACTCAAAATACAACATAAGCAACCCTGCTAAAAATGTGGACTAATGTTATTTTCTCCCTAAGCTCAGCCATTTACTTATTGCTTGGTCACACTATGATTGCAGGCTCCCGTTAATTGTTTTTTATAAGATTATGGTCACGCTAACTGAACCGTAAGTTTATGAAATGTAATAGGAAGACAGACTCTGAATCTAAATTTGTTATGTACGATAACCATTATTGTAACTGTTAGATCTGTATGGCCTATAAAGTGCCAGGTTCATAACCTAACGATATTATTTCATCCATAATCAATCATATAGAAAGTCATTCAGAAGCATATTTTCGATCTAACTAAGCATATTCTTACTGAACACCGACTCGCCTATCCCGAGACACTATGTCAAAATACTCGCCCTCACGATGACAACACATAAAGAACCAAGGATATGAATTTTCAAGCTGCTATTTTTGATATGGATGGACTGTTACTCGACACCGAGAGACTTTGTATGCAGATTTTTGAAGAAGCATGTCACGCGCAAGACGTTCCGTTCTTGCAAGATGTTTACTTAGGCATCATTGGTTGTAACGCAAAAACCATCGAACAGATTTTTAGAAAGGGCTACGGCGAAGGGTTAGATTACCCGGCGCTGAACACCGAATGGCGCACTCGCTACAATGCGGTTGTTAAGCACCAAGCTATCCCAGTTAAAGATGGTGTTATCGAACTACTTGAATGGCTTAAAGCAAACGACATTCCAATCGCGGTAGCGACCTCCACTCAGCTCGATATCGCGAAGAAGAAGCTTGAGCTGGCCGGCCTAGATTCTTACTTCACATCATTAAGCACCGGCTGCGAAGTGACTCACGGTAAACCTCATCCAGAGATCTACCTGCTAGCAGCAGAACGCTTAGGTGTTGCCCCTGAAACTTGCCTAGCGTTTGAAGATTCAAACAACGGTATTCGCGCTTCTATGGCAGCCAACATGATCAGCTTCCAGATCCCAGATTTGGTTGAGCCGTGCGAAGAAGTGAAAGCGCTTGGCCACACCATCAGCCCTTCTCTACATCATGTATTGGCACAGCTTCAACAAGCTGCAGCTTAGGCTCTCACTACCGTTGATAATGCTTTTATCTGTCTCGTCCTAAAATACGTAGACAAGCCTCTCTATTAAGCCGACTCACAGAGTCGGTTTTTTTGTTGGTATAGTTTTTATAAAAGATAAAAAATCGCGTTTGAAACTGTTAAAGTCGATGTGAAATAAATGCTAGGTGATCAACAAGATTGCTAACGTCTACATATGGAGAAAGAGACGCGTGAAGGAAAAGTTTGAAGACCAACTGCTTGATTTTGCACAACGAGAAATGACACAAGATGCAGCGCACGACATTAGCCACATTAAGCGCGTCGTTAAAACCGCTAAGGCTTTATGCGTTCAAGAACAGGCTAAGCTTGAAATCGTTCTGCCTGCCGCTTATCTTCATGACTGCTTCACCTTCCCGAAGAACCACCCAGCCAGAGCCAAAAGCTCGCAAATGGCAGCAGACAAGGCGATCTCTTTCCTCAAATCTATCGAGTATCCTGCGTCCTATCTGGATGAGATCCATCATGCGATTGTCACGCACAGCTACAGCGCCAACATCACACCAGAAACTTTGGAAGCTCAAGTCGTCCAAGATGCTGATCGTCTCGATTCTCTTGGTGCGATTGGCATTGCTCGTTGCTTGTATGTGGGTCAAAGCTTTAACGCAGAGTTGTATAACCACGAAGACCCGTTCGCGAAGCAGCGTGACTTAGATGACAAGCATTACAGCGTCGACCACTTCTACGTGAAGCTGTTTAAGCTCGCTGGAACCATGAATACAGAATCCGCCAAGTTAGAAGCCAACAAGCGCACTGACTATATGCGTGGCTTTCTTGAGCAGTTGAGTACGGAAGTTTAATGGTTTAGAAAAAGAGACACACGATAAGGAAGAGACAAGGATATGGAAATAAACCGCTTTAAAGCATCCGACGCCGACGAGATCGTCACTTGGTTCACATCTCTCGAAGACTACGTACTGTGGGGAGGACGAAACTTTGGTTGGCCGTTAGAAGCCTCTTCCATCATCGAACGTTCTCAAGAGCCCCATGTCGAGCTTTACACATTCTCCACGTCTAGCACTAACTCGAATACTAATGACTTGCTCGGTTTTATGGAGTTTCAACGCATGTCAGACAATGAACTTCGTTTCTGCCGAGTTGCTATTCACCCAAACCAACGAGGCAAAGGGTTAGGACAATCGATGCTTGCAACGGCCTTAAAGGCGGCGAAAGAAATACCGAATGTCACCACCATCACCTTGGCCGTATTCAAGCAAAACCACGGCGCAAAACGCTGCTACGACAAAGCGGGTTTTGAGGTCGTCGACAAAGAGCCAAGCGTTAAAGAATTTAATGGTAAAACATGGCCCTTGTATCAGATGGAATTAAAGATCTCTTAATTGGCTTTCATTTGATTTGAAGACAATGGCTTAAGCTCCTTTTCATATAGAAATTAATCCCCATATCATAAAGAATCGCTTTAGTTTGGAACCTCCAATGACCCAAGAAAAATTCGACACCATTTACCAACGTGCCGCTCACCGTAAAGGCGGCGCAGCTGAGCTCGAAAAGATTGTTCGTGCGCCTCTTTCACAAGCTGAGTTATCACAAATTACCGACGACCGTTGGCTAGCCGCCTTTACCGAGAAGGTATTCCAGTGTGGGATTTCGTGGAATGTGGTGAGGAAGAAATGGCCGCAATTTGAAGAAGTGTTCTTTGAATTCGACATCGAAAAGATGCTAATGCTACCGAATGAGATGTGGGAACAGAAAGCGCAAGACCCGCGTATTATTCGTCACCTTACTAAGGTGATGACTATCCCTGCCAATGCCACCATGATTCATAATGCCAAGCGTGAAGCCGATTCATTCTCACAAATGGTTGCCGAATGGCCATCAGAACGCATTACAGAACTTTGGGACTACCTGAAGAAACACGGTAAGCGATTAGGTGGTAACACCGGTGCTTACACCTTGCGCCAGATGGGTAAAGACACATTCATCTTATCATCGGACGTTGAAGCGCACCTGCGCAGCACAGATGTGGTTGATAGCGGTCGTAACACTAAGCGAGCACAAGTTGCGGCAAGTAAGGCTTTCAACGAGTGGCAGCAGCAATCAGGTCGCAGCCTGAGCGAAATCAGCCAGATCGTGGCATACAGCTGCGGCGATAATCGCGTCTAGTTTTAGGGCTAATAACTTAAAGCTCTAGATTGCACACAGTTCCTTGCAAACTAAATGTTATAAGTCATTAACAAATAAGCGTGCATCGCACTTTCATCCGGTGGAATTGTATAGATAAATGTATACAATATAGGGTAATACTCATGAATTATTCTCAACCAACCCAACTCGACTAAACAAGGGTCCTTATCTCTATGACAGTTCTCAAAAACTCTGTCTCCAAAGGTGTAAAAACGAAAGTAACAGGCCAGACTCAAGACGATGTTGTTTACTGCCATATCTTCGATGCGATACTAGAACAAAGGCTGCCACCAGCCACCAAATTAAGCGAAGAAGCATTAGCAGAAATCTTTGGTGTTAGCCGTACTATTATTCGTCGTGCCTTGCTGCGCCTATCTTTAGAACAAGTTGTGGTGATCCGTCCTAACCGAGGTGCCGTGATTGCAGCACCCACAGTAGACGAAGCCAAACAGATATTTAAAGCACGCGAAGTGATGGAAATTGCTATCACAGAGCTAGCGGTTAAAAACGCGACCAAAGCTCAAATCGAAGAGTGTAGAAAACTGGTCGCGAAAGAGAACTGCGCCTTCGACCAAGGTGACTATGGTTCTGGCTTACGTTTGTCTGGTGAGTTCCACATCAAACTGGCTGAAATGGCTGAGAACGCGCCACTGCTGGCTTTTCAACGCAGCTTGGTATCGCAAACTTCTCTGCTTATTGCCCAGTACGAAACCGGCAGCCACTCAAACTGCTCTCTCGATGAGCATGAAGGATTGCTTGATGCGATAGAGTCTGGAGATGAAGAGCAAGCCGTTGACCTAATGCGAGAGCATTTAAGCCACATTCGCTCTAAGCTAAACCTAGACAGCAGCACCGCATCGAGCGACCTACATGTTGTGTTCTCAGATCTGCTTAAGAACAAGTCATAATCGCTTCTATAAGCTATTAATGACTAACTGCTAATAGTTTCTTGTTGGCAACTATCAGTTAACAACTTTTTGTTAACAAGACGGGAGAGAAGTAAGCCTCTGCGATTACTTCTCTTTTTTTACCCTCCCCATAATGATAGACGCGAAGATCGACTCATTTCACCTCAAAACACTCTCGTTTCTGAGCAGAATAGTGCTCTTAGCCTCTATAACATTTACTCCCTAATGCCAAAATTATTGTCTTTATTTTGTATACATAGCCATTAATTCATTCACACCACAAAACTCAACACTTCCAATTTAAATCCCAATAAAACAAACAACTACATCCAAAATTTAATTGTACACAATCCACCAAAGTGCAATGTTGTTGCATTTTTGTAAATAAATAGTTGACCACAGGGTCAGGATGGATAATTATTGACCTAGAAGTCAAAAAGAATACACATGGAAATATGTCGATATACAAGGAGGTCTCTTGATTACTTTTTTGCTCAATCAGGAAATAAGACGTGAAGACAATCTGTCACCTAACATGACAGTGCTCAACTACCTTCGTACCAAGGTTAATAAAACCGGTACCAAAGAAGGTTGTGGGTCAGGCGACTGCGGCGCATGTACGGTCGTTCTAGGTGAAGTAGTTGATGGGCAACTGCAATACCGTTCGGTGAACTCTTGCCTTACATTTGTGTCAGCGTTACACGGTAAGCAGCTGATCACAGTAGAAGATCTGCAAAATCGAGATAAGTCATTACACCCGGTACAGAAAGCGGTCGTCGATTTTCACGGTTCACAGTGTGGTTACTGCACGCCGGGCTTCATCATGTCGATGTTTGCCCTAGGCAAGAACAAACCCGATGCGAGCAAAGAAGACGTCATGGAATCACTGGCGGGTAACCTATGTCGTTGTACAGGCTACCGACCAATCGTTGATGCCGCGATGTCGCTTTCAACAGACCAACCTTTGATCGACCAATTTGCTGAGCTTGAACGCAACACCATCAAGAAGCTAGAAGATATTCAAGACACCGAGGCCAACTTACGCCTTGGTCACCTCACCGCTTTTTCCCCGAAAAGCACTGACGAGTTGGCCAAGCTTTTTCAAGCGCATCCGAACGCGAAGCTGGTTGCTGGCGGCACGGATTTAGCATTGGAAGTGACACAATTCCATCGCGAGATTGAAACACTGATCAGCGTAAACCTTGTTGAAGACATGAAGGTATGCGAAGAGACCGACACCGATTTAATCATTGGTGCCAACCTACCTATCAGCGATTCTTACTCACTACTGAAAAAACACTACCCAGATTTTGGGGAACTATTGCACCGCTTTGCTTCACTTCAAGTTCGTAACCAAGGCACCATCGGTGGCAATGTTGCCAACGCTTCACCTATCGGTGATACCCCTCCTCTACTGATTGCCCTGAACGCGAAGATCAAACTTCGTTGTGGTGATGAGTCACGCACCATGCCGATTGAAGATTACTTCATCAGCTACAAAGTGACAGCGCAAAAAGAGAGTGAGTTCATTGAACAGATCATCATTCCTAAGCCAACCAACGACAGCTTCCGAGCTTACAAACTGTCTAAACGTTTAGACGATGATATCTCTGCGGTATGTGGTGCGTTTGATATTCAAATCGAAGATGGCAAGGTTTCTTACGCTCGTATCGCTTTCGGTGGTATGGCTGCAACACCTAAGCGCGCGGCGCGTTGTGAAAATACGTTATTAGGCAAACCGTGGACAGACGCTAATATTAAGTTAGCAATGCAGGAACTGTATAACGACTTTGAGCCACTATCTGATTTCCGTGCAAGCCAAGAATATCGTTCATTGTCGGCAGCAAATATGTTGCGTCGTTACTTCATTGAACAACAGAACAAAAACAACCAAATCGAAACAAGGGTAACGTCTTATGTCTAAATCACACGAGCATGCGATGACCCACGAAGAGATGGTTACCATTGCAAAACAAGACCTAAAAACTGGCGTAGGCAAAAGCGTTAAACACGACAGTGCAGCCAAGCAAGTCACGGGCGAAGCGGTATACATTGATGACCGCCTTGAGTTCCCAAATCAGCTGCACGTCTACGCACGCCTGAGCACTCAAGCGCACGCAAACATCATCAAGATAGATTTATCACCGTGTTACGAATTTGAAGGCGTGGCGATTGCTATTCAAGCCAAAGACGTACCGGGTGAACTGGATATCGGCGCAATTCTTCCGGGTGACCCACTGCTTGCAGACGGCAAAGTAGAATACTACGGCCAACCTGTGATTGCCGTGGCAGCTAACGATTTAGAGACAGCACGCAAAGCCGCACATGCAGCCGTTATTGAATACGAAGAGCTACCTGCGATTCTTGATGTAAAAGAAGCGCTAGAAAAAGAGCACTTCGTAACAGAAAGCCACACTCAACAGCGTGGTGATTCGAAAGCCGCACTGGCAAAAGCAAAACACGTAATCTCTGGCGACCTAGAGATCGGCGGACAAGAACACTTCTACCTAGAAACCCAAATCAGTAGCGTAATGCCAACCGAAGACGGCGGCATGATCGTGTACACCTCGACGCAAAACCCAACCGAAGTTCAAAAGCTGGTTGCGGAAGTGATTGGCGTACCGATGCACAAAGTCGTGATTGATATGCGTCGTATGGGTGGTGGTTTCGGTGGTAAAGAGACTCAAGCAGCCTCTCCAGCGTGTATGGCTGCGGTTATTGCTCACCTCACTGGTCGCCCAACCAAAATGCGTTTGCTGCGCAGTGAAGACATGCAGCAAACCGGTAAACGTCACCCGTTCTACAACCAATACACAGTTGGTTTTGACGACAATGGTGTGATTCAAGGTGCCGACATTACCGTTGCAGGTAACTGTGGTTACTCACCAGACTTATCAAGCTCAATCGTAGACCGCGCGATGTTCCACTCAGACAACGCCTATTATCTAGGTGATGCAACTGTGGTCGGTCACCGATGCAAAACCAACACAGCATCGAATACCGCTTATCGTGGCTTTGGTGGCCCGCAAGGCATGATGACTATTGAACACATCATGGACGAGATTGCGCGTTACCTGAAAAAAGATCCTTTGGAAGTACGTAAGGCAAACTACTACGGCGAAGAAGGCCGTAACGTGACCCATTACTACCAAACCGTTGAAGACAACTTTTTACCTGAGATAACCGAACAGCTTGAGCGCAGCAGTGACTATCACGCACGTCGTAAAGACATTGCTGAGTTCAACAAGCAAAGCCCTATCTTGAAGAAGGGCCTAGCAATCACACCAGTGAAATT
This sequence comes from Vibrio sp. 10N.286.48.B8, assembly GCF_003050085.1. Taxonomy (NCBI): domain Bacteria; kingdom Pseudomonadati; phylum Pseudomonadota; class Gammaproteobacteria; order Vibrionales; family Vibrionaceae; genus Vibrio; species Vibrio sp. 10N.286.48.B8. Next base: position 240,304 of record NZ_PIGD01000004.1, on the reverse strand, counting down.
CGGCATCTCGTTTACTGCGACTTTCTTGAACCAAGCAGGTGCGCTCATCCATATCTACACCGATGGCAGTATTCATTTGAATCACGGTGGTACGGAAATGGGGCAAGGCTTGAACATCAAAGTTGCACAAATCGTTGCACAGGAGTTCCAAGTCGATGTCGAACGTATCCAGATCACCGCTACAAACACAGACAAAGTTCCGAACACATCACCAACCGCAGCCTCATCGGGCACCGACCTCAACGGTAAGGCCGCGCAAAACGCCGCAATGACCATTAAGCAGCGCCTGATCGACTTCGCTTCTTCGCACTTCAAAGTGTGGCCTGAAGAGGTGGTATTTAAGAACGGCATGGTGCAGATCCGCGATGAGATCATGACCTTCAACTCATTTGTTGAACTGGCTTGGTTTAACCAAATCTCGCTATCGAGCACTGGTTTCTACCGCACTCCGAAGATCTATTACGATCACGAGAAAGCGCGCGGTCGCCCGTTCTACTACTACGCATACGGAGCATCTTGTTCAGAGGTTATCATCGATACTCTAACCGGCGAAAACAAGATTCTGCGTGTCGATATTCTGCATGACGTGGGCGCTTCATTGAACCCTGCGATTGATATTGGCCAAGTCGAAGGTGGCTTTGTGCAAGGTGTAGGTTGGTTAACCACGGAAGAGTTGGTTTGGAACCAGCAAGGCCGCTTAATGACCAATGGCCCAGCGAGTTACAAGATCCCTGCGATTGCTGATATGCCGATTGATTTCAGAACGCATCTTTTGGAAAACCGCAGTAACCCAGAAGACACCGTCTTCAACTCGAAAGCCGTGGGGGAACCCCCTTTCATGTTGGGTATGTCGGTATGGAGCGCACTAAAAGACGCCATTAGCTATGTCGCCATCGACGGCACGATTCCAAAGCTCAACACACCTGCAACGCCAGAGCGTATTCTGATGGCGATACAGGAAGTAACTGAAACGGCTCCGACTTCGGTCGATGCACAATCAGAAACGGCTTAGGACGTAATAGACCGCTAGGGAAGCATAAAAGGGATTTAGGAGGACGTATGTTTAAGGATAATTGGATTCACGAACTGGCAAAACTGGAAGAGAACTACGAACCATGTGTGATGGTGACAGTGCTTGAAGACAGAGGCTCAGTGCCACGTGATGCGGGCACCAAAATGCTCGTCACTCGTGACCGAATCATCGCTACGATTGGTGGTGGTCACCTTGAACATGTGGCCACTAAAATGGCTCGCGAGATGCTGATTGCCAGCGAAAAATCACTCAAAGTAGAACGCTTCAACCTAGGCGCTCGTCTAGGCCAATGTTGTGGCGGAATGGCTACGTTAAGCTTTGAACCGATCGGCACTCAGCAGAATCACCTTGTGCTGTTTGGCGCTGGCCACGTTGCCAAAGCGCTGCTGCACATTGTCGCGACTCTGCCCTTCCGTGTGACCTGGATTGATGAACGTGAAGAAGTGTTCCCTGAAACGCTGCCACACGGTGTTAAAAAGCTTGTTTCAGACGATCCGGTTGGCGAAGTGAAACACATGCCACCAAACAGCTACTACCTTGTGATGACCCACAACCACCAGCTCGATTTTGACCTAACCAAAGCCATTATCGACCGTGAAGACAGCCGTTACTTCGGCATGATCGGCTCGCTTACCAAGCGTAAGAAGTTCGACTTCCGCTTAGAACAGCGCGGCTACAGCCAAGAACAAATCGAAACCATGATTTGCCCGATTGGTATTAGTGCTGTGAATGGCAAACACCCAGCCGAAATTGCGGTATCGGTTGCGGGTGAACTGATCGCACACTATCAAGGCCAAGCGCTTGAACAAAAGCGCCCAACCAAACAATATCGAAATCAGGATTTGACCGATCAACACAGTCAACCAAGCGACGTAGGCGAACCACCATTGGAAGAGAAGATCGCCTAACACAAGTCGCAAAGCTTTAGCGGCCATAACGTCGCTGAAGTCATTAAAAGGAAGTAAACATGACAACGCAACGCAAAGCTTATCGCGCCAGTATTTTACACAGCGTCGCCGACCCAAAAGACGTCGGTATCGATGAGTCTTACGACTATTTTGAAGACGGTGTTTTAGTGGTTGAGAACGGCCACATCGTCGATTTAGGCCATGCCGATGACGTATTGGCTCGCCAGCCTAAAACACTCGAAGTAAAAGAATACAAAGATAAGCTGATCACCTCTGGCTTTATTGATACGCACATCCACTACCCTCAAACAGGGATGATCGCGTCTTACGGTGAGCAGCTACTTGATTGGTTAGAGAACTACACCTTCCCAGAAGAGAAACGCTTCAAAAACCCAGTTTATGCACACAAAGTGGCGAAGCTATTCCTAGACGAACTAGCAAGCAACGGCACCACCACAGCACTCGTGTTCGGCACCGTGCACAAAGAGTCGGTTAACGTTTTCTTTGAAGAAGCTGAGAAGCGCAACCTACGTATGATCGCAGGTAAGGTTTTAATGGATCGCAACGCGCCAGACTACCTCACCGACACTCCAGAATCTGGCTACGCTGATTCCAAAGAACTGATTGAGAAGTGGCACAACCGCAGCCGTTTGCTTTACGCGGTGACACCTCGTTTTGCGCCAACCAGCACACCAGAGCAATTGGCGACCGTTGGTAAACTTCTAGAAGAATACCCTGACGTATACATGCACACGCACCTTTCTGAAAACGAGAAAGAGATTGAATGGGTAAAAGAACTGTTCCCAGAGCGTGACAGCTATTTGGATGTGTATGACCACTATGGCCTACTGCACAAACGTTCGGTATTCGCCCATGGTATTCACCTGTCTGACTGCGAATGTAAGCGCCTAGCGGACACCGAATCCGCCATCGCTTTCTGTCCGACCTCTAACCTGTTCTTAGGGTCAGGTTTATTCCGATTACCCGAAATGGAAGAGCACGGTATTCGTGTTGGAATGGGAACAGACGTTGGCGCTGGTACCAGCTTCTCGATTTTGCAAACCATGAGCGAAGCGTACAAAATCATGCAGCTTCAACAAGAGAAACTTCACCCTGCTAAATCGCTGTTTTTGGCAACTTTAGGTGGCGCACGTTCTCTGCATTTAGAAGATAAAATCGGTAACTTAGAAGTAGGCAAAGAAGCCGATTTCGTCGTGTTGGATCTGCACGCGACACAACTGATGCGCTTTAGAATGGAACAAGCGACCAAGCTTGAAGAAAAACTATTTGTACTAATGAGCTTAGGTGACGACAGAACCGTCAGCGAGACTTACATCTACGGTGAGAAAGCCTACGACGTGAATTTCAAAGATTACAAAAAGCTTGTGAGTTAAGTTGCGAGAAATAATCACACAGCGGCTTAACTTAACGATGGCACGCTCTCGTGCCATCGAAAAATAGCGAAAAAGTTCAAGATTAACAAATACCTTTAGATATTGGCTTATAAAAAATAGACAATATATCTAGTTGAAACGAACTTCCTTTAGTTGCACATCAAAACTTCATCAAGTCACGAACAAAGATATAGCATCGAAAAATCCCTACTCCCCCCATCAAATAATGATAAATAAAATTATAAACAATTAAATCACCCCAAAATATAAAATATGCAAGTGAGATCTATTTTAAGATAATAAAAACAAAAAAAACTTTTTATTATCTTTTTTTATACTATATTGGGCCAAAAGAGGTAACTAGTTATGAAACTCAAAGAAATAAAAACTGGAATTTCCCTAATGTTGTTTGCTTCATCGGCCTGTGCAGGCCCGCTAGATGAAATCATCACCACGGATGAAAAAAAGATATCAACTATTACTGTTGGCGTTGACGGTAGCTGGTTTATTAAATCAGAAGATAGCTGGAACTTACAAGGATGTAATGAAATAGAAGTACTAAAAATAGAATCAAGTCACCCAAATAAAGTAGATTACATAAATTTACTGTCCACAATAAATGACTATTCAAAAGCACAAATAAAAGCCCATGCTTATTGTGGGAAATATGACAACTCCGTCATTACTGCTGGTAAATTTATATCTATCAGCTTCAGCCAGTAGTTATATTTAGATAAATTAAAAGTGGACTAATTAATAGAACAACACTGTAATATTTGGTAAAAAACCAAACCATAGCTTAATCTTCGACATTTAATTAGCAATTTAAATATATATTAATTATAAGTATGAAAAAATATTATTATAAAAATTTCCTTTTCCAAATCTCTATAAAAGTTTAATTAGAAAGGCTGATAACCATACCCCGAGAGAAAACCAGAAAAGTGTAATTTATATTTAATACTGGCTAGGACGATTTAAAAAGGTAGAATATGTCTTTAAATGCTCATCAACAAGAGAAATTAAAAATTTTCATAAAGGATATTCATAAAAAAGCAACAAGCTTTATGGGTTATCCAATTTCAACAGACTTTAACTATCAACAACTAAAAGAATTAATCAACTTTCCTTTAAATAACCTTGGGGATCCTTTTGCTAAATCTACTTGGCAAGTTGATAGTAGAGAGTTTGAATGTGAAGTAATAGAATTTTTTGCAAAACTATTACGAGCACCTGAAAAAGATTGGTGGGGGTATGTCACAAATGGCAGTACTGAAGCTAATCTATATGCTTTATATTTAGCTCGTGAGCTCTACCCTAATGGTATTTGTTATTTTTCCAAAGAAACTCATTATTCTGTCGCCAAAAATTTACACTTGCTCAATATGCGTCATATAATGATCCGATGTGACGATAAGGGGGTAATTGACTATGATGACTTGCGAGAAACGCTAAAAGTCAATAGGGATGTGCCTGCTATTATTTTTGCGAATAGTGGCACCACTATGACAGAAGCCAAAGATGACATAAAAAAAATTCGTACTATTTTAGACGAGTTTTCTATTTCAAAAAGTTATATACACAGTGATGCCGCATTATGCGGAGCTATAAATCCTTTTTTAACACCCAGACCGTCGTTTGATTTTGAAGACGGTGCCGACAGTGTTTCACTGAGTGGACACAAATTTATTGGTTCTCCAATTCCTTGTGGGGTTGTTGTAGCCCGTAAATCAAATGTTGATCGTATTGCACGCTCTATTGCTTACATTGGCTGTTTAGATACTACTATTACAGGCTCACGTAATGGCTTTACACCGATGGTACTGTGGTATGCCATTAACAGTTTAGGGTTAGAAGGCCTGGCTAAACGTGTACTACACAGCCTAGAAGTTGCAAAATACACGGAAATTCAATTACAAAATATAGGTATAAAAGCTTGGCGAAACCCAAATGCGATAACTGTTGTTTTACCAGCTGTGCCAGAGGAAATAAAGCAAAGATATCAATTAGCAACAGCAAATGGTATGACACATATTATATGTATGCCACATATGAAATTTTCAGATATTGATGCGTTTACTTCTGCATTAAAACTAGACATGAATGACCTATGAGGATATTTAAATGGAAAAGATAATATTAATATCTGAAGACTATATCGGATTGATCACAGACATAACGGAAATCTTATCGAAAAATAAAATAAAAATAAAAAATATAGATGCTGACAAAATAAATAACACCGCATTAATAAAGATAAGTTCAGACAATAACAAATACACGTATGAAATATTGATTAAAGCGGGATTCAATATTATTTTCAACACTGAGATAATAATGGTAAAAATCGATGATGAGCTTGGAGCGTTGGCAAAATTAGCAAGGAAATTATCAGAGAATAATATTGACATTAGAAGTCTTAATATTGTCGAACAGGATGAAAACCATTTGATTTTATCTATCACATGCTCAGATCCAGAGAAGACTAAAAAATTGATGAGTCACATGTTGATATAAACAAAACCTGACAATACCAAATTTTATTTTTGGCAACTTTAGGTGGCGCACGTTCTCTGCATTTAGAAGACAAGATTGGTAACTTGGAAGTCGGCAAAGAAGCGGATTTCGTGGTGTTGGATCTACACGCGACACAGCTGATGCGCTTTAGAATGGAACAAGCCACCAAGCTTGAAGAAAAACTGTTTGTACTAATGAGCTTGGGTGACGACAGAACCGTCAGCGAGACTTACATCTATGGCGAAAAAGCTTACGACGTAAACTTCAAAGATTACAAGAAGCTCGTTAGTTAGACTTAAAACCGAGTAACAATCGCTAGACAGCGACAGCCGTCGTTAATTAAAAATCCGTCCAGATTTATCTAGCCTTTAAAGACCAGTTGCTGATGCCACTGGTCTTTTTTGTGCTTCATTCAAAGAAATATAAATTAACCGCTCACAGACAACGATCTTCGGTGACGCCAAGTCATTATATTGATAGGTTAATGTTTATACATTTCGACTTCATACTTCACTTTAGCGTCTCTCTCGAACATTCGTTTCTCAGCTAAATGGAAGCACTACATCTAGAAAGGAATTCTATGTTCGAACAGGTCGTTAGCATTCTGTTTCCCGTTTTTGCACTCGCCAGTGCTGGCTTTGCAGTCGGTCGTTGGCTTAAGCCCGATTTCAAGCCAATCAATCGCATTAACATGGATGTCTGTATTCCTGCTTTGGTGTTTGCATCGCTGACCACCATGCCACTCGACACCGAACAACTGCCGCTGATTTCTGCCTCTTTGGTTGCGGTGTTAGTGCCCGCACTGCTGATGATTCCGATCTGTAAGATCTTTAAGCTCAACTTCAAAGCTTGGGCTCCGCCACACATGTTTCGCAATAGCGGCAACCTTGCGATTCCTCTGTTCACTTATACCTTTGGCGAAAGTGCATTAGCTCCAGCAGTACTGCTGTTTGTGGTATCAGCGTGTGTTCATATCAGTGTAGGCTTAGCGTTATTAAGCGAAGGTAACCCGATCAAACAGATCTTCAAGATGCCAATATTCTTGGCTGCTTTATTAGCAATGACACTAAATCTGTCCGGTATTGCAGTGTGGACTCCTATCTACGAAGCCACATCGCTACTTGGGCAAGCTGCTGTCCCGATCATGCTGTTGTCACTAGGCTCACAAATGGTCAACTTGAGGCTGAGTGGCCTGAAAGTCGGCTTATTATGTACAGCGCAATCTCTGTTCACTGGAGCGATCGCTTTTACGATCATCTACTTCTTCATTCCTCTACCCACTCTACACTTGCAGATGATGGTGCTGTTCACCATGCTGCCACCTGCAGTGATGAATTACCTGTTTGCAGAAAGGTTCAACGTAGAGCCACCTAAGGTCGCCTCTATGGTGTTGTTCGGCAACTTCTTAAGCGTGGTAACGCTGCCGATACTGCTATCTTTTGCCTTGTCGATATCAAGTTGAAATCCAGGATTTATCTTACTTATCAAAGCAAAAAAATGGGAGCACGCCTCTCTAAAAGTGGATGACAAAAATCGAGTCTACCATTCAGTTTTCCATTCAAGGCCTTACTCCCTGAACAAAGCAGCGAAAGTGTGCAACGAAAAAATATTCTTACTTTGACTTTATTCCCATCGAACTTCATCTTCCTGAGATAACAATATATCTACGCATCACTCCACTGCTCTTAGTCTTTATAAGTCATATGAAAATTAAAAATTTAATACCTCTGCTGCTATGTACCTTCTCTCACCAAGCATTGTCTGCTGCAAATTTCACTACAGATTTTGTAGAGCTTGGGATTCAAACAAAGCCAAATGGTATTAGTTTGGAAGGGGGACGAGATATCAATGACAGCCTTGCGCTTCTGGGTGGGGTAAGCTCAAATGCCGATCTCGATGAGGACAACTATGACGTCTATATCGGCCCTCAAGTTTACGGGCCTATCAACCAAACCATCGATCTCAATACTCAACTATTGCTTCACTACAACAAAGGATCTTACGCTCCGGGGAAAAGCAAAACCTTTATTGAATTCAACGCGGGACTTCGTGCTTGGATTACTCAACGAGTAGAGGCAAATGTCATGGTGGGGGCAAATGGAGAGCATTCGATCTTTACGTTTGGCGCGAGATTCCATGCAACGGATAAAGCCGCGTTCTCGATATCTTCTAAGAATAACGGGATTTATGGGCCTCAACTACAACTTGGGGTTAGATACAATTTTAGTTAACTGACTGTAAGTAAATGTTCTTAAAAGCAAAGTAGCCATTTGATGAGACATCTTGTATTCAACATACTTAGCGCAGCAAAAATTAACATCAGAAGGGCTAGGCGCCGATGAATTACTGAAGCTGCGTTCGAAATACATCGCGAATCAACAGCGAGCATCAGAGACATTGACTCAAGACTTTGACGGTAAGAAGGTGCGTATACCTGGATTCCTGGTTCCAATTGCTTTCTCAGCGCCCCTCGTTGCTACCGAATTCTTGTTAGTTCCTACAGCAGGAGCGTGCATACATATGCCACCACCACCAGCGAACCAAATTGTCAGAGTCTCTTACCCCGAAGGCTACAAAGTAGAAACCGTTCAGTACCCAGTTTGGGTAGAAGGCGTGATTTCGTCAAAACTGACCACCGACAATGTATATCTTGTCGATGGCGATACCGATCTGACCATGGGGTACGATATGAATGCTTCGTTGGTAGTGAATTACCACTAACTAAAACGGCGTGAACCACGAAGTGCTAATGCTAGCTTTGGTTTCACCGACAACTCATAACCTATAACAAAAAGAGCCGCATCGAGGCTCTTTTTAACATCCAATCAATCCCAGACTAGCTTGACGGTTCGAAAATCAACGTATTGTCATGCCCGATAATCGTCAGCTGTTCACCTACATCGTCGTAAGCCACAGTAACGCTCTCTTCGAATGTATCAAAAATCAAATTCTCTTGAATCGCTTGAGTTCCACTACAGCCCATTCTCGTGCTGACAATTGGGGTGAATGCCAAATAGCCCTGCTCAAATGTCGTCACGTGGGTGAAAAAATGGTTACACCCCGTACGGCCATAAATGTTGTCTCGTGCTATTTGTATTGATGCTTGGTGTGTCGGCTGCTCACCATTAACACGAATAAGATTCCAAGGCCCCATAACAGCCTGGTGCATTGGTGATAACTCATGAGAGGTTTCTATTTCTTGCGCTTGAACGGCTGTTCCTAACACTCCAGAAAATAACAACACACTAAGCGATAAAATTACTTTTTTCATTATTCTTTCCGTTACTTATGAATTACCAACGTGTGAATTTAATTGAGACTGCTTCACCCATTCCCAGCCCTAACCCGCCAGCTTTAAGGTCAAAAATCTCTCCAGCTTCTCGGTCCCAAATTTTCACCTCATGGTAAAATAAGCCGCTGAAATAATGCCCCTTATTATCGAGTAATTCGATCTGTTTCCCCTTCTCAAGCTTATCGAAGAATCGCTCATCAATATAAGATGAACCAGAGAAAACAGGGATTGTTGTAATACCAGCGAAACGCATCACTAGCTCACCATAATCACCAACAGCACAGGCAATCACAATACCGGCACCGCCACAGGTCGTGACACGATATTGCCAGCCAGAATCGGTAGTAAAGGCACGCTTGATCGTTCCTCGCCCTAATACACCATCTATTTGAATATGAACTTCTTCTGGCAATGTCGTGCCTTTAATTTCAAACATATGAGGTTGAGAGTTACGGAAGTAAGGTATAGACATACCTTGACTAACGAATCGCTTAGTCGGTGTGATAACTTTGATTCTTAACCTATCACCATCAGTGTAACTAATGAGATTAGACAGGGAGCTCGGGTCATTCATATCAAGCTGTTCAATATCAACCCAAGCACCTTTGTTAATTGAATAAAAAGCTTTCATCTCCTCGCTGCCACTTTCTCCAGACATGTCCAAGCTATTCTTGATAAATAGTGTTGAACTTAGCGCCGAGTTAGAAAACAGCAGGGTTAATAATAGAAATGTAAGTTTAATTTTCTCCAGCATATACTGACCTTAATATTTAATAAGTATTTAGCTGGCAGGATGTTATGTACAAAAAAAAAGAAAAACAACACATGATAAAATAATATATTAGAATCAAGTTGGGGCGCATACTTTTTTACGGTTTATAATAATATAACTATCATACTTTAGAACTAGAAATATAACATTTAACAAGATCAGTAAGAAAAAACCAATGAAAACAAAAGTCTATAAATTAGGGGACGGTAATATTAGCCACACAATAATTTAAACTGAGTTGCGTATGGTTATTTATCAAATAATAAAATGACTAACACGGACAAGAAAACGAGAGGCTTCCTCGTCAAAGAAAGCCATACCCACTGAATCTAAACGGTAGTTTACCCAAGCTTGTCCAGTTTAAGTTCTGCCGTCACCTTAGTAAGGCGGAGAGCTATCGCAAAGCAAACTAAATAAGGGCTTACATACCAAAAGAGGCTTTCTAGTGGCTGCTTGACCTGGGCCTCTCTGGTTTTAATGTATTGGTTTTTCTGCTTCTCATACTGACTCAACATACCATCCACCCACACCGCATCGCTTTCCACCAGCGAAACGCTCGGCGCAGGAACCGTAAAATCCGATGCATTCGGTAGCAAGGTGAAATCGACATCTTTGAACGTAATTGCGGTATTCAAATACCACAAACACGCTTCATGGTGCTGAGCGTGATTATCTAAAGATGATTGACCGGTGCAGGTATCACTTCTCAGCTTATCCAAAGAAAACTGCTGAACCGACTCTAAAATCGCCACCGCTCTGGTTTGTTCTGTTTCAACCCAATCACCCGCTACTTTCGCACGAATCTCAGACACTGCACCCAGCATCCCGATACCCGCCAAGAACGGCCATAAATAATCCATAAGCTTCCACTTTCGTCGGCTCAAGTTGAACCCACACCAAATCGGAAGATGAAAAAGGAGCGTTAGCCCAAGCGATAGCAAAACGAAATTCAAGGAGCTAGAGAGCATGAGTTCGCTATCAAAGAAGTTCTTCATAATGAGAGACTTGCCTGTATAACAAAGAGAAATTTGATACTAGGTTCGATATTTGAAAGGAGTGTAAGGGGAAAGTAAAAACAGCACCAAGATTGGTATTGGCGCTGTTTATTTAAGCAACCACCGGCTTTTCCATAGGGATGCAATCGAGGCTAATACCTCTAGGCGAGTGATAAGTGGAAAGTTCATCGCCAATAAAGCCACACGAACGATAAAACGTAGCGGCATTCAGGGTCGATTCTAACTTCATTAAGGGCAAGTTGTGTTGAATCGCGAGCTCCTCTAAGAACTGCAACATCTGCTTCGCTGCACCTTTTCCTGCAAAGTCAGGGTCAACAAAAATAGCATCAACCATACCGGTTTCGATGTTGATCTTACCGCTGCCAATCACTCGACCATCAACTTCTGAAACGTGGAAGGTTTCAACTACATCACTGATGAATCCATCAGACATTCCACCCTGCGTCCATATTGACAGCTGTTCTTCTGAGTAATAAGCCGAGCACTTCTCGACAATGGCACGGCTTCGGATATCGAAAATATCCTGAGCATCAGACTCAACCGCTTTTCTAATTGTAATCATAAGCCTACCTCTGGTGACTAAAAGATACTACTTGCTAGTAAATCGAATAACTACTCGGTGACTAACGCTGGAGATTGCTTCCCCTTAGCTGACATAAGATAAAAACCAACGGCACCAGCAACTGAAATTAATATCACACTAAACCAAGTGAAAGTGTACCCATAATCATCGATAAAGTAGCCAATCACGATAAAACTAGGCATGACGAAAACCGTTCGCAAGGTAATGAGCACGCCTTGAATGCGTCCACGATGACTCGACGGGGAGTTGTTTGCTAGGTATACCCCTTCTTTTGTTAAAAGGAGGACCTCGCCTGCAGAAAGAAATAACCAAGCAAAGAAATGAACAGGAATGGTTGGATACAACATCACCAGCATGTAACCAAGCGCAAACATCAAACCAGCGTAAGCAAGGCTAACTGTCTCTAGTTTCTTTGAGGTTAACCTCATTAAAATGGGTGTGATCAGCACCACTAAAACACAAGCGTAAGTCATTAGTTGCCCAAAAATAACAGGACCTTGCTCTCCGAACACGTGGCTCAAGTACAGTGGGCTAGCCATTGTCATTTGATTCAATGAGTACCACAGTAATCCGCATAGAAAAGTGAATAGTAAAAGCCTTGGCCTTGATCGTAGAACGGACCAAACAGAGCCTGAGACCGGCTGTTCAAGCTCGCTATCGTTGTCCGATTCTAATCCAGGTTGCACTTTCACAAACGTAGCAACAATAACAACACAGCAAAGAGCAGCCAAACCGTTCCCAAAGAATATCCACTCGGTATGATTCCAAAACAGGTAACCAGCCATGATAGGACCGAGAGCTGAACCAAAATTGTACGCTAAATAACTGAGCGAAATAACTGCATCACGATTTTTAGGTGTGGAAAGATCAGCAACTAAAGCATTGCTCGCGGGCAGAGCTAAACCACCAAAGAAATAGGCCGACAACAACAGCGTAGGTACGATGACAGGATCATCAGCGAAAAAACCACAAACAATCAACAAGACTGCAGACGTAAACTCACCAAAAACCATGATTCGTTTATGTCCCAACCTATCCGATAGCCTCCCACCTAAAAAGCTCCCGAAGAGGTATCCGCCCGTTCCCGCCATTGCTAAGGTGCCAGCTACCGTTGCAGAGTATCCCAACTTGTCAGTAAAAAGTAAGACAAGGAATGGCAGAATGAAGTTACCCATCCCTAAAATCATTCTAGCCACAGCTAAATAATAAATATTGTTTGGTAAGTTCCTGTACATTGCAGTGGCAGAGAATAGCTGATTGATCATAATATCCTTAAAGTAACATCAAGTTTTTGGCAACTGTGTTTTATTCGATGGTGCTGAAATCGAGGTTTCTAGGCACGGCAACACTCACCACCTGAGTGCCTGCAATTAAGTCATGCAAACAGCGTCTGTCTTTACGTAAAGCAAACAGGTAATCAAGAGTCGATATATACTGACCAACAACAGGAATATAAACAAAGATACTCATCGGTAAGATTCGTTTGAGCACTATGTTGAATAAACCTAGTTGTTTGCCATCCATATCAACAATTGCAATTTCCATTATATTTTTGCCAATAGTCTGCCCTTTCTTATGCAGTAAATAGCCATTCAACAAAAGGAACACGAGCCAACCGTAAGCAGTGACTGCTATTAGTTCTGCTGTATCAGCTGTCCCTGTTTCAAATATTTTTTGGAAATAATCGGTATAGAGATAAATTGGCATGACAATAGCCACAGCAATTAAGACATCAATAAAAACGGCCCAAAAGCGCAGCCACCTAGACGCGAGTCTTACTTCAGATGCATTTTCAATTATTGGGTTTTCTAATGATTCGTGCTCATTTTTTTCTAAATTGTTGGCTGACACACTAACAACTTGAGTGCCTGCGATTAAGTCATGCAAGCAACGTCTGTTTTTTCGGAAAATGAAAAGAGAATCCAACATGGATATTAAATGGCCAGTGATAGGTATAATAGTAAAGGGAGTCATAGGTATCATTCGTTTACCCACTATTTTATATAACCCTATAGGTTTACCTTCCATATCGACAATCGCAATTTCCATTAGATGTTTGCCAATCGTCTGTCCCTTCTTATTCAGTAAATACCCATGTACCAATAAAAACATCAGCCCTAAATAGGCATAGACAGCAGCGACTTCTCTAAGGTCTATCACCCCTGTATCGATTGTTTTTTGAAAATAATCTGTATACATAAAGATTGGCGCAATGATGACAGCCGTAATGATACCATCAATAAAAAACGCTAAAAAACGAGGCCATCGAGATGCAGGGACAACTTCGGTTGTATTTACACCAATTTCAGAGTTGTCGCTATCTGAACTTTTCTTTGAAACAATGACAACTTGAGTGCAAGCGATTAAGTCATGTAAGCAGCGTTTGTCTTTGCGAAAAACAAACAGATAATCAAACGTTGATATAAATGGACCAATAAAAGGTATGTAAGCTACAGCCACCATAGGAATGATTCGTTTGCCCACTATGTTTAGCAAACCTATTTGTTTACCTTCCATATCGACAATCGCAATATCCATTAGATTTTTACCAATTGTCTGCCCCTTCTTATGAAGTAAGTACCCTTGGCACAAAAAGTAAACCACCCAACTATAAACAGTCAGAGCAACTTGTTCTGTTAACTCAATGGTTTCATTGGAAAGCAATTTATCGTACAAACCGCCATATAGAAAAACAGGAACAATGAAAATCGCATACACGAAAGCATCAATGATAGATGCCCATAAGCGAGACCATCGAGACGCGAGTACAATTGTAGGGGTGTTTTCTATTACTTCAGACATGTCCTTTCCTAAGGTGGTATTGATTATTGGCGTAGAGAAATCGATTTTTGATAGCGTTAGGTTGATGTACTGATAGACAAATCTTGAAATTAATTCGAAAGAAAACACTTTGCTTTCAATAGATAAGAAACGCTTTATAAAATCGAGAGAAACATAACACAGGCAAATGCCAAAACTAATGGACCATGCAATATATGTGAGCTTAGTTGCTTAAATTTCGACTATAAAACGCGATAAGGTAGGTTGAAGGAAATTTAACAAGGTAAATTTTCAGAGGTAATAATTTTTGACTTAACAGTTTGTATTAATAAGACTTTTGTTAATTGGACAATTAGAAGAGAGGGGCATTGTTGCTATTTCAGTTCCAATACATGCTCAATGAAATCCGCTTTCTTTTCACGATACTCTTCTTGCGACCAACCTTCACAAGACATTTTAAGGGCATTGTATTGCTCGACTAGGGCAGGGGCCGCACGTAGCTTGTCACGAAACGTTAGAAAGCATTCAAACTCAGAACCATTAGCGACAACTTGCAACGCCACATCGTCCCCAGATGTAGAATCCAACATACACAGTTCCGGCGTTCTTAAGGTATCGAGTTTCTCATTGAAGCCGAGTGTTGTGAGTCTCCCTATAACATCCTCAAGTTCGACAAGCTCAACACCTACGAAGATATCCAAATCGCCCTTAGACACGGCAAAAGGAATAGAAGATGCGCCTACGTGCTCAACTCTCGCGTTAGGGATTAGCTTTTTGATGTCACGTTCGTATCGGATAAACAGCTCGTTGCAAGCTGCTTGGTATTGCTCCGCGGGGTAAAATTTCATATATCCTTACTCCGAATCACAAACTATTGAAGACACCAATTGCTAACAGAAGCAACACGATGCTAGTAGCTCCGATATAAGAGATTCTTGTTCGCTCTTTTTCCGTTGGAATCAATAGGGGGAAGCGCCCTAATGTGAAGATTTTACAGACTATCCAGCCAGCTCCGTAACCAATAAATTCGATCACTAGCGACTGAAACATATATCTGAAGAATGCGCTTAACGCCCTAAAATACGCAACTATCAAGTCTTCCATTTTCTGTCCTAATCAAAGTCAATTGGGAACAGAAAATGCCATGAGTAGAGATTCATATCAAATTTCTTTACTATGCCTATAACGGTAAAATCCCCTTCAAAGCGGTTATATTGGGTGTTTTATACGATGACTTAACTAAAACATCATGACGCTAAATCTGAACCCAATAACAAATCAATCCCTGCTTCATTGATTGAGTACTGATACACGCCGTTCCCCCAACTATCATGCTCGATGGTTTTTTCAATATAACCAAGACGTTCCAATTTAATTGCAGCCAAACTGATTAAACTATCTGACTCGTGAACATCATTACAAATTTGAAAAAAATCCAAGCCATCAGGGCGAGATGTGTGTGATGAAAGAACAACCGATAAGAACTTTAGATCTACTGTAGAAATAGGATAATTTTTAGAGTTAACTTCCAACACCGTGTTAGCTTTCAAAGATTCTCTATTCAATAAACCTAACCTTTTAACTTCAGCCTTAACTAATGAGCAAGCTCTATTTGTTGCAGAAACAAGATCACCATCACTTCGATTAGCTTCATAATCTGCTGGCATTAAGCCAAGAAGATCTGTGGGTAAGTGCATTTCTTGATTTCGAGGTTTAATAAAAAATGTACGCTCTTTCCCGATAGCTCCTACAAATAACCCCATCTCAAAAAGCACATTATCTCGCACGACATGTTGCTCTCGGCTTCTTATCATAGCAATGTCATCTGGAGCAAAAATAAACAACGCGAAATCAACAGAAGATGACTTTGCAACCAAGTCATCAACACTAGTGGAAGAAAGCTTAAAAGTTCCATTTTTCCAAATAGTAACCTCAAACTCATGATCTAGATTGACATTAATAGCTTCTGCCACATCCAAACTTTCTACTGAAGACGCTATAAATATTCTTGGTTTTCTCATTGAAAACACACCTTAAAAAAGCAATTAACTGCATATAATATAGCTTGGCATATTATTACTCAAACACTGAGAACACTCTAAGTGACATATATACACATATGCCATTAACTAAATAGTATTTCTGCATTCCCTTTGTCCAAAAACAAAAAGCCCCGGTTATAGGAACCGGGGAAACAGGGTGGGATGAGTTTGGCGCGTGCCCGAAACCAAACTCTCCCCAAGCCTCACCTAAGACTCATGCTCTTAGGTAAAGGATTTAAATCATTATTGAAGCGTAGCGCCTTGCTCTACCCAAGTGCCGATCAGTGCGCGTTCTTCATCAGTCATTTGAGTCATATTGCCGAGCGGCATCACCTTGGTTGTTACCGTTTGAGCAACAATTCTTGGTACGTTAGCTTTAATCTCTTCTGGCGTATCAAACATCACACCGCCTGGCGCAGCAGCAAAAGCGGCGTGGCTTGGGGTTGATGAGTGACACACAGAACAGCGCTCTTGAATGACTTTGTTGATGGTTTCAAAGCTGACACCTGCGCTAGCAGGTTGCGTTGCATACGCTGGAGTCTCTTGAGCGTCAAGCACTGCCGAAGCCGTGCTGTTCGCAGCAAGATCTTCTGGAGTCGATTCTGTCGCGCTCACTTGCGCTTCTTGAACCACTGGCGCTTGCACAACCGGAGTCATCTGTTTTTTCGCGTAAGGTGAGGTAACAAACGCAAGCGTGATCATACCCAATGCCGCTACTGGTACTGTCCATGCAAACTTCTGGCTACCATGACGGGTGTTAAAGTAGTGACGCACCAAGATACTGAAGATCGCTAACCCAGCAAGAATCAGCCAGTTGTATTCCGAGCCATAAGTGCTTGGGAAGTGGTTACTGATCATGATGAACAGCACTGGCAGTGTCATGTAGTTGTTGTGACGAGAACGCAGTAGACCTTTCGCTGGTAATGCCGGATCCGGTTCGCGCTTCTCTTCAATCGCTTTCACCAAGTTACGCTGCGCCGGCATGATAACGCGGAATACGTTACCCACCATGATGGTACCAATGATGGCACCTACGTGGATGTAAGCACCGCGACCACTGAACACTTGGGTTAGACCATAGGTCGCAGCAACGAGCAACACAAACAGCACTACGCCAAGCAACACGGGGGTTTTACCTAATGGCGAGTCACACAGCAAGTCGTAGATAAACCAACCAGCAACGAATGAACCAATACCAATCGCGATTGCCGTTGTTGAATCAAGGCCAGAGCCCGGTGCAATCAGGTAGATTTCAGCGTTGAGGTAGTAAACCACACCCAGTAGACACACACCGGTGATCCACGTGAAGTAGGCTTCCCATTTGAACCAGTGCAGGTGCTCTGGCATTTCTGGTGGCGCAAGTTTGTACTTCTTTAGGTGATAAATACCACCGCCGTGAATCGCCCATAAGTCGCCTGAAAGGCCCGTTTTAGGGTTAACTCGGTTAAGGTTGTTCTCTAACCAAACAAAGTAAAATGATGCGCCTATCCACGCAACACCAACAATCATGTGAGCCCAGCGTATTGCTAAATTCAACCATTCTGTAATATGCGGATCCATAATAAACTCCTGTATCACAACGCTTTAGCTAAGCGTTGCTCTTCCTTGTTGTCTTCCGTTGGCATATCTTCCAAATGCAATGCCACTCGATCGTTGTCGAAATAAACTTCATCACAGTTATGTCCTTCTCCGCCTCTATCGACAATCAAGAACTGGTCTTGATCGGTGAGCGCGAGAACTGGGTGATGCCACACCCCTTTGTGATAGTTCACTCCTTGACGGCCGTTGCTCAAGAAAGCTCGGCTATTGGCTAATGTTGGATCATCGCCTTTTGGCGCAACAACAATTAAATAGGGTTGACCAAGTAATGGAATGAATGCCTGAGAGCCAAGTGGATGACGCTCTAACATTTTGATGGTCAGTGGGTAGCTCAACGGTGTGGCTTGGAAGATGCTGATGATCGCTTCTCCGTCTTGGTCTTGCACATCCGTTGTCGCTAGCTTGTGGTAGCGACGTGTTGATCCACTGTTGATCATGAAGAAATCACTATTATCGGACTCGATAACGTCGCCAAACTCTGCAAAAGCCTGCTTGGTTAACGGTTCGATGGATAAACGACGTATTCCATTACTCATACTCATTTCCTTACTTATTTCGCCTTCGTACCAAATAGACGCAAACGGCTGATACCACCATCTGGGAATATGTTTGCACGTACGTGGGTAATCGCACCAAGGTCGTTTACCTCAGAAATGAATTCGTGAATCTCGTGCGCTTGCAGCTTTTGTGCTGGCAACAGTTCACGCCAGAATAGGCTTTGTGTTTCTACTTGGTCGTCGGTACCGCCTTTCACATAAGCCGCTTGAATTGAGCAGCTGTCTGGGTAGTTACCTTTAAAGTGAGCCGTATCCACTACGATGCGTTCGATGTTACCTGGGTGGCCTAGTGCCACGATAACCCAGTCATTACCCGGCGTACGACGACGTGCTGTTTCCCAGCCATCACCCATGTTTTCACCGCGGCCTGGGCCTAAGATGTTGGCTTTGTTGCCGTAGTGCTCATCGCTACATGCCAACGCTCGGCCACCGTGTTCAACCGATGCTAGGTCGACTTGTTGCTGAGAATCAATTGCGTCCCAATCTACACTTGGTCGGCCATAAACACGTAAACGTGCGACACCACCGTCTGGATAAATGTTCAAACGTAGGTGCGTAAATACTTGGTCATTTTCGATTGCTTCAAGATGATGGTGATCACCTTGTAGTGCCATTGAAGGCAGAATTTCTTGCCACTCTGTTGAATCAGTTGGCTCACTTTGTGGTGAATAACACGCGTCAATTGATGCCGAAGGTGGGAAGTTACCTGTGAAGAATGAGGTATCAATATCAACGCCAGCAATAGTGCCAGCTAGGCCAAGGCGAACGACACAGTAGTCGTAACCTTCACCACGTTTACGTCTGCTTTCCCAACCGTCCATCCACTTGCCGTTGTCGTCGTATAAGTCGTCTTTCCACTCTGGTGCTGCATGGCTGAGTAAACGGCTTTTATCGGCGAAAAAGTCGTCGGTTGCGAAGGTAGCTTCTGCGCCGAGTTTTTCGTCTGCAAGGTTTATGTACTGTTCAAATTTATGGGTCATGTCCGTGTAATCCTATGAAATTAATCAAGTAATAATAAAATGAGAACTTAGTGGCTTATGTTTTTACAAATCAAACCTTTAGCGCACTAAGACTGGGCTGAGATAGCTGTTAACTCCGTTAACTTACATATCCCAGAGACGAAACATCGCGATCTTGTTGATCTCTTGAATCGCCGTAGCAAACTCAGTTTCACTATCATTTCCTAATCGCATCTCGAACGACTCAAGAATTTGGTAACGATTGGCTCCCTTCACCGCCATGATAAAAGGGAAATTGAAGCGACTTTTGTAGCTGTTGTTGTAAGAAGTGAATTTTTCAAATTCTTCGGCGTTGCACTGGTCGATGCCCGCCCCCGCTTGTTCTTTGGTCGACGACTCTGTGAGTTCGCCGTTTACTGCTGCTCGACCGGCTAAATCCGGGTGAGCGTTGATCAAAGCCAACTGTTTGCCTTGGTCTGCACTTAACAAGGTCGATGCCATTTTCAGGTGAAGATTCTCGATATGGTCGTCTTCAGCATTCAAACCTTGGTCATACACCACTTCTGCAACCCACGGGCTGTGCTCGTAAACATCAGCAAAGTGAGCGACAAAGGTATCGCGGTCCATGGTTGTTGGTTGGCATGATCGAAATTCAGTCACGTTAAGCCTCCTTGCTTCACTACTACTTTTGCTGTTGATGAATAGCGTTATTTGGTTGATATGGATGATGTTGGTGCCAGTGGTTGGCGATATCGATTCGACGACATAACCACACGCTGTCGTGCTGTTTTACGTAGTCTAAGAAACGTCTTAATGCAGCAATACGACCGGGGCGACCAATCAGACGACAATGCAGCCCAACCGACATCATTTTCGGTGCGGTTTCGCCTTCCGTATAAAGGGTGTCAAACGTGTCTTTTAGGTATTGGAAGAACTGTTCACCAGAGTTGAAGCCTTGCGCGGTTGAAAAACGCATGTCGTTCACATCGAGTGTGTAAGGGATCACCAGTTGTGGATGACCGGTTTCGGTATGCCAATAAGGCAGGTCATCGTCATAGGCATCCGAGTCGTAAAGAAAACCGCCCTCTTCTGCAACCAAGCGACGCGTATTTGGACCCGTTCGACCTGTGTACCAACCTTGTGGGCGTTGACCCGTCACTTGTTGGATGATCTCAATCGCTTTGGTCATGTGGTCGCGCTCTTCAGACTCATCAATGTATTGATAGTCGATCCAGCGATAACCGTGGCTACAGATTTCGTGACCCGCTTCGACCATGGCTTTGGCAACGTCTGGATGACGCTCAATCGCCATTGCGACAGCAAATACGGTCAGTGGGATTTCATATTCATCGAACAAGCGAAGAACACGCCACACACCTACACGGCTACCATATTCATAGATGGATTCCATGCTGATGTGACGTTCGCCTTTGATCGGTTGTGCTGACGGGATCTCTGAGAGAAAGGCTTCAGACTCGTCGTCTCCATGTAACAAACAACGCTCACCGCCCTCTTCATAGTTCAATACAAAAGAAACCGCGACGCGCGCATTACCTGGCCATTGAGGGTTTGGAGGGTTAGCTCCGTAACCGATCAAATTTCTTGAATAATCCTTATTCATCCAAGTACTCCTAACATAAGTGGTTGGCTTAGCCGCTCTTTAACTGAGTCAACAAATGGATTCTCGATAAACAAAGCAACCTTACCCCTGTACATTTATTGTATACAATTATTTATCTCAATGTAAAGATTTTGTTATTAAAGTTAAATTTACGCACCTCATTCATTTAAAAACAATAAGTTAACAAAACACAAGCTCACCAAAAAACGATAATCAAGATCTATGAATTCAGAAAAAACGACACAATGGTTAACATTTTCCCAACAATTAGCTTTACTAATTGTGTACAGTTCGTACATAGTTAGTGATAACAAAGTGACCAGTTGCATTCTTTGCAAGGTCGAAGCAGACAGATAAACCACGGAACAGAGGAGCGCCAAAAGCGCTATTAAAGGACTATGGGAAGATTAACAACACACGTATTAGACACGACTCACGGCTTGCCTGGCGCAGAGATCAAGGTAGAGCTTTATAAGGTAAACGAAGACTCAACAGAAAAGCTGGCGACCGTGCTCACCAACTCCGATGGCCGAACCGATGCGCCTATTCTGGCAGGGAATGATTTCCGACCGGGGAAATATCAATTGGTGTTCTACGTTGCGGATTACTACAAAAGCAAAGGTGTGGAATTAGATGGTGTGCCTTTCCTAGACGATGTGGTTATTCGTTTCGGCTTGGATGATCCCGATGCGCACTACCACGTTCCGCTTTTAGTCTCACCATACAGTTTCTCGACTTATCGGGGCAGTTAGTCCCGATGCTTAGAATCCCGATCTAGGCTCAATCACCCAATAATAAACAGATTCATGCGTGCATCTAAAAAGATGCATGCTCATTAAGCACGCTCACATAAAAATACTAACAACGTAAACAGTTAAAAAATGAGCCACACAAAGCTCATTCATAACGAGTTAGAGCTAGGAAAAACCTTAAAACTTAATATTGAAATCTCGCTGTATTCAATAAATGGATCACAACATAAAAGGACTTGCTGACATGAGTGAGAGTAAAACAGAAATACTCAACCAAGATGCGAACAACGGAATTTTAGAGAAGTTTTTTAAAATTAAGGCCCACGGAAGTAGCGTAAAAAATGAGTTAGTCGGCGGTGTCACCACCTTCGCAACCATGGCTTACATCATCTTCGTTAACCCACAAATCATGGCCGCTTCAGGCATGGATTCAGGCGCGGTATTCGTCGCAACCTGTATTGGTGCTGCGATCGGTTGTTTGTTAATGGGGTTATTTGCGAACTGGCCTGTCGGCCTTGCGCCGGGCATGGGCTTGAACGCCTTCTTCTCGTTCACGGTAGTAAGCGAAATGGGCTACAGCTGGGAAGTGGCACTGGGTGCGGTGTTTATCTCCGGTATCTTGTTTGTCGGGATGAGCTTTTACAAAGTCCGTCAATGGATAATTGAAAGTATCCCGGTGAGTCTGCGTTACTCCATGACAGCGGGTGTGGGTTTGTTCTTAGGCCTGATTGGCTTAAAAACAGCAGGCATCGTCGTCGAAAACCCAGCTACTTTGGTATCACTAGGTGACTTCACTAAACCTGAAGCTCTGCTCGCTGCTATCGCATTCTTGATTATTGCGGTTCTAAGTGAGCGTAAAGTATTTGGCGCGGTACTGATCGGTATTTTGAGTGTCACGCTTGTCGGCATGATGCTTGGCTTAGTGCATTACAACGGCTTCTTCGCAGCACCACCAAGTTTAGCGCCTACATTCCTAAAAATGGACATTATGGGTGCGCTTGATGTTTCGATGATCAGCGTTATCTTGGCTTTCCTTTTTGTAAACATGTTCGATACCGCAGGTACTTTGATGGGCGTGGCAGAGCGCGCAAACCTAACTAATCCTGAAACGGGCAAAATTGAAGGTCTTAGCAAAGCACTGAAAGCTGACAGTATCTCAAGTGTGGCAGGTGCGTGTGTGGGTTGTCCGCCAGTAACCAGTTATGTAGAGAGTGCAGCGGGCGTTGCAGCAGGCGCACGAACTGGTCTTTCAGCAATTGTGGTTGGTGTGTTGTTCTTAGCAGCGATTTTCCTATCGCCATTAGCAGGTATGATCCCCGCTTACGCAACGTCTGGTGCTCTTATTTACGTGGCATTCGTGATGATGAGCAGCATGCAGCACGTCGATTGGAAAGACTTTACCAACGGTGCTCCAGCTGCGATTACCGCACTGATGATGCCTCTGACCTTCTCTATCGCTAACGGTATCGCACTGGGTTTCATTACCTATACAGTGCTGAAACTTGCAACAGGTAAAACAAAAGACGTATCAATTTCGATGTACTTCTTAGCGGCTATCTTCATCGCCAAGCTGGTGTTCATCGGTTAACCCTATAGCTCCTGAGCAGTCATTTCTTGATTGCTCACAACGTTGCTTGGCTGGTTCGCGAGCCAAGCAACAATATGATTTTTAAGAAAGCTAATTGTATTGATGACGAGAGAGCAGAATCCCTGCTGATTCAGTGCACCTTTTTTATGACCCTACGCAGTTTGTAGAAGTCATTATTTGACCGCCAATCGCCTGTAAACGGAAACGCAGGCAGAGGAATATCAAATGAAACTTCTGTACACCCTAAATGAAAGACCGCCTCACGGCTTAACCCTTCTACTCGCATTGCAACACATGCTCGCCTCGATTGGTGGCATCGTTGCAGTCCCCCTTATTGTTGGTGCTTCAATTGGCCTGCCTAACACAGAGATCGTCTCGCTGATCAATGCGGCGCTATTGGCGTCAGGTATTGTGACTGTCGCTCAATGTCTTGGCTTTGGTCCTATTGGTATTCGACTGCCCGTTGTGATGGGTTCAAGCTTTGCCTTTTTAGGTGTCGCCATTTCAATCGGTAACGAAGGTGGTGTCGCCGCGATCATGGGCTCAGCGCTTATAGGCTCGTTCGTGGTGATTGGTGCCAGCTTCTATATGGACAAGGTTCGCAAGCTGTTCCCAACCGTGGTAAGTGGTGTGGTGGTTACCCTAATAGGATTAACCATTTTACCGGTTGCCATGAATTGGGTCGGAGACTCCCCTGCCAACACGGAACAATTCGCCACGCTACCAAAGCTGTTTCTAGCACTGATCTCTTTGGGGATTGTGGTTGGCGTATCGGTTTACTGTAAAGGCGCGGTTGCGGCCTCCGCTATCGTGATTGGCCTAGCAGGCGGTTACATTGTGGCGCTATCGCTTGGCATGGTCGACCTTGAACAAATCAGCTCTGCCGCTTGGGTCGGTGGCCCTGAACCTTTCAAGTATGGCTTTACCTTCTCTGCGAGTGCCATCATCAGCATGAGCTTGGTGTACATCGTAGTTATCGCCGAAGCAACCGGTGACTTCATGGCACTTGGCAACAACTGCCAAACCCAAGTCAGCGGTAAAGATCTAAAACGTGGATTACTAGGCGATGGCCTTGGCAGCACCTTATCTTCGATTTTAACAGCGATGCCACTAGCATCATTTAGCCAAAACGTTGGTATTGTTGGTATCACTGGTGTTGCAAGTCGCTATGTAGTAGCTGCAACAGGTGGTTTACTAATTTTAGGCGGTTTATTCCCGAAATTAGCCGCAATTGCCGTCACGATCCCTAAACCCGTATTAGGCGGCGTGGGCTTTGTGATGTTCGGAATGATTGCTTACGCGGGTATCCGCATGTTGATCAAAGCCGCAGACACCAAGCGAAATGCCTTGGTAATCTGTGTAGGGTTGGCATCTGGTTTAGCTGTAACATTCGAGCCAAGATTGTTGCAACACTTGCCGCATGATTTGGCAAACTTCCTGCACTCTGGCATTACGACTGGCACCATCATGACGGTTGTTCTTAACCTTGTATTGCCGAAGTCTTCACGTGCAGAAGAACAAGAAGCGTTAGCCGAAAGCCAAGCGCAGGTTGAGCTAGAAATGAAAGAACAAGCTGAAGAAGAACTACACTCAAACGAGCAATCAGAGATTCAACAAGCAACAACAGAACCTGACGTTCAAACGGCATCAGAAAACCCTGAGCCAAAAACTAACTAGATGATTCGCTAATTAGCGTTAAAACGATTTCCGTAGAATCACGGGCGTAACTAGAACACTAATTGTTTCATCGCCCTTGATTCGAATTTATCTTTCAACAACAAATACCAAATAAAGACCCTCTTCCCTGAAAAGGCTGAGATGGCTAAGGACTACTATGAATGGAAACCATCTGGATTAAGAATCCTCTCGCAATCTACACTGGCTCACAGGCTGATGCAGAAGGCGGTATCGTCATTAAAGGTAATACAGTCATTGAGCTGGTTGGCAAACACAAAGAGCCGACCTCCCCCATAGATTACAGCGTCGACGCCTCTCGTCATGTTGTGACTCCTGGGCTTATCAATGCGCACCACCACTTCTATCAAACCCTAACGCGTGCCTACCCCGGCGCACTGAATAAAGAGCTCTTCCATTGGCTACAAAGCCTCTACCCGGTTTGGGCCAACCTCGATTCTGAGATGATGAGCCTAGCAACCGAGCTCGCTCTGGTTGAGCTGATGATGTCGGGCTGTACCACCGCCTCTGATCACCATTACTTGCTACCTAATGGGCTTGAGCACGCTATTGATTTACAAGTTGAAGCAGCTCAGAAGCTTGGCGTAAGAGCGATATTTACGCGTGGTTCAATGAGCCTAGGGGAAGATGAAGGTGGGCTACCTCCAAGACACACCATTCAAACTGAACAAACCATCATTGATGACAGCCAACGCTTGATTCGTGATTACCACCAGCGTGATGAAGGGGCGATGATTCAAATCGCACTCGCACCTTGTTCGCCGTTCTCGGTCACTACTGACCTGATGAAAGAAACCGCCAAGATCAGTGAACGTGAGAACGTGATGATGCACACGCACCTATGCGAAACGCTCGATGAAGAAGACTTCTGTATCGAGAAGTTTGGCCTGCGCCCTGTCGATTATCTGGAAGATGTGGGCTGGCTCAACGAACGCACTTGGCTCGCTCATGGTATTCACTTCAACCCAGAAGAGATCAAACGGTTGGGCAAAGCAGGCATTGGTATCAGTCACTGCCCAACTTCTAACATGATGTTGGCTTCCGGTATTTGTAAGAACAACGACCTTGAGGCGGCTGGCGTAAAAGTTGGATTGGGGGTGGATGGCTCTGCTTCAAACGACGGCTCGAACATGATTGCCGAAGTACGCATGGCGATGTATTTACAACGCCTGCAATATGGCTCGGCAAACGTATCTCACTTCGATGCACTGCGTTGGGCAACATCAGGCTCTGCTGCTGCAATGGGCAGAACCGACATTGGTACGCTCGAAGTTGGCAAACAAGCCGACATCGCGATGTTCAAGCTTGATGACATTCGCTTCTCTGGCAGCCACGATCCACTGGCAGCACTACTACTCTGCGGCGCTCAACAAGCAGATAAAGTAATGGTTGCCGGAAAATGGCGAGTTAACGATGGTTCGGTGATCGGCGTAGACATGGAGCAGTTAATGCACCGTCACCACGCCGCTGCGATGAAACTCGGTAAACTGGCAATGAATAATAACTAACGCCAATGCTTGCCCATCATAGTGTATATATCACTATGATAGGCAAGCTTCCTTAATACTGCTAATACTAATTCACTCCTGACTATTAGATACGCCGTCCTATTGGTTGTTCTTCCCTTAAATATCCAACCAAACCTCACCCTACAATTAACATCACTAATTTAATTATTGCTAATTTAAATCTAGCTAATTTAATTAAATCTAAATATTAAACCTCTTAGTTATTTGGCACAGGTCAAATTTAAAACGCTTGTTCTATTTATATAAATATCAATTCAATCAACAGATTTAGTAATAATCACAACAATTATTATAATTACATTTTTATCATTTAACTCATTGGTGAATAGAATAAAAATCGCCGACGCCTTTCTAGATATAGCCTGAAGAAAGAATGGAAACTAATGATTTAAATATCACCAAATTCAATAGATCAACAATCAAACAATATGAATCCCAATATGTGATCTAGATAGAACTTTTCATTATAAATTTGCTATAGATTGACCAAATCTTATAAAAACAAAAAGCGCATTAATGGAGAGTGTATTTAAAACCCACAGCATAATTACAACAATAACAATATAAATAATTCAATAAACCCGCATAAATATATAGGAATACCATTTTCATGGTAGGGGATTTTATTGTCTCTAAAAAAGCTAATCACAAATCTAACAGGGATAAAACATGAAAAAAATCACACGAACGCTGGTATTATCTTCGATCTCGATTGGACTGCTTTCCTCTTTTGCTTTCACTTCTCAAGCAGCGCCAATTCAAGTTAATCAAGCGTCAGCCGAACAGAACATACCTCAGATCACCTACGATACGATCACCGGTGAAAATGGCGTTTTTATCGATCTAGAAACCGACAATTTCATCCTCAAACAGCAAGAGTGGTATCAGATTCAAGCGTATGTCGAGGGAGCACTGGCACTGCCCGTAACAGAAACCAGCATGAAATCGGCTTTTAGCATTCCTAACGACATCCCTTTTTCTAACTTCCAAGCTTTAGTTCAGCAATATTCCAATATCCATGACACCGCTTTCTACTGGAAAAAAGACCTGTACCCAAGCATCGTGGACCTCTCATTGAGCCTAGCGAACTATGTACAAATCAAAGACTACATGCTCAACCCTTTGAGCGACGCCCTTAATGAGATGTTGGCAAAGGCATTTTCACCGTTACCAGAAGATATCGAGGCTGTTGAGCGCAACCGAAAAATGGCGATTGCTTATCTGAAAAGCCTGCAAAACTTTTCATTGAGATACCAGCAAGAGGTGTCCGATGTGGGTGACAACCTGTTGGACTTTTCTGCGCAACTAGACACGCAAAAGCTACAACTTGAAGTGTTGGAAGGGACCCATAACGGGTATCTAACGGATGATGGCAGCGTACTTCAACAGCAAGTGAACGATATCAATGCCCGAATCGCACAACTCAACAAAGACTACACGCACTATGTCACGGTTGCCTCTACTGCCGTCACCTACGCGTGGTTCCCTTTAGTAGCCGTACCAATTATGGGTGTCTACGGAGATAAAGCAGAGAAAGCGCGTAAGCTTCGCAACGAACTGCAAAATGAAGTTAAAGATTTAGAAGAACAGTTGTCTTACACACAAAAGGTATATAACTCTTACCATCGCTCTTCAGAAAGCATTGACCTTATATCTCAGCAAATTGAAGACGCTATCCCACATATTAATAAGCTCAAGTTAAATTGGCAGCAAATGAACACCGACTTCACATCACTGCTTGCTGCATTGGATGAAGCTCAAAACAATGCCGATATCATGAAAGACGACGCAATGCTTGGTGCTATCGGTGCATTAGCCAATACATCGGTTGCAGAAATGAACTGGAATAACATCAGCGAGAAAGCTAAGGCATTTGCAAATAATGCTTATATTCAAGAAATGGAGTAGTCCATACCCATCGACAAATAGCTCGGCAAAGCGAAGCCTCGCTATAAGTTAAACCAGTAAGACCAATAAAAACAAACTAACAACAGAACCCCACGCCTTATGAAAAATAAGGTGTTGGTTTCTGCTACCCAAAATTTGGCTAATACTCATTTCGACAGGACATTAATATGAGAATTCTACCGATTATTATTTCTCTTTCATTATCTCCACAAGCTTTTGCTAGTGACTGGCTAGAGCTTAATAACTTGCCTAATTCCATCGAATACCCAACTTGGGTTCAGTCTGCCTATTCAGATGTCGATGTTCTCTCTCGCTCTACATCTGATCTCCACATCAACCTCAGTGACTGGGTTGCAGAGCAGAACCTTTACGTGACTAAGCCCTCCAAGATCGTCGTTTTTGCCGATACCATTGAGGTTCCAGAAAACTTCAACTTGGTGGTGAATAACCAAAACATTCTCATTTTTGCCCGTAAAATTGTCGGACAAGGCGCCCCGACTTTCGTTCTCGGGCAACAAGGCGCTGCGGCATCAGTGACTGTGATTGCAGGAGAGATCGAAACTCCAATTAATGTCCTCGCTTTCCAAAACGATGGCAGCATTACACGAGATGCCCTTTCAGCAGAAGATGGCGATGGAACCTCTGTGGCATTAGCAGGAGAACACTACCGCAGAACCACCATCGACTCGAACATTACTGGGCAAATGAAACTAGCGACCACACCTTTTACCGACATTGTTAACCGCTCTTTTGATATGGCTGCCAGCTTATTCGACACCAACCCAGAGCTTAGTCTCGAACTGATTAATTGGATCGAGCAGAGTTTGCGTCACGCAGGCTCAGTGGTGGAAGATGACCCTATCCTTTCAGACCTATACCTCCAAACCGTAGCCTTCAAACAGTTCATTAGTTTCAGCACTAAAGAGAGTAACTATGTGCCTTATCTCGACAAGGTGCTCTACCAAGGCAAATACGAAGCGTACCTGAATGCAATGATCGCGTATCAAGCGCAGTGGGATATCATTCAAGACAGAAGTACGGTGATCGAAGACAAGATTGAAGCTGCGAAGTTAGCACTCGCTAACGTTGAAGACGTTCTCAGAGCACAAGAATCGATCATCACTCAAACCCAATCCAACATCGACAAAATAGGCGACAGCCTGACCGAGATCGACAGCCAATACAAAGCTCAGGAGCTTGTGACACTGAGTGCAAGAACCACTTACTTGGTCGGCGTGGAAAACTGGAAAACTCAGCAAGAGCTCAATGCAGCCTTGGCTATCTTCAAAGCCATCGCAGAGATTGGCAGTGCCGTCAGTGGCGTATTCACAGGGAACCTATCTGGTGTGAACGACCTCACCGAACAATTAGCCAAAACCCCGGAGGCTTTAGATAAAGCGAAAAACTTAGTCACCAATATCAAATCAGTCACGGGGATCATTGATAGCGTTACTAAGACCATTTCGGGCATCGCACAGCTCACCGCCGATGTGAAATCGACCATCAAACTTCATAAAATCTCCGAAGCGATGGATGGCTTTGACTTTAATATTCCGACTTTGAATGAGAGTAATCTGGCCTGGGATCTGATGATCACCGAGATCCGCAGTAACTTAAGACTTGCTGATAGCTTGGGAATTAAAGGCGCGAGACAATACCTAGTCGAACTTGAAAAACAGGTGCTATTAGGCAAAGCAATTAACACCACTCAGCTTAACTTTGCACAAGAGCAAGCCAAACTCGTCGACCTATTATTGACCAAGAACGTCACCGCTAATCAACAGCAAAGATTGAGTGACGCCATTGAGAGTTATCAGGTAGACAGCGAAGGTTTCGACTCCATCGAGCGTGAGCTGTCGCGAGTGCTAATGCACTTCAAACGACCAATGTATGTGGCTTTATCTAACTATGTTCAGGCATACGAATACTGGGCGTTGAAACCAAGTGAGATCACACCTTCGCTGAATAAAAGTTACTTGGACTACCAGTTTGACCTCGCGTCCATAGAAAATGAGTATGTGAATGCACTCTCTTCATTCCAGCCAGCACCACAAGACTTCACTATCGACAACTACACCATCTCTAGCCCAGAGCAACTCGATAGCTTCGCAACCACTGGCGAGTTGAACTTCACAATTCCATTAGGGCAGGCACAACTATGTTCATTCGACCGAGTTAGACTCTCTACAGTACGTGTGTTCTTAGAAGGGGAAAACTTACCTTATGGCAAGCAGTTCAACCTTGGAATATCGAGTTCAGGTAACTATGCCGACCGCTATCAAGATCAGGATTACCAATTCAGTTCTAATCCGGTCGCACGGGCGTTTTACTACCGCTTAGATGATCCAACCACCAATGACGTTAGCATCATCACCGATGGCGCAGTGGCGAATAGGTTCGAGTATGCGTACTTCCAACCAACTCCATTCTCGACATGGAATGTCACCCTCAACAACTACGATGAGGCAGACCAAGCCAACAACCAATACCTAAAAGATGTCGAACAAATTAGGGTTGAGTTCTTAGGCAGTGGTATCCCGAATGGCAACAGTTGTTCTAACTGAAGTGAGAAATAACCAAGCTATCTAATAGCCATAAAAAGGCCGACATCTTGTCGGCCTTTTTGGTTTTATTCGATTAACTACTTAGCGTTTGGAGTCTAATCCATCAAGCTCTTCGACTTAATCGCTTTCTTAGAAAGTTCTTTGGCAAAGGCTTTAATATCAGCTTCAAACTCATCAACGCTTTGGCGGATTTCATCCAGTTGAACCGTCTGCATCACTCGGTTTTCCATTACGATTTGGCCGTTAACAATGGTGGTGTCGATGTTGCTTGGGTTCGCTTGATAAACCAGGGTCGCGTATGGGTCGTAACTTGGCATCATGTTCGCCGATTGTGTCTCTACAATCACGATATCCGCTTTCTTACCCGCTTCAAGAGAACCGATTTGGTCTTCCATGTGTAGGGCTTTTGCGCCACCTAATGTCGCCATCTCAATCACTTGTTCAGGAATCATGATGGTACGGTCAGAATGCTTTAAACGTTGCATGTTGGCTGCGTAGCTTAGAGTACGCATGATATCGACTTGGTTAGAGCTCATTGGGCCGTCTGTTCCCAAGCCGATTCGCATATCAGCACGGTACATATCCCACGCAGGTGCAATGCCTGTCGCCCCTTTAGCATTGGCCATTGGATTGTATGAGATACCCGCATCAGCTTGTTTCAATAGCTTTTGGTCATTCTCTGAAAGGTGGATACCGTGAGCAATCACTACGCGCTCGTCCAGTACTCCAATTTCATCCATGTATTCGACTGGCGACGTTGCCTTAGTTTCGTCTTTGATACGCTTTTCTTCATTCGGGAATTCAGCAACGTGAATCAACACAGGCACATCGTATTGAGCCGACAGTTTATTGATTTCTTGCAGTTTATCTTTGCTCACGGTGTACACCGCGTGTGGCGCATAAGCGGGTGTGATTAACTCATCGTTTTTGTACTGCTCAATAAAACCTTTAGCATACTCAATCCCGCCATAAGGTTCTTTGGCATCAACCACCGGGAACTTAATCACGGTTTCGCCCAGCACAGCACGCAAACCAACTTCTTTGGTCGCCTTGGCCATTTCGTCCATGTGGTAATACATGTCGGCATAAGTAGTTACACCGCTTTGTGCCAATTCGATAGAGCCAAGCTTAGTCGCGTTGTAAATCAGTTCACGGCTTAGCTTTTCTGCTTCTAGAGGAAAGAAGTAAGCGAACAAGCGGTTCGAAATGC
Organism: Vibrio sp. 10N.286.48.B8; assembly: GCF_003050085.1. Lineage (NCBI taxonomy): Bacteria > Pseudomonadati > Pseudomonadota > Gammaproteobacteria > Vibrionales > Vibrionaceae > Vibrio > Vibrio sp. 10N.286.48.B8. Next base: position 207,984 of record NZ_PIGD01000004.1, on the reverse strand, counting down.
CCTCTTCGCCTAAGCCACGAAACGCAATCATAGGTAAATGGTTGTGCGCGTTCACCATGCCCGGCATAACAATCCCATCTTGAGCATCAATCACCTTTTCAGCACGGTACTGAGCAATCAAATCCTCATTGCCCACCGCGATAATCTGGTCGTCTTTTACCACTACCACACCATCTTCAATCACATCCATTTCAGAGTTGATTGTTAGAACCTGTCCATTGGTTATGATCAGATCGGCGTTGTATGTTTGCGTCGCGACTGTCGAACCACAGCCTGCCAGTAGAACTGCGCTGATGGTGCATGCCAAGCTTTTAAGCGTCATTGCTAAACCTTAATGTTGTGCGTGTAATAAATATAGAAGTCTAATATTAGCTTCTAGCTTTGATAAAAATGACGGAATTGAATTTTTGCCGATACTATAACGCTAACTTTAAATAAAATGGCATACCTAATCGAGCCAAATTCAAGATAAATAAGTTATTGCACAACAGGTCACAAAAGTAGCTTTGCACATATGCTCACTCAAATGCACAAACAAAAAAGGCCTGCAATCGCAGACCCAAAAAAAACATTCAAATAACGTTAGCTTTTCACACCACAGCCTTTAATCACCAGTTGAGTAATGAACTCAGCGGCATCGGCATAGTCTTTATCATCGAGCTGCTCTTTCTGCATTACACTGCAAATCTGCCAGCCAAAGTCGGCGTAAGTTTGAGTGGCCGCCCAAATGGTAAACATCAAGTGGTGTGCGGGGACATCGTCCATTAGACCTTGCGCCGACCAAGTTGAGAACTTATCGAGGATCATCTGGGATTGTTTATACAGCTCGTCACCGATCTCTTTTGGTAACACTTTCGCGCCAGACATCACTTCATTGGCAAACACTTTAGAGGCGTGTGGATGGTCGCGAGAAATGATCAGCTTGGTTTGAATATACTGAGACAAGGCTTCAACAGGATCGCTGAGTTCTTCAATCGGACGAGACGCTTCTAGTAAGGGCTGAGTGACGGTTTCAAGCACAGCGTTGTAGAGCTTATCTTTAGAGCTGAAATAATAGAATACGTTAGGTTTGGGAATGTCGGCCGCTTTTGCGATATCGGCCATTTTTGTTGCGGCATAACCATGAGTGGCGAATTGTTCACACGCGACTTCGATGATTAAATCTTGATTCTTTTGTCTGATCCTAGACATATTGCATCCTTTACAGCTCGTTACTGAAATCATAGTAATCAACGTGCTTCATTAGTCCAGAAGATAATTACAGAACTCAAGGTCACAGCATTGATAACAATAAAATGGCCGCTCTATTTGTTAAGAAACGACCATTCCATACCGTGTTTTTGAACTGTTCAAGTTAAAGAATCAATATTGCGCGAAAGTCATTCACATTGGTCAGCGTCGGCCCCGTGGTAAGAAGCACATCGACTTGCTTGAAGAAATCGTAGCTGTTGTTGGCATCGAGGTAGTCTTGCGCTTTAAGCGACAAGCTCGAACCTTGTTGCCATGTTTGTGGGGTAATCCACGCGCCCGCATTGTCTTCCACGCCATCAATCCCGTCGGTATCAGCTGCCAATGCAAATATGTTGTCTTGGCCTTTAAGCTCATTATACAAGCTCAATAAGAACTCACAGTTACGCCCACCGCGACCATTGCCCTTAACGGTTACTGTGGTTTCGCCACCGGAAAGTATCACGCAAGGCGTCGCAAATGGGTGCTCGTGATTGGCCACTTGCTTAGCCAACGCAGCGTGAACTTTCGCAACATCTCGCGCTTCTCCCTCTATACAATCACTCAACACATAAGCAGGAATCCCCAAGCCTTCAGCTTCTGCAGCAGCGGATTCCAATGCCGACATCGGGGTCGCGATAATATGGTGCTCGGCGTTCTTCCAACAGACGTCATCTGGCTTAACGGTTTCTGACTCTGGATTATTAAGCCATTCAAATGCCGAGCATGGTGTTTCTATTTGGTAACGCTCTAAAATTGCCATCGCATCAAAACGTGTGGTGGTATCTGGTACAGTCGGACCTGATGCAATCACACTAATGTCATCACCCGGTACATCAGAAATCGCCAGTGACACAACCCTTGCAGGATACGCGGCTTTTGCTAGTCGCCCACCTTTGATTGACGATAAATGTTTACGAACACAATTCATCTCATCAATGGCGGCGCCTGATTTGAGCAGCGCCTTATTGATTTGTTGCTTCTCTGCCAAGCTGATGTCGCCACCGGGCAGACTTAACAAAGCAGAGCCGCCGCCAGACAATAGGCAAATAACCGTATCGTCAGCGCTCAAGTCACTCACCAATTGCAGCATACGTTGGCTTACTTCTAAGCCCATCGCATCCGGAACTGGGTGCGCCGCTTCAATCACCTCAATATGTTCGCAAGGGGCGGTGTGCTCATAACGAGTCACCACCAGGCCTTCAAGGTCACGCAACGCAAGGTCTTGTTGTTTCTTTGCCTGCCAAACCGCTTCAAGCTCAGCTGCCATTGATGCGACTGCTTTTCCTGCTCCTATCACCACAGTTCGCCCAGCTTGGTTAGCAGAGCGATAAAAAATGTCTTGAGGAAGAAAAGGTTCGATGTGATTTTTAGGTAGCGCCTGATTAACAGCACTTGAGAAAAGGGTTTGCAGAAACTGCTTAGCATCAATGTCCATCAGCCACTCCTTAGTTGACGGAGAAAAAAAGAACCCCGATACAAGGCTAAAGGGTGCCTGCTAAGATCAAGTTGGAAAGGAACAACTTCAACCTCTGCCTCATATCAGGAACGCGTATAAAAGGAGACGAAACTACGCGATTTATAAACAAACTGTTTGAAACTGGTGGGCTAGCTCATCAATGTGCTGTCGAGGAGTAAAGTAGATTCACTATTCGACATTACATGCGATGCCAGCCCGTATTCATCATTAAAACGAGGTTAACGAATCGAGTGGTCAGAACGCTTCTCTATTGCTTGGATAAGTGCAGAGTGGTCCCAGCCTTCACCGCCCATTTCGGCACACTCGCCAAACAACTCTTGAGCATTAGCCGTATTTGGCAGTGCAACCCCTAACTCTTGTGCGCCCGTTAGCGCAAGGTTAAGGTCTTTCTGGTGAAGTGAGATTCTAAAGCCAGGGTCGAATGTGCCTTCAACCATACGCTCGCCGTGCACTTCCAGGATCTTAGAGTTGGCAAAGCCGCCCAATAGTGCCTGACGTACACGTGCTGGATCAGCACCGGCTTTTGAGGCAAATACTAAGGCTTCGGATACCGCTTCGATATTCAGAGCAACGATGATCTGGTTGGCAACCTTACACGTTTGGCCAGCACCGTTATCACCCACCAGCGTGATGTTTTTACCCATGGTTTCAAATAGTGGACGTGCTTTATCAAAGGCGTCTTGCTCACCACCAACCATGATAGTCAGCGCTGCATTAATAGCGCCGACTTCGCCACCTGATACCGGAGCATCTAGGTATGACGCGCCACCCTCGTTGATTCGTGCGGCAATCGCTTTGGTCGCGATTGGCGAGATTGAACTCATATCGATAACCAATTTTCCAGCTGCGCCACTCGCCATTAGGCCTTGCTCGACACCGTTCTCACCAAACAGGACATCTTCCACTTGAGGCGTATTAGGCACCATTAGGATAATGACATCCGCCGCCTCTGCCGCTTCTGCTGGTGAGTGGTAGACCGTTGCGCCCGCTGCCACAAGATCGGCAGGTGCTGCATTAAAGTGATCCGACAGAATCAATTCATGACCCGCTTTTTGAAGGTTACTCGCCATAGGTTTACCCATGATGCCAGTTCCGATAAATGCAATTTTAGACATGTTGTTCTCCTTAACGTTTGAGGGTTACCAGACGCAATTAACGGTACTGGTGTAGCCAACCAAGGCCTTCTGTCGTTGTTGTTTTTGGCTTGTATTCGCAGCCAACCCAGCCTTGATAGCCAAGCTCATCAAGATAGTTGAGCACGAATGGGTAATTGATTTCTCCGGTACCCGGTTCGTGTCGGCCTGGATTATCCGCCAGTTGCACGTGTGCGATTTGGCCGATGTTTTGTTGCATGGTCGGCGTTAAATCGCCTTCCATAATTTGCATGTGATAAATATCGTATTGGATAGAAAGGTTATCGCTCCCTACCTCTTTGATAATCGCTTTGGCTTGCTCAGTCGTGTTCAAGAAGAAGCCCGGAATATCACGGGTATTGATCGCTTCTATCACTAGACTGATACCTTCTGCTGCTAGCGCGTTCGCCGCGTAATGCAGGTTAATCACAAACGCTGATTGAGCGTCTTGTTGAGTGACGCCTTGCGGAACAATCCCGGCCAAGCAATTCACTTGAGTACAACCCAGTGCTTTTGCGTAAGCGATGGCTTTAGGTACACCCGCTTGAAACTCTTCAACGCGTGCAGGGTCGACCGCGATACCACGGTCGCCAGCATCCCAATCACCCGCGGGCAGGTTAAATAGCACTTGCTCTAGGTTATTAGCGTCGAGCTTTTGTTTAATCTCATCGGCATCAAAGGCGTAAGGGAAAAGGTATTCGACACCTTGAAAGCCCGCTTCTGCGGCGGCTTCAAAGCGATCCATAAAATCGACTTCCGTGAATAACATTGACAAGTTTGCTGCAAATTTTGCCATGACTCTGTCCTTATTCTTTATCTGTAAAAATCTGGTTGTTTGTAGTAAAGCCTCGCTCTATCGGAGGCTTTCCGTAGAGCTAAGCCTCTGCTCTACGGATACACATTACTTAATGATTACTTGTACGCTAGCGCGGTTGGAGCATCGTCGCGGCTTTCGGCAAGTGGTTCAAATTCGTTGATGGCGTTGATCTCTACGCCCATCGCAATATTGGTCACTCGCTCAAGAATCAGCTCAACAACAACCGGTACCTTATGCTTGTTCATCAGCTCTTTAGCTTGCTCAAACGCAGCGGCAATTTGCTCTGGTTCACGAACTCGAATCGCCTTACAGCCTAGGCCTTCAACAACTGCAACATGATCAACACCGTAGCCTTCAAGCTCTGGCGCGTTCTGGTTATCGAACGCTAGTTGTACACAATAGTCGATATCAAATTGGCGCTGTGCTTGGCGAATCAATCCTAAGTACGAGTTGTTCACCAACACATGAATGTATGGCAAGTTGAATTGAGCACCTACCGCCAGTTCTTCGATCATAAATTGGAAATCGTAGTCACCAGAGATAGCAACGATATCGCGATCTGGATCGGCCGCTCGTACACCCAATGCGGCGGGTGTTGTCCAACCCAATGGGCCAGCCTGACCACAGTTGATCCAGTTACGCGGCTTATAAACATGCAGGAACTGAGCGGCAGCAATTTGCGACAAACCAATCGTGCTCACATAACAAGTGTCACGACCAAATGCCTTGTTCATCTCTTCATAAACACGCATCGGTTTCATTGGCGCTTCATCGAAATTGGTTTTACGCAGCATGGTCGATTTGCGTTCCTGACACTCACTTGCCCAAGCATTTCGGTTTGGCAGCTTGCCAGCGTCACGCCACTCTTGCGCCACTTCAACCATCAGCTCTAGCGCTGCTTTCGCATCAGAGACAATACCTAAATCTGGACAGAACACGCGACCGATTTGGGTCGGTTCAATATCAACGTGAACAAACTTTCGGCCTTCGGTGTAAACATCGACAGAGCCGGTATGACGGTTTGCCCATCGGTTACCGACACCAAACACAAAATCAGAGTTGAGCATGGTTTCGTTGCCGTAACGGTGAGACGTTTGTAGCCCTACCATGCCTGCCATTAATTCATGATCATCTGGGATCGAGCCCCAACCCATTAAGGTTGGAATCACTGGCACACCGGTGATCTCGGCAAACTGTTGCAACAATTCAGACGCGCCAGCATTAATCACGCCACCGCCCGATACAATCAGCGGTTTCTCCGATTGAGACATCATGGTTAATGCTTTCTCAACCTGCGCGCGGGTTGCTTGTGGCTTATAAGGTTCTAGTGGTTCATAGGTATCGATATCAAACTCAATCTCAGCCAACTGAACATCAATCGGTAGATCAATCAGGATTGGACCCGGGCGACCCGAACGCATTAAATGAAAGGCTTTTTGAAATGCGCGTGGCACTTGTGCAGGTTCCAGCACCGTGGTTGCCCACTTAGTGACTGGTTTGGCAATCGATTCGATATCGACCGCTTGAAAGTCTTCTTTATGAAGGCGAGCACGCGGAGCCTGACCAGTGATACATAGGATAGGGATCGAGTCAGCTGATGCAGAATAAAGCCCCGTGATCATGTCCGTTCCTGCCGGGCCAGAAGTACCAATACACACACCTATATTTCCTTGACTGGTACGTGTGTACCCTTCAGCCATATGGGATGCACCCTCTACGTGGCGAGCTAAGACGTGATCGATTCCTCCGAGCTTTTTCATCGCTGCATACATAGGGTTTATTGCTGCGCCGGGAACACCAAATGCGATGTCTACTCCTTCACGTTTAAGCACTTCTACCGCTGCTTCAATCGCTTTCATAATTGCCATTCGAACCTCCAGTTCAGATTGTATACAATTAAACTAACTTTTGTGTACTATGAACCATCCTCGCTATTTATCAACCCCAAAATGAAACAATTTTGTTACATTACACTGCCATTTTGAGTAAGCATCAACCCTGAAAAGCTTACAATTCATTACTTTACATAAAATATCTTTACGTAAAAATAAATTCCAAAAAGACCAAATGATAAATAAATGTTAAATACCCTTTGCTTGTTTACAATTTATGCAATATAAATACCCTTAAAAAGAGCATTTTGTATACAAAATGACATCGTATTGTTCAAAGGAGACAACAATGATGAATGACGTAAAAGAGAGAGAAGAAGTACAGTGTATGCAGGTACTCGGGAATATGGACAACCCCGAGTACAAAGAGATCTTGTCTAAAGATGCATTAAAATTCTTAGAAGCTCTCGTGAATAAGTTTGGAGATCGCCGTCATGCCCTGCTAGGTGACCGCGACGTAAAACAAGCTCAATATGACGAGGGGGAGTTACCCAATTTCAGAAAAGACACCATTTCCATTCGCCAGAATAAAGAGTGGAAAGTGGCAACGCCGCCGCCAGAGTTGCTGGATCGCCGAGTAGAGATCACCGGGCCTATCGAAAGAAAGATGGTGATCAACGCGCTAAACTCAGGCGCGAAAGTCTTCATGTGCTGCTTTGAAGATGCGTCTTCTCCTACTTGGGCCAACATGGTCGAAGGGCAAATCAACCTAAGAGATGCCAACCTTGGCACCATTAGTTATTTCGATGAGAAGAAGCAGAAGCGTTACCAATTAAACGACGATCCTGCACTGCTGATCGCACGCCCACGAGGGATCCACCTTCCTGAGCAATCCATCCAATTCAACAATCAGCCTATCGGCGGTTGCTTGATGGACTTCGCCTTGTACTTTTTCCACAACTATCAATCACGTGCACAACAAGGCTTTGGCGTTTACTACTACATTCCAAAGCTAGAAAGCATGGAAGAAGCACAATGGTGGGACGATATTTTCAGCTTCACCGAAAACTATTTCCATGTACCCAAAGGCACCATTCGCGCGACAGTATTGATCGAAACGCTACCAGCCGTATTCCAAATGGAAGAGATCTTGTACGCAATGCGTGATCACATCGTTGCGATGAACTGTGGCCGTTGGGATTACATCTTCAGCTATATCAAAACGCTGAAGAACCATAAAGACCGCATCCTGCCAGATCGTCATGGGATCGGCATGGATCAAGAATTCCTTAACGCTTACAGCCAACTGTTGGTACGCACTTGTCATGCTCGCGGCGCACTGGCGATGGGTGGTATGTCAGCCTTTATTCCAGCAAAAGATCCGCAAGAAATGGCGCGTGTGACTGCCAAGGTAATCGAAGATAAACAAAGAGAGTCTCAAAACGGCCACGATGGCACATGGGTCGCGCACCCTGCGCTGGTTGATTTGGCAATGTCGATATTCGATAAGCACCTCGATGGTAAAGTAAACCAAATGGATTTCCAAAGCCCAGAGCATGTAATCAATGCAGACTTATTGCTGAAACCTTGTGAAGGTAGCCGCGATGAAGCGGGCGTTCGTAAGAATATCCGCATCGCGCTGTATTACATCGAAGCTTGGATCCAAGGCTACGGCTGTGTACCTATCTACGGCCTTATGGAAGATGCCGCAACCGCTGAGATCTCAAGAGCCAATATCTGGCAGTGGATCCACCACGGGGTAACACTCGATGATGGCCAAACCTTTACCAAATCACTATTCCACTCTTGGCTTTACCAAGAGCTAGACACGATAAAACATGAAGTCGGAGACTCGCGTTATACAGCAGGTCGATTTGAAGAGACAGCCGATCTTTTCTATCAACTTTCTACAGCCGAAGAGTTCGCCGCCTTCCTAACTTTACCCAGCTATGGGCTATTACAAGAGTCCAGTTAGGACTCTTGTACCGAACTGAATCAGTCGATGATATCCACAACAAGAGTAATGATTGGCTGACTTAGCTTGGTACACGGCCCCTTGAAAAACTAGGAGATAACATGGGAAGTTTGACTCTACAACAAGCGTTAACCATCATTGATGGCACCTTAAAAGCAGGAAACAAGATCCACACTGAGCCTTTGACGGTCGCCGTCTTAGACAGCGGTGGCAAGCTGATTTCTTTGCAACGTCAAGACGGCTCTAGCATGATGCGACCAGACATCGCGATTGCTAAAGCGTGGGGGGCACTCGCACTGGGCTGTTCCTCTAGAAAGCTCGCCCAAGATGCTGACAACAGGCCTGCATTTATCTCCGCCGTAAACGTACTCGCACACGGAAACATGGTGCCAGTGCCAGGGGGCCTACTGATTCGAGATAAGGATAAAACGGTACTGGGCGCGATTGGGGTCAGCGGTGACATTTCAGACATCGACGAGAGCTGCGCCATTAATGGTATTGGTTGCGCAGAGCTGTTCAGTGACGAGATGCTACAAGCTTAATTCACTGTACTTGAATTTCTTAAACAGGAACAAAAAGCCGAAGCTATTAGGCTTCGGTTTTTTTATTCATACGTTGCGCCAACAACGCTAACGAACAAACGCCACTAAGCGCGCCCATTTAGCGTCTTCCTTCAATTTATTAGACAGCCAGTAATCAACACTAAACGATCCCGCGCCAAGTACCGCTAACGCTAGATACCCACCAGCAACAGAGACGTTTTTGTAGAAGTGAATCATTTGCCCCGATGAACTTGGGTCGAAGTGAAACATAACACCAGAAACCAAAGAGAAAAGCGCAATCGAGAACGCTGTAAAGCGAGTCATACACCCAGCTAGAATCGCAAGCCCACCACCGAGTTCAAGCAAGATAACCAAAGGCAACAAGTGAGCGCTGACTCCTTGAGAAGCCATGTATCCCGCCGTTCCTTCATAGCTAAATAGCTTTCCCCAACCCGCTTGAATAAACAAGTAAGCCAATAAAATACGAGCGAAAAAAGTCAGTGTGTCGTTCAATCTAGTGTTCATAGTTCTAAGCCTTGATAAGTTTCATTGCCGATAGGTTATTCGGCTTAGCATTAAGATGATAACGAGAAAAATAGAACAACTTGTTTGAAATTTTAGTAGACATACTTGCATACAAATTACTGGCTAAATCCGAAGATTCAACAACCTCAATGCTGATACCATTGGCTTAAATTCATTGAAACACTTGTCCCATTTTTATTGATTTTATGAAGACTTTGAAGAAAACACTGCCGCTCGATACTTTACAAATATTGGATGTTCTACAACGTGAAGGGACTTACTCGTCAGCCTCTGCGCACCTCAATCGATCCGTATCTGCATTAAGCTATCAGATTCAAAAGTTGGAAGACGAACTCGGTATCTTGATCTTAGATCGATCAGGGCACAGAGCCGTGTTTACTCAAGTCGGTAAAATGTTGGTGGAAAATGGTCGACAATTGCTAACGGGATCAGATGAACTCATAACCCAAATACAACGTTTCTCAAGTGGTTGGGAAAGCGAACTGTTTGTTTCTTATGACGGTATTATCGGGCAAGACATTGCGTTATCACTAATCGCTGATATGGCAACGGAGTGCAGCACGCAACTGTATGTCCAAGAGGATATTTTGTCAGGAGGCTGGGAGGCGTTAACCACAGGAAAAGCAGATATTCTTATCTCATCGATGCCCAATATCGAGCTACCGAATACCGTGAACAGTAAAACCATCGGCAGGGTAGAAATGATCTGGGTGGCCGCAAAAAATGCACCCATTTTAGACGAGAAAAATCCACTAAGTGAATCAACACGACGTGAACACACAATCATCGCAGTTGCAGATACCGCTAAGTCAGCGCCTAAAATCACCAAGAATATCTTGCTGAATCAAAAAACCAGTACGGTCAGTTCAATGAGTAGTAAGTTGACGGCAATTCAACGTAATCTTGGTATTGGCACTCTACCCAAGCAATTAATAACATCCGAGTTAGAAGACGGAAGTTTAGTGGAAATTGGCCACGCAAGAACCGTTGATATCGTGCTCGCGTGGCAAATAGGCAATATGGGGAATGCAAAAACACTCGCTTTGAAAAAGTTAGAAAAGTGCTGGAGAGCATCAGCTCAAATTCACTAGGCCTATCCCCTATCCGGGCACTCTAGATATCTATTTATCTCTTCCAATGAATCGGCTTTGTTGAATACTCTCACCGTCGGGATTCGTTACTTTAAACTGGTAAACTCTCGGGATATTACCTTTGTAGAAAAATGCTCGTCCATTCTCAGTTGTTTCTTGTACTTGTTGGCCTCGAATGTTGGTGGTCACTTGAGCATTAGCAAGGCGTTTACCATCTTGGTAAGCCGTCACCACCACTCCATTATGTTGCTCGAAAATCGACATTTTCAACTCGGCATGAGATGCAAATGAGGCTGCGAACAGTGCTGTGCTAAGGGCAAATTTAAATTTCATTTCAGTAATCTCTGTATTGTGGGAATATGAGAAATATACGGATGGGGACTCTCTATTGATAACGGGAAGTCTTAAATAGGATGTCCTAAATTATTGAATTACATCGATGGAACTTGTTCTATTTTCTGGTTCAGTGTCGCCCCAAATTAACCGACACAAAATTACAGACACAAAAAAACCGAAGCCCATCACTTCGGTTTCAAATCAAATTAAGCTCGTTCAGTTCACTGAGTTCAGCAAGCCGATTACTCGTAAGCACTCAACCATGTTTTTAGCAGCTGGTTAGTATTCTTCTTCTGGCTAGCAGACAATGATTTAACCAATTTTTTTTGCATTTCGACATGTTCAGTCATCATTTCATCGATCAGAACTAGGCCATCTTTGGTCAGTTTCACACTCACGCTTCGTCTGTCTTCCTTACTGTGCTCTCGACTTATTAACCCTTTGGCTTCCAGTTTATCAAGACGATTGGTCATCGCGCCTGACGTTAGCATCATTGAGCCAATCAGCTCTGAAGGCGTCAGTCGATATGGCTTTCCAGAGCGTCGTAAGGTCGCCAATACATCAAACTCGCCCAACTTCATGTCGTACTTTTTATGCAGGTCGGCAACTTGCGTTTCCATATACTTGGCAATACGCATAATTCGGCCCATCATTGCCATAGGCTCAGTTTCTAATTCGGGCTTTTCCTTTGCCCATTGCTCTACAACGCGGTCGATAGCATCCATTTGCAATCTAGCTCCGTTATTAGTCTGATTACTTTAAACTAGTTTAACATAAAGATACTTTACAACCACTAGTTCTCAGTATACAGTTCACACAATAGTTATCTTAACGTAAAGATATTTTAGATGAACATATTATTAGCAATGATTCCCGCATTCTTCTGGGGAACAACTTATGCAGTGACGCAATTTACGCTACAGGAGTGGCCACCACTATTACTAGGTGCTTTGCGTGCATTACCTGCTGGTTTGTTATTGCTAGCGGTAAAACCGACACTGCCGAGAAAAGGCGAGTGGCAAATCATTTTCACTCTAGGCCTGATCAACATCGCGACCTTCTTTGGTTTGATCTTCGTGATGGCACTAACCCTGCCTTCAGCGATTTCAGGCGTGGGGATGATCTCTGTACCTGTGTTCGCAATGATCTTCCATTGGGTAGTGAAGAAACAGCGCCCGCATTTGATTCAAGCCTTGTCAGGTATTGGCTTGATCACCTTAGCTTGGATTCTATTCAACCCAAGTCAAATCGCATTGAACCCTATCGGTTTAGGCGCCATGTTTGCCGCTATCATGTGTATCGTTATCGGCAGCAGCATTACCAAGTCACTGGGTAATCGCATGCACTGGTGGAAAGTACTCACATGGCAGCTCATTCTGGGCGGTACGATTTTGTCTGTCGCGTCTGGCGTTCATGCCTTCATCGACCCACAGCCTTATGTTAACGCTGTCACTCATTTCGATACTCGTAATGCGATGGGCCTATTGTGGGTGATTGGGCTAAACACGGCACTTGGTTACGGCATGTATGTGTGGTTGCTGCAACGTATGTCTGTAGTTGATTTCACCTTCGGTGGCATCGCTAACCCAGTAGCAGGTATCGTTACAGGTATGGTGTTGATGGGTGAATCATTCACTGCAGTCCAATACTCACTAATGACAGGCATGATCGTAATGTCGCTGCTACCGCAACTTATTCTTGCAGTCAGACAATCCAAGCAAGTTAAGCCTGTTACTCAATAGTAATCGCATACAGAAAATACCTATTCCAGAGCCCAACAAACCCGCCGAGTGCGGGTTTTGTTTTATTAGCATCACATCCATATAAGTTTTCTATTTGTTCTCAATCTGTTACCAACTTATGATTAAAGAACTCATAATCATTCGGTGCTCCTTATGGCAAAAGATCTATTCTCGAACTTAGATTTAAATTTACTTCGCACTTTTATCATTCTTCATCAAGAAAGGAATATGCGTAAAGCCTCCGAGCGCCTATTCGTATCTCAGCCTGCGATAAGTAAAGCTCTACAACGATTGCGCGATCATTTCGACGATGAACTATTTGTCAAAACGCATCACGGCTTACGTGCAACTGAACACGCAAATATGTTGGCTGAGAGTATTTCACCTATCTTGGATGACCTATCCTCGGCACTCAATAATAGTAATGAGTTCGATCCTAGTGAACTACGCGGTCCATTGAAATTAGCTTTGTCTCCATTTCTTTTAAGTTCACTATCTAGCAAGTTGTTCAATGCAATTCGTTCTCAAGCTCCACACGTTCAAGTTCAGCTATTAAATTGGTCTAAAACAACGATGTCAGACATCATCAATGATGAAGTTCTGATTGGCTTCAATTATGAAATTAACCACGCCCCAAAAGAACTATTACAACAGCCGATCGCACAAGACAGCTTTAAGGGCTATCTAAGAGAAGGGCATCCTTACCAGAAAGATTTCATTGAAATCAAAGATGGTGTGAAGTTTGAACTGGCGACGATCATTGCTATAGACTGGAATTCTCATCAAACAATTGCTGAAAAAATTCTAAAAATCAAAGGGCTTGACGCCAGAATAGGCTTTCGCTCCGAGCTTCCATCAGCAGTTATCGACGTAGTGCAAAACTCCGATATGATGTTTCCTGCCTCGAAGTTTTTAGGAATAGAGAAGAAAACCTCTTTACGAGCTATCGATATCTTGTTTGATAACAAAGATATTAACCCTGTCGTTTGTGCTTATTTTCATCACAAGAATCGAAACAGCCCAACAACTCTATGGCTTAAAAAGATACTTGATAACCTTATCAATAATAACCAGTAGTTATCAGCGTCTTTACTTTCCTTTATTAATAACTAAACGTTAATGCCTCTATTCCTTTAAGGGATTAGAGGCTTTTTTGTTCAATCCATATACTTCTCTCATCGGCTAGGAACGCCACATAACACTGCAAGAAGCAACTTAAGTTCCTAAACAATTATTTGAGAGTAAACCATGAAACTAAAATTACTGAGCACTGCTATTGCGGCGACATTCCTTGCTGGCTGTTCTTCTTCTGGTTCAAGTGATAACGGCGGCGGTATTGATCCACAAGACGGTATTGCTGACGTTACATACTTCCAAGGCGAAAACCTACAAGCAGCAATCATTAGTGGTGATGAAGGTAATTACCAAGCTAATTTATTGCAAGGAAGCAATGGTAATACGGTCATGCGCTTAAATGGTACAACCTATGTAACCAATGGTGATGAAGTAAAAAATGCTCAAGGTGAAACCATTGGCCATATACAAAAAGAAGGTTCAGAGCTTATCTTTCATGGCAACAATGGTGGAGAAGCAGTACTTAAAGTTGAAAATGGCCGTTTAATTATTTCTGAAACGATAAAACCAGCCCCACAACTACCACCTAAAGATGATGATTCATGGGATGGAGATCATGGCTGGGATGTCACGAAACCTGCTCCAGAATTACCACCTAAATGGGATGGCGATGAAGGACACACAAACCCATTTATACCAGTGACAATTAATGGTGTTGATTATGTTATTGATACAACAACTAACTTAGTCACAATTGATGGTGTTGTTGTTGGTGGAGCTGAATATGATGGAAAAGGTCGAATCGTATTTACTGATTTCTCTACTGGCGAAACTATGCAAATTGGAAAAGACAGCAACGGTAATATTACCATCATCAGAGGTGATGTAGATAATGGATGGGGTTGGGTAAACCCAGATAACGACTTACCTGAATTTGATGGCGGTTGGGATAATCCAAATAAACCTTACACTGTCGAGTTTAGTAAAGAACACCAACAAGCTTACGTGTACAACGAAGAGGGTAAAACGGTATTAATTATTGAGCCAGGTGATACTCATGGATCGTTTGAAGTTCGACTAGGTGCCATGAACTCTGACGACGTTTATGTTATTTATCAAGACAATCGTGGGGAATGGGTAATTGATTGGGAAAAATCAAGCATTGATGGTGAATGGGGAGTATCTCCTGATTCTGAAAAACAACTACCACCAAGCTTAAATGACCAACTGATTACTAGCATTGAATCTGGACAAAATACTGACGGCTCAACATGGATTAGTATTAATGACAAAGCGGTAAGTATTATTATTAATGACGGGAAAATTGTTGATGTAAATATCTCTGATAAAGCAAAGAAAGTAATTGCTGAACGTATTGAGCTTCGCTCAGATTTAAATGCAGAGCAAATTCGTCAAAAGGCACAATCTCTATCTCAAGAACAACGTCAGCAAATTAAGCAAGCTGTAAAAGACCGTGTTAGTCGCAGCTAATCAAAGACAATAAATATAAAAGCAAAGGAGCCGCTTATTAGCGGCTCCTTTTTATTTGAGAGTTGGGAACACGATGAAACGACTATTAATCACTTTATTGATACCCCTTGCCGTATGTGCAAACGACCATCAATTACAAACATTAAATTATCATGAGCCAAGCTTGAGCTTTCAAACAGCTAAAGCTGGAGACAACTGGATAGGTACTGTATCTGGAGTTATTCAAGCAACTGAAGAGATCAACATCAGTGCAGAAATTGACTCGGAAGGTTACCTAGAAATAGGAACTGGTTACGGCTTGATGCTGGGTAACTTTTACACTGAAGCTTTCGTGAGTTATGGCCGAGCAGACCTTATCGATATCTACGATATCGGCTTATTTGGTGGCACCGCCATCACGAACAATATTATGGTGTTTGCGAACACATCGCATGAATGGCGCGATGTTTCTTTATCCCTCATAGATATGACAGATAGAGAATGGAAAAACACTATCGGGACAAGTTACTCTCCCACGGAGTTTATGAACTTTTCCTATTCATTCAGCCATGATCGCCAATTAACGGGTTCAAAAGGTTATTACAACAGCCAAGACATCACTTTTACCCTGAAACCCAAATGGGTGGAGCCTTATGTGAAATATACATTCGGTCAAAAGCGCGTTAGTCCAGGAGATGTATTTCGTTCAGATGGCAGCGTCGAACTAGGCTTCAACCTTCGTTTTTAGTTTACCGTTTCGTGTGGTAGCTCTCACCCCTTTATAGTCTGATTCAGTAAAGGGGCTTTTTTATAACGAATACACTTCTTAAGATCCCTAAGTAAACCCACTAAGAACCTACATTTAAAGAATTTGCTCATCTATCGTACTTTCGTGCTCTTTTTTGAGCCTGAAGCGTATCAGATATTTTTTTTCGACTAGCATAAAGTAAGCACATCGAAACGAAACTGAAAGGTGACATCATGATTACGTCGAAGCTGAAAGCAATTGTATTAGCGAGCAGTATTTTTATCTCACACCAAGTACTGGCGACTGAAAGCTACAATACCGATATTCCGTCAAGCATCATGACGCCAGATACAGTACAAACCAGTATCGGCGAGTTGAATTTTAAAGATGGTGCGCCAACGGCTGAAACCGCGCAAAAGCTTTATGACAACCTAGACACGCTTCGCTCAACAGAAGTGTTCCTCAATGCAATTCCAATGGCTTCGATTGAAGCACTGCGTGTTGGTCATACTGAGATAGGCTCAACATCATCAAACCAAGTGGTGGTGTTCGATAATCTGATGGATTCAAATCCGTTATTTTTAACAGGTAACACCGACACCGTTTATGCTTCGGTTTTCCTAGACCTTGAAAAAGACGGTCCAACTGTCATTGAAGTCCCTGAGGGCATGGGACCGACAACGGTGAACGATGCGTTCTTCCGTTTTGTCACTGACTTGGGCATCGTAGGTCCGGATAAAGGCAAAGGCGGTAAGTACTTGATTCTACCTCCGGGTTACGAAGGCGAAGTGCCTGAAGGCTACTTTGTTTCGCAATCCACCAGCTACACCAACTGGTTTATTGCGCGCGGATTCCTGAAAGATGGGAAGACTGACGCTGCTGTAAAAGCTTACAAAGAGAAGCTGAAGATTTACCCATTGGCGAAGAAAGATGATCAACCAAAAATGGAGTTCATCTCTGGTAGCGGCAAGTCATTCAATACCATTCATGCGAACGATGAGCACTTCTACACCGAGATTAAAACGGTGCTAGATAAAGAGCCGATTTCATTCATCGACCCAGAACTTCGTGGTTTAATGTCGAGCATTGGTATTCAGAAGAACAAACCTTTTGCACCCGATGAGCGTATGCAAAAACTGATGAAGGATGGCGTCGCGATTGGTAATGCAACAGCTAGATCACTGTACTTCCAACCAAGAGACAAGAAAGCTTACATCTATGAAGATCGCCTATGGAAAACGGCGTTTATCGGCAAAGATTACCAATGGTTAGTCGACCAAGGTGAAGGCGGGCGCAACCTAGATGCTCGTTCTTACTTCTTCTACATCGCGACAGTGAATACACCAGCGATGGCCCTGAAGCTTATCGAAAAGGGCTCTCAATACGCATTGATTGACCAAGCAAAAAGCGGTGAATACTTTGATGGTGGTAAGCAGTATAAATTGAATATTCCAGCGAATGTGCCTGCTAAGAACTTCTGGTCGATTGTGGCTTACGACACGCAAACGCGCTCAGAACTGCAAACCAGTCAACCGCTGCCAAGTAAGAATAATCAGCGTGATGATTTCATTGAAAACAAAGATGGTTCGGTTGATTTGTACTTTGGCCCTACCGCTCCAAAAGGCAAAGAAGCGAACTGGATTGAGACGGTACCAGGTAAAGGTTGGTTCACGATACTAAGACTCTACGGCCCTCAAGAAGCTTGGTATGACCAAACATGGAAGCCAAGCGACATTGAAGAAGTTAAGTTGTAACACGAACCAGACTTAACTAAACAAGCTGTAGATACTAAAAAACGCGCCTTCATCGGCGCGTTTTTTTGTTGTTGTCATCATCTATATGATCAATAGCTTTCTAAGCTCTCACTTAAGATCTGCTCAATCCGTTTGACTATCGGGTGCTGATAACAAGCTCGGTGATACTGAATACCAACATCAAAAGTCACCGCTTCACCGTTGAATAAAACAGGACGTTTACTGAGCCCACTAGGGATAGAAGCCAAATCCATATCAAAGCCAACGTACACATACTGGCTTACTTGAACACATTGCAACGCAGAGGATACCGATGCAACGGTCAGCTTTTGTTGCAATACCAAGCCTGTGCGTTTTTTTAGGCGTTCGTAATAGGAGTTCGCATCCAATGACCCCATCGAAACGCGCACCGTATCAAAGCTTTCTAACTGGTTGAGGTCGATGGCTTCATTTTTGGCTAAAGGGTGAGTATCCGCCACATAAGCAAACAGCTCCAACGACCCTACTTTACGCTCCACAATTCGGTCGTTGAGCTCATTAGGGTAGCCCGACACACCAATCGCTAAGGTCCCTGCTTTAGGGAATTCAACGCCATCCAAAGACCAGTCCATCATCGAGATCTTGGGTTTAGCCTCCTCATTAGTAAGTCCCTGCAACAAAGGGACCGTAAACAGTGTGCTCAGCGGATTGGCGGCGTGAAAAACATATTCGATGTTCGAATCGTTACCAATAAACGACTGCGATATTTGCTGCGCTTGCTCTAGCTTTTCTAAAGGTTCTTTCACCACCAGTATTAGTTGAGTGGTGAACAAGGTCGGCGCATAAACACCTTTGGTTGCAATGAATAACTCATTAGCAAACAAATCTCGACAATCCGAAAGGTGGCGATTAAACGTGGCGCGGCTTATATCCAGAATATGGCATACCTTCGCCTGAGATTGTTGCTCATAAAGCAGGTCCAAAAATCGATACAGATTTAAGTCGATTGTGTTTTTCAAATGCCCTACCTCATTTCCATGCTATGTCGGCCTTTGTTCAGTATGAACGTGAACCAAATAAATTTTAAACACTTAATGCGATAACTTTGCTGCTGATAACGGTTTACCCAGAATGAGGCGTTAAGGAATCTTGCGAACCTTGGTCATCATCAACCCAAGGGCAGCCAACACTTGAGCCACGAAACAGCTGACAAAGAGTACTGGCAAACCAAACATTGTCACCAAGTATCCAGAAGCAGCCAGACCAAATGGCATCAAGAGTTTAAACAAAGACCCTGTAATTCCAGCAACACGACCAAGGTGCTTTTCCTCGAATGCTTCTTGACGATAGCTCCAAATACAAATGCTGCTGTAGACGCCAATCGCACTCACCCATAAGAACGACATCATCAATACGCCTTTTTCAATAACAACCATGTGCGCTGAAGTCATACCTTGCAATAAATAGCTTCGACTCAGCAATGCAGGGAACAAGAATCCAAACGCCTCTAAAACAATAGACAAAATAAGCAGCACACCAAACCCGATGCGCTTTCTAACCTTATCAGCGGTAAAAGAACCTAATAAACCACCGACGCCGGACGCCGCGATCAAGTAACCCACCTCGATATGACTAAGCGCTAATTCAGCTTTGGCAAAATAGATGGCTTGAATCCAGAAAATTGCACCCGTGGTATTGATCACCATCACGACCAAGGTGATGTGCCACATGTTTTTGTTCGCATATAAGATCGACCAACCCTCTTTAAGCGCGCTCAGCACCGACTGTTGAACCACGGGGGCTGATGGCTTGAATTCCAGTTTATTGAGCTGCCAAAATGCTAGCACATACATCCCCGCAATAAGCAAAAACACGTTATGTAACGCAGACAATAAAAGCAGCCCCCCAGACAAAACCGGGCCAACAGTTTCTAACAAACTGTACAAAGAACTCATTCTCGCGGTGGCGATATTTTGCATGTGCTGAGGTAAAACATTTTTCATCATCCCAATACGCGCATTGTGGTAACCATAGTTAAACGCCATCATCAGGAATGCGCACGGAAACAGTGCGTACAAAGGGTTCGGCAACCATCTCACTGCAATATAAGAGACGACCAATACTGCTGCTTGCCCGATCAACATGCATTGTGACCACTGCTTTTTATTAAACCTGTCAACCCAAACACCGATGAACAGAGCTAATAGTAGGTTGGGTAAAAACTCGACGGCTCTCATCCAACCCATCATCTCTGAAGACTCTGTCAACTCGTAAACCAACAAGGGCAGAGCAAGGTCATAAATCTTGGTACCAAAGGCAACAAAGAACGCTGTTGAGAACAAAACAATAAAGCTTGAGCTTTTCCAAATAGAGGGGGATACCTCTGCACCTTTTATACTTTCCATTTCTCATTCCTTTTAAAAACAATCGAATAACTCTATTATCGAGATTAAAAGATGAAGAAAAATAGAAAGTTCAAACAAGGATTTCACCTTTATGCATTACTGGAAGGCTCTAGCATTTTTACGTTCTCGGGTACTCGTTAACCAACCGACTTCACTCTCTTTAACTGAAATAACGAATGCGCTAGGTTGTACCAAACGTAACGCTCAATTGGTGATCAAAAAGCTAGTCAACGAAGGTTGGGTTGACTGGAAGTCGGGAGTTGGCAGAGGCAACCTACCCACACTCACGCTATTAAAAAGCTTGGACAGTGAGCTTGAGGTACGAATAGATGAATTGCTCTCTGAGAATAAAGTTGACCAAGCATTGGATCTGGTTGATGAATCACAACGGGATCAGTTTCTACTGGGTTATATCAGCCGCTATCAAAGCTTGCCTACTGAACTAGATATTCTGCAAATCCCTTTTTATCGAGGGACACACAGTCTGGACCCGATTGAAGTCACACGACGCACTGAAGCTCACATCACTAGCTACCTTTTTAGTAACTTACTACGTTTCAACAAGTCAACTCACTCGTTTGATGGTGATCTTGCCATTGATTGGTATCAAACAGAGCACCGTTGGCACTTCACGTTACGCAAAGGCTTAGTCTTTCATGACGGTTCACCGATTCTAGCGCAAGACGTCAAAGCACACTTTCAACGTCTGATAGGCAGCAGTCACCACAATAGTCAGCAATTTAAATGCATCTCCGCTATTACTGTTATCGATCCGCTCCACCTCTGTTTCGATATCAATGCCAACACAGGCTACCTTCCATCACTGCTATCGTGCTCCGCCGCAGGTGTTGCCAAAAAAGTAGGAGATAAAATCATTGGTAGCGGCAGCTTTAAATTAGTGGAACAGTCCGAATGGCTAACCATACTCGAGGTTTTCAGCTCCTACCATGGGCACCGACCTTGGGTAGACGGTATAGAAATTTGGAATGTTGGTGATAAAGCCAAAGACTATGAAATGCACTGCGATATTGTTCACTCACACCCACATTACCAACACTCATCCATCTCAAACGAGCTTGCCGAGATAGAACAGTGGGAAAAGGGGTGCGAGTACGCTTTAATAAACCCACATCGACACACTTGGCTATCAAACCCACAACACCTTAAATCACTGAGTGAATTACTACGTTTGCTAGGGATCGCGAAAGACATACCTCTGGACACTGTCGGCTACGCCGAGGGGATGCTATCGACGTCAAATCAATCAACACAGCCAAAGATAGAAACGGCAAATAACCAAAGCCCATTACAAATGGCTCGACAATTCGCTGACCAGCATAGCAAGCCTAAACAACCGTTAAAGATCCTAACCTATCAGCTTTTTGACCACATAAAAATGGCTCGCCACTATTGTGATCGGTTAAATGAACTTGGTTTTATCTGCGAATATCAAGTGCTCGAGTTCCCTGAATTTTGTCAGCCAGATAACCTAAAAGATGCAGACATATTAATTAGCGGCGAAGTGTTTTCAGATAACCTCGATAGCAGTTGGATGGGGTGGCTACAAAGTTCTATCGCATTAGAAGTGTGCCTCACTGATGAGCAAAAACAGTGGCGAGATGAAAACCTTGAACGGCTTTGGAAAATCACCGATTACCAGCAACGACAACCTGCCTTCCTACACATAGAAGCGCAATTGATCACATTCGGAATCTATCGACCAATTTTCCACGTTAAACAGCAGCTCAATTATGCCAAAACCGTGAACCCAGTGGAGCAGTTGGCGAACGGTTGGATTGATTTTAACCAAATCACTATGCGCCGCTAAATTGGTTAATTCTCAACCAAAACTAAACCTCACAAAGAATAATGACTTTATAAAAATATCAATTGGTGAAAATATTTGCTTCTCAATAGTTATATTAGAGATTTAATTTCTACATTTCATTTCAATTAGAGACAAAAAGACAAATTTTTTCTCCGACTACCTCCTTATACTGTGCCACGTCATTAAGGCGCTACAAGCCTATGATTTAAAATAATTATTAATGAGTAGTCACCATGAATTCGAAGTCGCTAACTATCTTGCTTTTTGTCTCTGTTTGCTTAATTTGGGGAACCACTTGGTTCGCTATGGAAGTAGCATTGCATTCTATCCCACCTATTTTTGCTACTGCGTTGCGCTTTTTACTTGCAGCCCCTCTGCTTGCGGTATTGGCGAAAGTCTTCAACCAACCACTGCTGTTCCCTAAAGGTAAGCGCCAATGGCTGCTTATTGTTGCGCTGATGTATTTCGCGATTCCGTTTACGTTGATGATCTATGGCGAGCAATACATCTCTTCAGGTTTAGCGTCGATCATCTTCGCCAACATGCCTGTCGCTGTGATGCTGATGTCTGGCTTATTCTTAGGTCTACGACTGGCGAAGCACCAGATATTCGGTTTGATTACTGCTGTTGTGAGCCTATGTTTGATCCTTGGTAACGAAATGCAGATGGGCGGTGATGACTACTTTATCGGTACAGTTTGTCTGGGGCTCGCGGTTGCGATTCACGCGGTAATGTACGTATTGGTTCAAAAACACTGTAAAGGTATCGAGGTGCTGACTTACAACGCTGTACCAAGTTTTATTGCTGCGATTTTCTTGTTTGCTGTATCGGCAGTCGGTGAGAACGTGAATGTAGAATCTTTCACTTGGGATTCTATCTCAGCGGTCGTGTACCTAGGTTTTGTAGCGAGTGTCGGTGGCATTGTGGCTTACTTCAAACTAGGTCAGGTGTCGACGCCGTTCCAAGCATCCATTTGTTTCCTTATCTTCCCAGTGGTTGCACTGTTGATCTCTTGCTACATCAATGGTGAGGTGCTATCGGAACAGTCTCTGCTTATGATGATCCCTCTACTTTGTGGCATCCTGCTAACTAAAGCACCAAAGAGCATCTTCAAGCTACGTTCAACGCTTAAAACGGCAAGCAGTAACTAAGCAGCTAAATACTAAGATAAACCGCATTCAAACTACCCCAGAAGCTCACCATATGCTCCTGGGGTTTTGTTTAGTCCCAACACGCCTTCACAATTTACTGCCCCTTTACAGCCAACCCCTTCTCATATTGAACCGCTTACCAAGCGAATGACTTAAACATCGCAATCAACTACATTAGACTCAGCCATTATTGCCAGCTCTGGTTAATACCCTTAGTTATCTCTCCACAAAGGAATGTCATGAGTAATCCCATCAAACACATGCGTCTTGTCAAAGGTCAACTTTGTAGGGTTGAGGAACTGACGAATAACGATGATGCGTTCTTAGAACCGCACAGACATGAATACTGGGAGTTAGTATGGTGCGTGGATAATCATGGCAGTCAGAGCATTGATTTCGTTGACTACGACAATAAGATCGGCCGTATTTTCACCATTGCACCGGGCCAAGTACACCGCTCGGAGCTAGTCGGAGAAAGTGCTCGTTTACTGGTATTTACTCCTGGCTTTGTTAAAACCAATCACCGCAACACTCAGCTGGTCGATACTGTTTTTGCCATGCACCAAAGCCGCCCTCCCTATTTGGATTGCAGTGAAGAAGGCAACCGCTACTTGTTGCCTATTTTCGACATGCTGAAAGAAGAGTGCGCACGAGAAGAGAGTGACTGGGACCTAGTAGAATCACTCATGAATAGCTTTTTGCGCTACATCCTGCGCTTTGCTAGCCAATCCTCATTGAAAGGTGAAGTACGCGATAGCCGAGTGAACAAGGTGGTTGATTTGATTGAACAGCACTACATCACCCATAAACATTGTGATTTTTATGCGCAAGCGCTGTCGATAACCAACAAACGTATTAACGAAATTGTCAAAGCTGATAAAGGTAAAACCGTCACTCAATTGATCCACGACCGAATCATTTTAGAAGCGAATCGAGAACTGCTCTTCTCAACCAAGACCATCAAGACCATCGCTTTTGAACTAGGCTTCGAAGATCCGGCCTATTTCAGCCGTTTTTATCGCGGACAGATGAAAGAGTCACCGGCACAGTTTCGAAGCCGATGTGCAGATAGTGCAATATAATACGCAGATAATCCCTTTTTTAGCCTCCATTAAGTTCCGATAATGCTCCCTCTTTATTTCATCCATTTTGGTACATCCAAATTGTTGGGAGCTTATTCGAATGGCCATCAACCTAAAAACCGATCCAATATCTAAGTCTTTTTATCAATACCTATGGCCAGCGCTAACCGGCATGGTGATCAAATCTCTTTTCATAATGGGAGACGCTTGGTTCGTTGGGCATGGTGTCGGTCCTGATGGCTTGGGCGCTATCGCTCTCACCATCCCTGCTTTCTCAATATTCACTGCAATTGCCATGATGGTTGGTATTGGTGGTGCGGCGCTGATGTCTATTGAAGTGGGCAAAGGCAACGTAACCTCTGGGCAAACTCTGTTTAATCAATCGATGTTGATCACCGCTCTATTTAGCACGGTGACCGTCAGCATTGCCTTGTATTGGCTCGATGAGATTATTGCGCTGATGGGGGCTTCTGGATACATGGCTGAGCTGACTCACGACTACCTATCGGTAATGCTGCAGTTCTTCGTGCTCTACTCGTTAGCTTGGGTTATGTCATGCTTTGTGCGTAACGATACCAACCCAAAACTGGCGACTTACGCCATGTCGATTGGTGCTGTGGTCAACCTCGTATTGGATTACTTCTTTGTCCTAAAATGGGGCTGGGGCATGAAAGGGGCCGCCTACGGCACAGCCATCGCACAGGGTGTCATCGCGTGTATTTTATTGAGTCACTTTGTACGCAAACAAGGCACCTTAACGCTGAGTTTAAAAGGTATTGGTTTTAATAAACTACCAAGCATCCTGAAGATTGGCACTCCAACTTTCTTCATTGAAGTCACAGCCGCTATGACGATCTTGCTCTTCAACTATGTACTGTTGGATCAGTTTGGTGAGAACCACATAATCGCTTATGGTTTAACAGCCAACATCGGGGTCTTTGCTCTATTTGTGATGGTCGGTATTGCTCAAGCTTGTCAGCCTATCATTAGCTTCAATCATGGTGCTAACCAGCCAAATCGCATCGAAGAAATCTTCCGCTTAGGATTAAAAAGTGCAGTCGGCAGTGGCCTAGTATTTATGGGGATTGTGTATCTGTTCGCACCTCAAATCGCAGCGCTTTATCTGGGAGCTTCAAGTGATTTGATTGGGCTATCCGTGACCGCACTCACTTTCTTTTTCTTTGGTGTGCCGCTAATGGGAATCAACTTAGTGATTGCCAACCTGTTTCAAGCGACTGCCAAACCAAAACAGGCAACACTAATATCTCTTGCTCGCGGTTTTGTGTTCGTGGCTTTGGGTATCATCATTCTGCCAAAGCTGTTCCCAGAACAAGGGATTTGGGCAAGTATTCTATTCGCGGAAACTCTAACGGCAATCGTCAGCTTTAGCATGTTACGCAGTTATAAGAAGCGCTTTGCTGACTCTTTAGAGCAACAAATCGTTTAGACGAGCGAACAGCAGAAACTAAAAAAGCTCCAATATCACTATTGGAGCTTTTTGTTTATCTCATTAGATCGAAATGAACATTATCGCCAGCTAAACATCCGGACTTCGTTACCTTCTTCAGGCTTCTTAGGAATGTTTAAAGACAGCGCCAAAGAAACCACAGCCATTGCTGCACCAATGTAAAAAACTGTCGCAGGGGAAGACAACCAAATCACACCAAACACGACTGGAATAACAACCGCTGCGATATGGTTGATGGTGAAAGAGACACCCGCGGTTGAAGCCATGTCAGCAGGGTCTGCAATTTTCTGGAAGTAGGTTTTGATCGCCAATGCCAACGCAAAGAACAGATGATCGACAACATACAGCGCGGCTGCCCACTCCGCCGTTTGTACTAAAGCATACCCAACGAACACACCAATCAAACCGACATACTCGAAGATCAGCGCCTTC
The DNA here is from genome assembly GCF_003050085.1 of Vibrio sp. 10N.286.48.B8. Lineage (NCBI taxonomy): Bacteria > Pseudomonadati > Pseudomonadota > Gammaproteobacteria > Vibrionales > Vibrionaceae > Vibrio > Vibrio sp. 10N.286.48.B8. The sequence goes on along the minus strand of NZ_PIGD01000004.1, from coordinate 181,872 downwards.
CGCTCACCCACTACACCAATAAACTTACCAATGCGTTTGGCGAACAAAAAGTTAAACAAGTAGTTAATTAAAAACAGTAGCGTGATGTCTGCAGCCGAGTAACCGAACTTCTCTACCATCAAGAAGCCTGCGAACACCGTGAAGATTTGTCTTCTTGCTCCGCTCATGAACGTCAGTGCGTAGTAAAGCCAGTAGCGCTTTCTTAGCACCAACTTCTTATTTTGCTGGGTCTTCGTTTGAAATTCAGGGAAGCCAAAAGTCATCACCAGTACCAGAACAAAACCTAGGCCGCCAGTAATGCCATATACCCAAACGAAATCGAGCTTTAACTGCTCCAACATCACCCAGATAGAGCCGTAAGTAAGCAGAGATGCTAACGCACCAACCGAGATCATTTTACCTAGCATCTCTGGCGCTTCTTCTTTACTCAGCCATTGTAGGGATAAAGATTGCTTGAGGGTTTCAAAATAATGAAAGCCCGTCGACATCAAAATGGTGGTAAACAAAAGGCCAGTAAGTGAAGGGAATAAGCCAGTAATCGCCGTCCCGATAGTGAGCATAGCCAGCGATACCAACATGAAGCGCTGCTCGCGGATGAAAGCCAGCACAAACACCACAGTAAAAGCTAAAAAGCCCGGAATTTCACGAACACTTTGTAGTAAGCCGATATCGGCACCGTCAAAGTTCGCTTTCTCTATCACGAAGTTGTTCAACAGAGCCATCCAGCTCGAAAACGAGATAGGTACAACAATCGAAATCAATAATAAAAAGTTTTGCGGCGTTTTCCAGCTCGCCTTCGATGCACTCATAGCAGCCAAATCCTAAATAGTAATCCAGTATCATACTCCGGTTTTATGCCGAGCAACAAATCATTAACACTTCTGAAGAGGTTAAAAGGACATGACTTTCATCGTTTGCATAGGGGAGCGTGAAAACAGCAATCGACACCTTGAAATGATGAAACATTATGTTACATTTACATCCTACTTGATCACAACCAAGTGACGGGAATGACAACCCTGCGTAACACTCCTCTCTACTACGCGCATCCCAATATCAAAATTTCATTCTAAGCCTACCTGCACTTGCAGCGTCTGCGCTTCTGACTTTTATAATAATAACTCATTGGATTAACTATGTTTCCCATCTCTCATGAGGGGAAGTGGTTTCGATTTTTAATGGTATTCATATTCCTTGGTGCTGCCATGGAGACGGATATCTATCTACCCACATTTCCCGATATATTGAAGGACTTCAACACTGACGCGGTTATGGTGCAGCGCATTCTGAGCTATAACTTTATCGGCATCTGTATTGGTTCCTTACTCTATGGACCACTGTCGGATCATTTTGGTCGCCGAAAGATACTAATGTTTGGTTTTAGTGTCTTCCTTGCTGCAAGTATCGGCTGCATTTTTGCTTCAAGTATCGAGCAATTATTAGCGTTTCGACTGCTCCAAGGCTTCGGTAGTTCAGCGTGCGTAATCGTTGGTACCGCAATGATCTTTGATCTGTTCGATGAAGAACCCGCCGCCAAACTGATTGCCGACCTCAACACTTTAGTGGTCAGCTTGATGGCTTTTGCACCTCTTATTGGTGGCTGGATAAGCCTCCATATGGGGTATAAAGCAAACTTTGTCTTTATCGCCATTTTAGTACTGCTGTCTGCGACCAAATGCTTCTTCTTCTTACCTGAATCTTTGAGTAGAGATAAACGGAAGAAGGTCGCGCCAAAGCGAATAGCAAGCGACTACAAAACCGTATTGTCTTCGTCTGCCTTTTGGTACAACACGCTAGTGACGAGCTTAATTCTTGCCGCCTATATGATTTACGTTTCCAACATGTCGTTATTGTATATAGAGCAATTAGACGTCAGCCCCGATCGCTTCCCGTTTTTCCAAATGGCAACACTGGGCACATTCGTCTTGGTGAGTTTGAACAACGCACGCTTAATCGACAGGTTTGGCATTGATAAATTAAAAAGTACTGGGCTTGGCTTAATATTTACCACCACGCTCATCTTTTTCTTATTGCCGTCTGAACAACTTAACTCACCATTCATCCTAACAGGGACGATGTGCTTATTTTCAATAGGTGCAGGGTTATCGATTGGATTGTTCTTTGCTAAATCGATGCAAGTTTTTCCAGATCTAACAGGAATCGCAGCATCACTGGTGACGGCTATTCGCCTATTTATCGTTTCTGCAGCGATTGATTTAGGCAGTAATGCGTACGAAGGGACATCGGAGTCAGTCATACATGTGATGACCGCCGTCGTTATCTTTTTAGCGGCTATCTCCTCGCTCAATTACTGGCGTCAAAGCCGATTGAAACAGGCTGAGAATATGTAGCAAGTACCTGAGTAAAGAAGGGAGTTAGCCTCCCTTCTTTATTGATTGAATGCCTTTAAAGGGCTTTATAAAAGGTTAACCACTCACCTCGTTCTAAGCCGCTAACGTTCACTCCTGTGATGCCACTCGAGGTTGTTGCGTTAGAAGGAGAGAATGAAAGGTTAACATTTTTGAATTTATCAGAAATGCTACTTTCCGTTCCTGTTTGAGAAAGAATGTAGCCCAAGTTAGTAGAGTTCCAGCTTGAGTTTCCACTGTCTTCCCATTTTTTAAGGAGTTCTTTTGTTACCAGTTGGCTGCCAACTTTAAGAGCCGGACCACTAATATTTCGGAATTGATAGTAATCCACCCCTGAAGAAGTCAGCGCAATCACTTTTTCAGCCAATACATACAAAGAGTTGATTGCCGAACTGCTCAACACCTCTTTCACTATCAAGGTTCTATTCGTGTTATCAACGATATAGAGAATGTTCGCTGTAGCAACCGCACTTATTTTGCCATCCTTCGATGTTGCTATCTTACTGATGGTGGAATCGACATCCAACTCCCCGAGTACCGTTTGCTGAATCGAGTTTGAAACCCATTCAAGCTTGTTACTGTCTAGCCCCAACAAAATTTGCTGGTTCGCTACAATATTGGCTGTTTTCAGGTTCAACTTATCAATAGTCATCTTGGTGGATAAGTTAGTTGTGTTAATAACCTCAGCCGCTAAATTGGCGCTCGAAAAATAATTCTTATAAACAATCAAAGCTTCACTTTGGTCGTAAGATGGCATGATCTGAGGCGAAGAGGACTTGAGTGCGTGGCGCCAATTATTCATCGCTAACTTGTCAGCACTTAGTAATCTAACCTCTTGCTGCGAGTAAATCGAACTACCAGTATTTTTAACTGCCAATAACGAGCCGCTTTGCAGCAGTGGAATCACTTTTGTAAAGTTATCGTTGATACATGATTGACTAGAATCAGGAGTTTCAGCAGGTTTAGGTTTCGGCGTAGGAATTGGCGGCAGCGTTCCTCCGCTTCGGCTACTGTAGCTATCAATCTTAAACGCCTTTGCACCACTATTATTATTGGTACTCGTCAGACTCGATAAGAAGATGCCGTTGGCACCTTTACTATTACAAATATCACTCTCCGTCGGTGAGGCGTAAGACGTAGGCTTATAAACTTTATAGGCTTGGCTACCATTCAATGTAGGTACTAACTGAATGATTTCATTAGACTCTACCGGTATCTCTACACCACCAGTTCCGCCTCCATGGTGGTCATCATCGTCGTCATCGTCATCGTCATCGTCATCGTCATCGTCATCATGATCGTCGTCATGAGAACGAATACTAATCAAGCCAGAATTAGCTTGGGACGCCAAACCATTATCAAGAGTCACTGGCTTATTACGTGAAGAGCTATCGATTTGCATCACGACATCATTCGCCGTTAGAAACACTACCTGACTGCTCGCTGGATTCAGAGCGATAGATTTGGCACCAGACAATTCTGGCACCGATTGAGAACCGCGAACAACCAGAGCATCCTCTATTTGCAAGTGCCTCGAAGCAGTCCCCGCGACATCGACGCCTGAAAGGTCCAACGTTTTATGCTCGATCATGAGGTCGAGAGCATGGGCAATATTTGTGTATGCAGCTTGCTTTCCGTCAGTTTGTGCCTTTTTCAGCGATTTTAGCAACACATTAGACTTATCTTTAGGTCCATATGTTGTGTCTAGTGAGGCAAAATTCACACCGACATGATCACCTAATTTACTTTGAAGCGATGCTTTAGCCTGTTCTATATCGTTGCTAATCGTTGGATTAAACATCATCTCGCTATGAATCAAAGTAGTGAAAGGCGTCACCAGCTCCATACCAGGAGAAGCGGTTAAAATTGCACCATCATATTGCCTCTGTTGTGCATACCCGGAAACGTCTGTAATGAGTTTTTCTTGCTCACTGCATACACCATTCAGATCTGCATCAGCACATACTAATGAACTTTGAAAAGCATGGCCTGAAGTGGTCGCTCCAACTGGATTCTCTCCATCAGAACTCCCCCCACACCCTGCGACCATTAGGGCACTAGATATAGCTAGTGACAATTTGCATACTAAAAATTTATTGCGCATTTTTTCGACCGATTCACCTAGTTTATTGTTGTATGAGTAGTATTTTATTTTGCTATTAAATCACTTAACCAAATAAAAGATCAAATGATATTGATAACTACTATCATTTAAATTAATATTCTTATCCTTTCTAGCGGGTAATTTATAAATCTTTGGAGTTCAAGTGGTAAGGAATCCATACAAATTGGCGGGTGTTTCACTCGTTTCTACAATGCTTGTTGCTTGTGGTGGTGCAGACTCAGATCCCAAGCTTAGCCAGTCACAAACTCAGCCAAAATCCTCGAATATTTCAGGTATAGCGTTAGATGGTTATTTGCACAAAGCCAAGGTCTGTTTAGACAAAAATGGCAATGCGATGTGTGATTCTGCCGATGGAGACATTGCGACAACGGACGCCAAAGGACAATTCCAACTTGATGTCGACGATGATGTGGCTCAATACAAAGTGTTGGTTGAAGCCGTAGCAGGCATAACCGTAGATATGGATACCCCCAACCAAGCAATTGAGTCTGGGTTTACCTTAGAAGTACCAAGTAACAACTCGGACGTCGTAAGCCCAGTTACCTCACTGATTGCCAGTGTGTCAAAGTCCAGCGGTATCAGTTTCGATGATGCAACTGAGCTTGTTGCTAACGACCTAGGGATCGACAAAAGCCTAGCATTGGGTGATTACTCTGCTTCAAATTCGGTAAAAGGCCGTGAAGTGCACATGTTTGCGCGCGGTGTGACTCGCGTACTGCAAGAAGCCCAAAAAGCTTCAGTAGACGCAGGTGTCGACCAAGTTAACGCCCGTAAAGGTGCAATATACAAGCTCGCTGATCTTGATTTGGTCGAGTTCAAAGCCAAAACGGATCGACTTTCACACGGTGCGTCTGGGACAGACAGTGCTCTGCAGCAACTCGGCAAGGAGTACCGAGAGCAGCTCAAAGTCTCGCAAGAAGATATCGACGGTAGTGAAATCGTGGTTAAACCACCAGCGCCAAAACACGGTAAAGTCAATGATGCATCAGATACTTTCAACTGGCAGTTTGTGCGTGGATTCAACCAAAACACAGATTACGAATATTCCTTAGATTCCGGTAGCACCTGGTCGACTGTCATTCGCAAACCGATTGTGGTTGGAAAACAGGCATTCGATAAAGGCTCTATTCAGGTTCGAGTCGCAGCCTCTAGTGCACGGAATACTCCAGCAGGTAAACCGCTTCTTTCAAGCAAAGCATTTACGCTAACGACAGTTCCGGCAGCACCCGCTTGGGTCACAGTGGACAACGCGAGCAATGAATTTGATTGGGCGCTGGTCGATTCTTTTAATGAATTATCTCTCTACGAGTACTCTCTAGATAACGGTGCTAACTGGGTAAAAGCTACTGAAAAACCTCAACGCATTCAAGACTTAGACATTCCAGTTGGACATCTAAAAGTACGTGTCGCGAAGGATGACTCCCTAGGTCACCCGACCGGCTTAAGTGCTATGTCAGACAAACCAATGACAGTAACCCCAGCGCAACCAGTAAAACCTGCGCTGGACTTTGCAAACGACAGCACCAATCAGATCAACTGGCTTTGGGTCTCTGGATATGATGCGCCATCTTTCTACGAGATTAATCTAGGTAACGGTTGGAATACTGTCACTGAACTTCCATATGTGGTTGGCAACGTTTCACTTGCCGCTAACAGCATCTCTATCCGTGTAAAATCAAATTTGAAAGATGCTCGCCCTGCAGGCAATTCACTAGTGATTGGTACGGCTTTCACTCGCTCAGAAAACCAGCCTGTTGCGCCAACCCTGCCGATTATTGATGATGCTGAAAACACGTTTGCGTGGACAGAAGTTACAAAGTTTGCAGGCAATGACTTCTACGAATACTCACTAGACAGAGGTCTTACATTTAGCCCGGTAACTAGCAACCCACAAGCAGTCCCAGATGAGACGTTTGCTAAGGGGCAAGTCTGTGTGAGAGTGAAAGCAGGAACAGATCCTCAACATGATCCTGGTGAAACGCTGTGCTCAGATAAGCCATATTCGGTAACACCTGACAAGCCATCGGCACCAACATCTCCAATCACTCACGATGGGTTAGACACATTTGATTGGACATTCGTAACAGGCTTCTCAGAAGCTGCGAATTACGAGATCAATGTACTCAACACTGGTTGGGCAACAGTTACTCAGAAACCTTATCAGTTAAGCGATCAAGCTTACGCTATTAACTCAATTCAAGTGCGAGTCAAACGAGATCCAATTACCGGTCGTCCTAGTGGATCAGAGCTGACAAATGATGCTGCGTTTACCGTTCGTCCATCAGCACCCAATGCTCCAACGGGCCTAGTGGTTAACGATACGGACAACACGCTAGATTGGACATACTTTGGCGAATTCACACAACCAGAGCATTTCGAAGTCACGCTCGACTCAGGTTCTACTTGGACTAAAGTCACCGCAAAACCGGTTGTGATCGGTAATATCGACAAGAATATCGGTGAGGTTCAAATACGCGTCGCTCAAAACCCGACGAATGGCATGCCTCATGGCGTAGCAGCATTACCCACACAAGCCTTCACCAAAGTGTTTGAGATTCCAGCACCAACCTCGCCTGAGATTACCAACACTTTCACTGGCTCAAACCCAATCAAGACCAATGGTTTTGAGTGGGACTACTTAACGGCCAACGTTGATGGTCAATCTGTTCGCTTTGATGAAGCCGAATACTATGAGTTCACCAACGACAAAGGCTTGACTTGGCACCCTGCTGTTTCAAACCCGCATTTCATTGGTCCTGAAGCATATGACAAGGCTAGTGTTGGCATCCGACTAAAAGCACATGCGAAAGAAGGTGTAGCAAATTCAACCAGCGACACGCTTTGGGCAACAGCAGCAAGCAGCCGCTTTGTCGGCCTAAAATTCGTACCAATGAAAACTCGTTCTCAAGCTGCTGACTTTGGTTATGGTGGCTCATGGAATACGTACTCGCTCAATTGTATTGCTGAATACGATGATAAAGGGCAAGGGGAACCGACGTTTTGGGCGGAACGATTCTCTGCAGACATCAATACTGTATTCGATAAAGTCGCACAACTGGATGATTGTGGTATTGCGGGTTGGACACTTCCAGACACCAGTGAAGTAATCACGTTGTCGCAGAGAGATCCTGCAACACTGCCATCAAATCTAAGAAGTGGTTACTTGGTATCGAATCAGTCAGTGAATGTATTAGCGGATAAAAATGGCGTCGCTGTCACTATCAGCAAAGGCCAAGAATCTGTTGAGCAATATTATTCAAAATACGCATACGCTAAATGGCAATTGCCATCAGGTACAGAGTTACTCACTGGTGTAGATAGCGCGACGACTGAAATAACCGCCTTTCTGAGTACACAAGATACGAAAATTAACGCTACGGAGCTTTATCTAGAAACCTGGTTAACCGCCAACCAATCTAAGAGCAAAGGTTATGCTGCATTAGAAACGGAAGCTCAAGCTAAAATAGTAGAACTGCAGGCTTTAACCCAACCATGGTCAGATGATCTTAAGAATACGAAGCTAAAGCTGAAAGCTCTTGAATTTCAGGCCTCTGTTGCTCAAAGCCGAACTGATGCTGAGAGCCTTGAATTCATTAACAAAGTCAAAGCGTATAAGGAACAAGTCGCTAAATTAGAGCAAAACACCGTTGCACTGAGCGCATTAGTCTCTGGTTCTGAATTTGCTCAAAAATTGACGTTCATGCAGCAAAAATCCGTAAGTCTATCCAGCTCAACCAACGCACTAAGCTCTGCGTCACTGGCTAAGGATATTCACCAGGCAAGTTTAGACCTGTACAAGGCTATCTCAGATCTAAAGTATCAATATGGCATGGTTAATTCGTTCGCAAGTGAGCTGAATACATCAACACAATCGCTGGGCTCGGAGTTTGCCACCCTAACTACATTGTTCCAGAAGTTTATCAGTGAGATGAATACGACGGCCAAAATCCACAACTTAGTACAATCAAAAGTGCTAGCAAAAGATGGACTGAAACTGGCAAAAGACAATGGCTTTAGCGTTTCTCAAGCAGACGCAATGGTAAGCAGCCGCTTCGCTAAATTGGACGAGTTAGGCAACTACCTACCAAAAAGCACCACCTACCAACAAGGCTGGCGTTGTGTTGAAGACACTAACATCACAGGCAAACGCCGAGTTTGGACACTGCTCAAAGACGGTCGACCAAATGGTGCTGACGATCTTGCTTATGACGCTTCGGCATCTGGTGTAGCGAGTGTATTAGGCAGTAACGGCCTGCTGGAAAGCACTAATAATGCGAACTTATGTGGCTTCAATGATTGGCAAGTACCAGCGCTGTCTCAGCTACTTTCACTACAAACTAAAGCAATCTCTAGCTCAAACTCGACCATAACAATCGATACCGATGCATTCCCTCATCACCGAGGGCTGGATCCTGAGTATGACAAATCTAGCTATTACGGTGGCGTGATTTTTTACTACTGGTCGAATCAAGCAAAGGACACCAAACAATACATCACAAACTACAGCTCTGAACGCAGCTACCAAGATGTCCGTCGTTCGGAAGTCGGTGGTACTGAAGATGCCGTCATCTTAGGGCGTCTGGTTAGAGAGAAGGTAAACACATACCAGTACCTAGATATGCAAGGGAACGTCGTTGTCGATCGCCAAAATGCAATTTGCGCGCAAGACGCTGACAGTAAGCGCGTTTGGCAACTGTTTACCAACGGAGACAGCAGTCGTTTCAAGAAGTACGTAGAGGTAACACCTTTAATTTCAACACGAAATACACAAAAGGTGTGTGGTAAAGCAAACTGGCGCTACCCATCAAAAGCAGAACTGTACGGGCTGCTACCTATCAATTCCGATGTCTTTAAATTTAATAACGTGACGAGTGGTGGCTACTCGAACCGTGGTTCTTATATCACCAGTGATGCCGCTCCTTATGGTCGTGTCGTCGGGTTGAATATGACAACCATGGATGAAAGAGACGTGGGTACTGAAAGTTACGACGGCCGCTACCTATACCGACTCGTTGCCAAATAGGCACTCCAAATCTCTTATTAATTACTACAACAGCCTCTGCTGAGGCTGTTTTCATCTAGGAAACAAGAAATGTTGAACAAGAAAAAGCAACGCGGTGCAGCCGCAATCGAATACGCCATTCTCGCAGCAGCAATGGCAGTCGTACTACTCAATTTTGTTGGCGGTGAGAACGGTGAGCTAACAAAAGCAATCAGTGACGCCTACGGTACTGTAGTCCACAAACTAAAAGACGCACAACAAGCCTCAGAGTAAGCCCGTTTATTGCAAATTAAAGGAATAGTTATGACTGCCAAGCGACTCATGTTGCTGTCGTTATTTTGCTCGGTGCTCGGAATATCCGTTTTACTGTTGAGCCAAACCAATAGCGAGTCTGCGACCACCTCTTCTAAACAAGCCGTTAAGCAAACGGTCAAAGTGCTGGTTCCAACTCGCACGATAGAAATAGGTCAAGCCTATACACCAAACTCGTTCCGATGGAAAGAAGTTCCACAGCAAGAGTTGGAGAACTACATCGACCATGTGACACCGGAAGATATTTCTGCTGATCACTCTATGTCGGGGCTTGCACGTACCAAGCTCGTCAAAGACTCGATATTGTCGAAAGCGGATATTACCGAGCCAGAAGGCGGCTACTCGCTTTCATTAAAGCTACAACCAGGTTATCGCGCTATCTCAGTGCCTGTTGATCAGGTGACATCAAATTCGGGCTTTATTGAGCCGGGCGACCGCGTAGATATTCTCCTGCTCGGTTCACAAGATGGTGAGCTGCTTCGTTATGGCAATTCATCGCAGGGTTTGTATGTCACAACGATTGCTCATGATGTGAGAGTCTTGGCATTTAATGACAAACAAACGGCTGAGTCTTATCAAAAGGCCCGCGAATCTAATCATTATGAAAACGGTATCCCTGACGACAGCAGTGTCTCTTTAGAGGTAACCCCCGAGCAAGCAAACCAAGTTGTTTTGGCTAAACAATTAGGCAAGTTAACGCTCGTCTTACGCGGGCAAAACGAAGACCCAAATCAAACTCAGAATGCCAATTCAGCGACGCTGAAAGCCATCTCGCCAGACACTACTCAGGTATTGCCTGACGTCGGTTTGGTGGAGTTTAGAGCCGACAACAAAACGATCAACAATAAAACCGGAGCTGATAACAATGGCTAGTACCTGTCGTTGGTGGGGGATTCTCCTACTATCAAGCCTGTGCCTCTCTTTTGCATCAACAGCATCTGCACTTGATGTGACAATCAATGAGGCAAAAATGATTCGCTTACCAGAAAAAGCGAAGTCAATTTTCATATCTAGCACCCATATTGCTGATTACCAAACCTTAACCAACACCAAGGTGATGGTATTTGGTAAGCGAGCTGGCAGTGCCACTATCACCGTTTTGAACGAGCAAGAACGCGTCATCTATACCAATAAGATTCGCGTGACTCACAACAGTCGCGAATTCAATGAATTGGTCAAAAACAAGTTCCCAGAAGCGTCCGTAAACGCGGAATCTCTGGGTGGAAAGTTATGGCTAAAAGGGCAAGTGCCTTCACCTATGATGGCGCATAATATCGTGTCCTTAGCGAAAGGCTACCTGTCTCCTATTATTGACCAAACCCAGCAACAAGAAAGCTCAAACACTCAAAACAATGCAGGTACTAGCAATACGACGACTAAAGATCAGCCAATGCAATCCAATGAAGATGAGCTGATTAATCAATTGGTTGTCACTATGCCAAACCAGGTCAACATTCGAGTGAAAATCGCTGAAGTCTCGAGAAATGTTTCTAACAAATTGGGGATCAAGTGGGGCTCTATCGCAGGTGGTGTTGGACAGTTTTCATTCTCTAAACTGCCGAATGTCAGCAGCTGGGGTAAACCAAGCATTACCGCACTGATTGATGCATTAGCGACAAATGGCATGATGTCTGTACTGGCTGAGCCTAACTTGACGGCGATGTCCGGCGAAGACGCTGAGTTTCTGGTGGGTGGTCAAGTCCCATTACCATTGATTACGGCTGATACCACTCAAATCGAGTACAAAGACTTCGGGGTAAAACTGAACTTTACACCAACGGTGCTCAGCCAAAATCGTATCAGTTTAAAGGTGAACCCAGAGGTCAGTAACGTCTCCATCGAAAACCAACAAGTGGTAAACGGGACTAACTTCCCCTCTTTTACTACCCGTAGTGCCGCTACCACCATCGAATTAGCCAGTGGACAGAGCTTTGCCTTGGGCGGCTTATTGAAGTCAGAAGACATTGAACAACTGCAAAAAGTGCCGCTTATCGGTGAAGTACCTGTACTAGGAAGCCTGTTCCGTTCAACTGAATTCACTCGCCGAGAAACAGAGTTGATCATCATTGTCACGGCTTACCTAGTACAGCCAACTCGTTCAGATTCGATGCAGCTACCAACCGACGGTCTCATTCCACTAAGCGATGTAGAACGTCTTCTGGCATGGCCAAGAATTCAACGAAAAAGAACACACGACCAAGACACATACACCGACAACCACAAGCCTCGCTTGCTGGGTGACAACGGGTTCTATTACTGAGGACATCATGAATAAATTATCCTTATTGCTCCCTGCCCTATTTGTGTTTGCGGGATGCGCACCTACGCCAACCACTCAGCAACCATCAGTCGATGTGATTTCTGTGACTAACAAGTTCTCTCTGACACTTGCAGGAAAAACGCTGTCGGCTCAGGAAAAAGCGGATATTTCTGACTTTATCTCTCGTCGAGGCAGCGCGAGTAGCTTGATGGTCAAAATCGAAAAAACGACTCAGAAAGGTGAACGTCAACTAGAGAAAGTAAGGCTTCATCTTATCGAATCAGGCCTCTATCCATCACAAATTTGGGTATCAGACGAATCAACAGAAGGTAAAGGCGACATCACTATTTTAGTCGAGTCTTACCGAGCTAAAGTCACAGCCTGTGACGCGGGTAAAACGCCAAGAACCACGCTCAACGCATACCGCACTCAGCGCAATTTTGGGTGTGCAAATGCCAACGCGCTTGCACAAATGGTAGCCAACCCTAAAGACCTGATCGTCGGTCAGCCGATTAATGGTGCTCAAGGGCAGAAAGCTGTCTCTAGTATCGATAACTACTTTGCTCCACCAGCCCAAAACCAACAGACAAATAATGGTTCTTCGACGACCACGCAAGGAGGTGCGCTATGAATCAAGTACACCAGTTAACGGTACTGATCGCAGCGTCTGAGCAACTCGATACCCTAGCGCTTACGCACACACTGAATGACTTTGGTATCCACAACATCACAGTCTCTTCAAATCAAGAAGACGACGTAGTGCGACACGTGCTGAAGCATGGTATTAAGACAGTATTTCTCGATGTGTTGAATTGTGAGCTGGCTGAGTCGAAACAAGCAGTACAGCGCTTAATTAAGCGTACAGGTTGTCAAGTTATCGCTATTGGCCACTCAGATGAAATTTTCATCTACCGTGGCATGCTGGCATCAGGCGCGAGTGATTACCTAGTGCCTCCTGTGACTCCACAAGATCTGGAACACGTTTCTTTCGCGGCTTTACAAAACAACAGCGAAAAACGAAATGAAAAAGTCATCTCGGTTGTCAGTGCGAAAGGCGGTTCAGGCAGCAGTACCATTACTGCAACTCTTGCTCAACAACTAGCAGAGCTCGATAAGAAAGTGGCTTGTCTAGACCTAGACTTTTCAATGGGCGATTTGGATCTGCTACTCAATGTTGAAGGGAACTCAGCATTGATCGAGCTTTTACAATACCCAGAGAGACTAGACCCGTTAGTATTCGAACGTAGTGGGATCAGCGTATCTGTAAAGCACACTCTCTTTACTGGCTATCTACCTTTAGATGCCACACCATTCTGGCCACAAAAGAGTGCATTGGACCAATTTACTAAGTTTTGCCTACAAAACTCAGACTACCTATTAGTGGATATCCCAACTTACTCTTTGCGTGATCAAGTTGGCTTTGACGCACTGAAAAGTGCCGATATCCGAGTGATTGTCGTTGAGCCTACACTCGGCTCTATCCGCAATGCCGGCCAGATCATCAAACGACTTCAGAATCAAACCAACTCCCAAACGCTTGTTGTGCTCAATCACACCAAGTCTGATTCAGGCTCAATGATTTCAGTTAACGATGTGAAAAAGTCGTTAGGTGTACCGGTAGACGTTCTCATTCCATTCTCCCCGAACCACTTTTTAAGCAAGTCATCACTTGGTCAACCTGCCCACAAAGGCAACAGAAAAGTGAAAGTGGCGTTCAACGCTTTAGTTGAATTAATCACAGGTGAATCGCAGCAAAGCAGCCGCCGTTTTTGGAAGCGAGGTGCATAATGTTTGGTCAAAAAGCAAACACGGTTGATCCTATTGAAGTCAGCCAAGCTCGATTACGTGAAACGTTAACATCCGCTCCCTCGCTACGTGATCATTATCATGTGATTCATGAAGAGATCATCAAGGCAATCGATCCATCGGCTGTTGTGAGTTTAAGTGCGTCCGATCTTGAAGCTAGAATTTCAGAGATGGTATCGGAAATTGTAATCTCTAAACAGTTACCACTCGGTCATCAGGATGTGACTCATTCTGTAGAGCAGCTCCTACATGAATTTTTAGGTTTGGGGCCACTCCAACCTCTTATTGAAGACCAAACAGTCACTGACATCATGGTCAATGGTTACCGTGAAATTTATGTCGAGCGTTCAGGAAAACTGCAAAAAACCACGGTCCAATTTCGTAATGAAGAGCAGCTTCTCAACTTAGCGCGACGTATCGTGAGCAAAGTAGGTCGACGAATCGATGAATCGAATCCATTAGTTGATGCAAGGCTAGACGACGGCAGCCGTGTCAATGTCATGATCCCACCGCTCGCACTTGATGGAACCTACATCTCTATCCGTAAGTTCAATGAAAAGAAGCTGACACTGAGCCAATTGGCACAGTTTGGTGCGATGTCGAATTCGATGATTAAGCTTATTGATATTATCGTTCGCTCTCGTCTCAACGTTCTTGTTGCGGGTGGTACCGGTGCAGGTAAAACCACCCTGCTTAATGCGATGTCTTTCAGCATCTCACCTCAAGAGCGCATCATCACCATTGAAGACACAGCAGAACTGCGCCTGCAACAACCCCATGTGGTACGTGCAGAAACTCGCCCAGCCAATGCAGAAGGTTTAACGCCGATTACTCAAAGAGAGTTAGTGAGAAATTCGCTACGTATGCGACCAGATCGCATCATTTTAGGCGAAGTTCGTGGCGATGAAGCCTTTGAAATGATGCAAGCGATGAACACAGGCCACGATGGTTCGCTGTGTACACTTCACGCCAACTCTGCAACGGACGCACTGGTGCGAATGGAGAACATGCTAATGATGAGCCAGGCGACACTGCCTCTATTTTCACTGCGTCGCCAAATCGCAAACACCATTGATGTGGTTATCCAAGTAGAACGAATGCGCGATGGTAAGCGACGCATTGTTTCAATAACCGAAGTGCAAGGGTTAGAGGGCGAGCAATACGTCACTCAGGAACTGTTCGCCTTTAAAACGTTATCGGAAGACCAGCAAGGCAACCTAATTGGTGAATATAAGAGTGCCAAGTGCGTACCAAGCTTCAACGAAAAAGCGAAATATCACCAGTTAGACGCTCAACTAAGGGTGGCAATGGAGCTTGAAGCCGGATGATTTTTGTTCTTACTATTTCTGCGCTGCTGGCTACGGTTTGGCTAATAAAGCTCAACTCAAAACAAGCCATTGTTAATAAGCGACTGTCCTTGGTATCTGGTTCATACAAAGCAAGCCCTGCAGACGTTTCTATCAAAAAGTCGAGCCACCAGCGCACCAACAAACTGCATGCGTTTTTCCTGCGAATAAATGCTTTGCTACCTGCTTGGGATAAGTATTTTATCGCCTCAATGGTTGTTGGTTTGCCAGTTGCTGGTTACCTGTTAGTGCCAGAGCTTCCAGTACACCTTCGATTACTTGCAGCGGTTGGGCTGTGGCTCATATGTACCTGCGCCATTGTGTTTTATCGCAGAAAGAGACAAGTAGAAGAGTTTGAAAAAGACATCATCAACGTCCTTGGATTAATTTCTAGAGCGGTATCAGCAGGGTTATCCATCCCACAAGCGATTGATCAAGTGGCACAAACGCAACCTGGTTTGCTAGGACGAGAGTTCTCTTACCTTCGCGATAATCTCGCGCTTGGCCTTAGTCTTCGTCAGAGTCTCGATGATACGTGCATTCGTCTTCCTTACAGCAGCTTTCGTTATTTCTCTGTTGCACTGATCCTTAACCAGTCGAATGGTGGTCAACTGCGCGACATTCTTCATAGCTTAAGCCGAACCATGCATGACAACCGAGCGATGAGAAAGAAGGTGAAGAGCCTAACCTCAGAGCCTCGCATCACAGCGTTATTTCTCTCTGTCTTACCCATTGGGTTGCTAGGTGGCATCTATTTAATTGAGCCCTACATGATTAAGCAGCTGTTTAACACTGAACTAGGTCAACGAGTGCTGACCTATGCATTGATTAGCATCAGCATCGGCACCTTAATTTTGAATGCTCTGACTCGTAATAAGAGGTTCTCATCATGATGTATTTTGCCATGCTGCTGTTGGGATTAGCTGTTCTTCTCACGCTGATCGCACATCTATCTTCGTTCAAACGAGACGTTGTGGCTGAGCGACTGAATCGCGTATCAAGCTATTCCTCAAAGTACAAAAACACGTCGAGTAAGTGGCACTTCCAAGGTGAGAAGTCTCGACGTCAAAAGCTCGTTCTGATTGGCTGGCTGAACCCTAATGCAGAGATCTACTTTTTAGGACTTAGGTTGCTCACCATGGCCGCAGGTACTGTTACTTGGTATGCCACTCGCATCCAAGTGCTAACGATGAATTCGGCGGCAGAGTGTATCGCTATCGGCATCGTGGTCGGCATCCTATTCGATCGTATTCTTGAATGGCGTGTGAACCAAGTTCGAATGCAGATCAGCCGAGTAATACCCGATGCCGTCGACCTAATGGTGGTGTGTGTTGCATCTGGCTTAACACTCGAAGCGGTATTTCGCTGTGTCGGTGAAGAGATGCGTTCTATCTCTCCAGCATTGTCACGCGAATGGCTACTCACAGCAACTGAGATATCGGTTCTTGATTCACCACAAACGGCACTCAACAACTTAGACAAACGCGTACAACTGTCTGACAT
Organism: Vibrio sp. 10N.286.48.B8; assembly: GCF_003050085.1. Lineage (NCBI taxonomy): Bacteria > Pseudomonadati > Pseudomonadota > Gammaproteobacteria > Vibrionales > Vibrionaceae > Vibrio > Vibrio sp. 10N.286.48.B8. Next base: position 165,149 of record NZ_PIGD01000004.1, on the reverse strand, counting down.
CAACAACGTTGTCACTACCATGAACCAAGCGCTGCAATACGGTACGCCTATCGCTGACGCCCTCAAACTGATCGCTTCGGATAGCCGTCAATACCACTTCTTAGAACTGGAAGAATGGGTGGGGAAAATACCAGCCAAAATGTCATTCCCTTTGGTGGTTTTCATCATGCTACCTGTGGTGGGCATCATCGTTGTGCCAATCATGTTGTCTCTTACACAAACTCTGGGGGGCTTATGAGAACCATCCCGTTATTCTTTTTGTCGCTGATATTGTTCGGCTGTCAATCCACTAACCACGTTGAAAAAGATACCGCCGAAAACATGAAAGTGGCAGAAGTTGCGTTAATGAACGGTAAGCCAGAGAGCGCCATGGATCTCTACCGAAAAATGTTGGTATCGAAACCCAATGACCCGCAGTTACTGCTGTTGATGGGCTCTGCAGCCAATCAAGCCAGTCGTTATGACGAAGCACTGCATTACTTAAAGCGTGGTATCGAGCTTAATCAATCCAGTGCGATTTACCGTGAGCTAGGTCGTTCATGGTTAGCTTTAGGAGAGCTTGAACAAGCGACTTCAGCTCTTGAAGAGTCTGTTCAACTGGAGGCGTCCGATGACGTTGCTCAAAATAGCTTAGGAGTCAGTTACTCGCTCAATAAACAGTATTCCAAGGCAAGAGAGTGTTACTCAAATGCCCTTAGCTTAATGCCTTCAAGCAACGAATACCGAAACAACCTCGCTATGGCTTGGATACTCGATGGTAAACCAGATCAAGGGATTCGTATTCTGCACCCGATCTTTGTCAGAGGTGAAGCTAGCGTAAAACTCCAGCTTAACCTTGCGTTGGCTTACGCGCTTTCTGGCGACAGCGAGTCTGCAAAAGCGATCGCTCGTGAACACTTATCGCAACCGGAATACGCTAACAATAGCTTGTATTATCAAGCCCTAGCCGCTCACGCTGATCGAGGAGAACAATAATGCTCTCTCGTCAGAAAGGTGCGAATAGCGTTGAGTTTCTAATGATCACCCTACCGTTTCTATTGCTGATAATAGGGGTCTTTGAGATCTGCCGCCTGCTGCTAGTCAGCATCATCTTCGATGTCGCCGTTCATGCAGGAGCTCGAGAAGTCAAAATTCGACCAGTTGGTCCCATAGCAAACCAAGTTTTCATCGACACTATCGACAAGTTCCCACTGCTCGATCGCAGCAAGATCAAGTTGTCTCAACCTTTATACGTTGAAAACCTACCGGACTTAGTTAACAGGAAAGCGGCACCGATAAGCAAAGCAGTATTGGGGGAGTACACGGTGTCCTACGCATTCTCATTCGCTCTGCTGCCGAGCCTTTCGACCCAGTTTTTAGAACGTAGCGGGAAAATGACAACCTTGGAAAAAAAGGTATTGGTGAGCTATGACGGTTAATAAAACACACCCGAGAAAACAAGCGGGATCAGCTGCTGTTGAGTTTCCATTTGTCGTACTCGCGATGATGATCATTCTGTGGGGGTTCGTTGCTATCTACCGCTTATTCAGTATGCAGACTCAGTTAGACAATGTTACCTACAACCTAGTGAATGCGATTTCTTCAACTCAACTCAAACCTGAGCAAGGTAAGAATGGTTTACCCGAGACTCTTAAAGGTCCATTACTCGTGCTCGCTGAACGTTATCTGCCGAGTAGCATTGCTCGTGGCGATATTGGGCTTTTACTTGAAAGTCGTGTCTTTGATACTGCCGCTTCGACGTGGGAATACGAATATCTGTATGCGGGAAGCAACTGCCAAAGTGATCCACCTATTGAGGACCTTACGGACATGCTTGTTGTAGGCAACGGTGATCCTGCATTGAATGGAAAACCATCAACTTTGATTCAGCTGACCTTATGCGTAAAGACACCATTTGACTACGAACGGCTCGATCTTCCAAAAAGCCTAAAGAGCTCATCTGTAGTGATAGGTAAGCACTATGGTTAAGTCAATGTTTAGCAGCCTAGCCCGTCAGCAAAAAGGTTCGATCACCCTTTCTTTCTTGGCACTGCTGCTCCCTGCACTATTTATCGCCGTCGGCACTTTGATGATATCGGCGCAAGTGATGGTTTCTAATCGAGCCGCGCAAGCCGCTGATTCTGCCGCACTGGCTTGTGCTTTTGCTGATGAGGCGACTCCGAGAATGATGCGAGTATACCAAGATTACTATCACCCAACACTGAAAGGTGTGAGTGGATTAACGCCAGAAAACCAAGGCTGCCGAATTAGCCTAGGTTACTCCGTTACACCGCTACTACCGCATTTCAGCTATGAACGCTACGACCAAAATGTGACTGCAACAGGTGGTGGCTTTAAGGGGGGGGTTGAAAGCAAACACTCTGCGATTCCAACAGAGTTGGTATTGGTACTCGACGTATCTGGCTCCATGGGCTCAAACATGTCATCACTAAAATCTATTTTGTCCAACGCATTGAATACGATTCAATCTCAGAGCAATAACGCTAACGATTTAGATTCAGTAAGTATCTCGATCGTTCCTTTTGACTCTGGGGTGGCAACACATCGCCCGCCCTGGTTATCCAAAGAAGCAGCCGGAATCTACTGTATCGATGGACTTAGCTATCGTAATGGCGATTTCTCTGCGGCGCTGACCGTAGATAACCTCGCGACGCTGCATTCAGAGCGACCTGTGAAGTTTACGCCGCCAAGTAAGTGGTTAAGCGACTGCAATCAAGACTCACCAATGTTGCCATTGACCAACGTATTTTCCAGAGTCCAAAACTCGATAAACAGCCTAACTGCAAACGGTGGTACTCGCTCTTATCAAGGTTTGGTATGGGGAGTGAGACAGCTTATCCCAAGTTGGCAACAAGCATGGGGAATAAACGTAAGCACTGTACCCGAAACTAGAAGAAAACTGGTGTTATTCACCGATGGCGCTGACGAAGGAGACGCGTTCAATCAATTGGTGAACGCTGGTTTTTGCACTACGGCTATCAAGCAATACGGCATTGAAATGAATTTCATCGGCTATGGCGTCAGCCCATCTCGAATTACTCAATTCGAGAACTGTGCAGGAAATCCTTTACGCGTATTCAGTGCCACCAATACGACACAACTTAACGAGTACTTCTCCGACATTTTGGCGGTTGAATACTCGGCAAGCATCCGACTCACTCGCTAATTCAAACAAAGCGCTTGATTCAAAAGCATCGAATTTAAAACAGATAAATTAAAAACAATATGGAGAAACACATGTTTACACGAGCCCTAGCGTTATTGGCGCTGTGCCTTTCTTTACCTGCATTGGCTTATCAAGAAGGCGATTCTTTATCGCAAGACGTTATCAAGAAACTGCAACTCAACAACGAGGAGCTCACCATTGTCGACTTCTTTGCTGAATGGTGCGTTTCTTGCCGAGAAGAGCTTCCAGAAGTAAACCAACTCTACAAAGAACTTAAAGGCACTGGCGTGACGTTCAAAGGCGTTGATGTCGATGAAGATGTTGAAGTTGGCCTTGAGTTTCAAAAGCGGCTCGGATTGGAATTCCCAGTAGTGAACGATCCAGAGCAAGCATTGATCGCTGAGTTTAAACCTATCGGTATGCCTGCACTTTATTACATCTACCAAGGCAAGGTTATCAAGATTCGCTTTGGTGCCATTAACCACATTGGCGACGTCATTACTGACGACCTCACCAAGATGGGAGTGCAACTGTAATGCTAATCAAAGCCTCCCTTATTGGGCTACTTGCTATTCCAATGACCGCTAACGCAGCTCTCGAACTCGACCTTAGTGGTTTGGGAAAAAAGCCCGTTGAGCAGCAAGCCAGTAATAACAGCACTAACAGCGATGGTCCCATCGTAGAAGAAGAGATCATCTCCAGCACGGTTTACTCCAGTAGCGGCACGCACTCAAACCAAACCACCAAGAGCGCAACAAGACGCAACATCGACATGGTCACACCAAAGGCAAAGCAGCTGGTTATCAAAGAGAAAGCGCCAGAAGAGACTAACAAGCCTTCAGCGTTAGCGTTTGTCGATGAATTTCTTGGCATTGAGCCGGTAAAGCCTTGGGAGAAAGGAACGCTAGCTCAAAAAGAGATGAAACCGGGCGGTCCAGTACCGGAATTCGATGTGTTCTCCGAAAAAGTCTTCGCCTACAAACAAGGCTCTGTGGGTGGCAGCGGTGTTGGCGGTGGCGGATGTGGCTGTAACTAACCATTAAATCGACAAAAAACACTCAATCAATAAAAAATATTCAGTACTTCAAAAACAAAATAAGAACAAAATGAAAAAACTACCAATTACGCTGCTCAGTGCAGCGGCAGTGGCTAATGTGGCATTAGCTGAAGATCATGTCTCTGTTCATTACCTTAGCTATGAGGAATACGATGACAGAGTATCAGCCAATGACACCATGGTTTCGATTGAAAAAAGTATCGGCTTAGATTGGACCCTAAACGCAGAAATAAGCTACGACAGTGTTTCAGGTGCTTCTCCAGCTTGGGGCCCTACGACACCTCCAGGTTCGGATGCCGACAAGATAAATCGCGCCGTGAAAACTCAGCAAGCCCAGAATAAAACTAATGAGGTCATCCGTGCGGGTTACGATCCTCACCGTGACAGTTATGAGGTCCAGAAGGTCGGCCTAGAAGACACAAGAAAAGCACTCAGCTTGAGTGCCACCTACCGTGACAGGCTGCGTAATGAATGGACCTTTGGCGGTAACGTATCTCAAGAAGAAGACTACGAAAGCATTGGTATCAATGGTAAAGGCTTGATTTATGCTGATAGCGCTAAAAACCGTTCGTACAGCTTAGGGGGCTCTGCTCTTTTCGACCAAACTCAGGCATTTGGCAAATACGTTTTAGGCTCTTCTAACAGCCAGAGCTGGGAAGACATTTTCACAGGCAGCTTAGAAGCGGGGTTATCTCAAACCTTTACACCAAATCTGTACAGCATTTTTACCGCTTATGCAGGCTACCGTAGCGGTTACTTGAGCAACCACTATTTAACGGTTCTTCGCGAAGTCGATATTAACGACGATGGCAAAATCGATGATGACGAAGTGTTCTTGGGGCAAGACTCTAGACCCGATACCCGAGTCTCTGGCGGTATTAATCTTCAGGCCTTTTACTCTTTGTCAGACAGTATAAAAATCCGACCTCGATACAAATGGTTCATAGATGACTGGGGCGTGATGTCTCATCAGTTGGGCGGAAAATTATCTTGGCGTGTCAGTGAGTGGCTAACCCTTGCACCCGGTTATTTCTGGTATACGCAAGATGCGGCAGATTTCTATCGCGATCCTAGTAGCGCAGATCCTTCTTTTGCTTCGACAGGTTACGCGACTTCTGACCTTCGCCTAGGTAACTTCACTGCGAATGCTTATGAGCTTGGCGCGAGCGTTAAGGTCCATAAAACCGTGCGTTTAAATGCGCTTGCGGCTTACTACGAACAGAGCAACGGGTTTGAAGCACAGTGGTGGGCGATTGGAGCAACTTATGAATTCTAAGCAGCCCTTTGTCCATCGCTTTCATGCCATGACAGTACCTTGCGAAGTACAGATCTTATCGCTTGATTTGACTCACTTTCCAAAGGCGTGCGCAAAAGACATCGCTGATGAGATAGAGCAGAACACACATCGATTAGAGGGCAAATATAACTTCTACAGCGATGATTCATGGCTAACGCGACATATTAATCAGCGCACAACCAGTGAAGTCGAACTCGATTCGGAGTCTGCGGAAGTTTTTGAGCATCTCGATCGATTAAGCCAACTGACATTTGACACATTTGATACCACCGTTGGCAGCATCAAGCATCTTTTAAAACAGAAGCCGAAGATGTCACACAGCCATGCGTTTCAAGCTCTCTCTTCCGCACTGGGCAAGCAGGCTTGGGAGCTAAAAGAGACAATGTTTCTAGAAGGGACAATCGTTCGACAAAGAAAAGTCGATCAACAAAAGACAAGGCTGCACGTTCCAGATTCACGCACCCGCTTCGATTTTGGCGGCGTCATCAAAGAGTACTCGGTCGATCAAGCAGTAAAGATAGGTAAGCGACTTGGTGCAACTTCAATGTTGGTGAATTTTGGCGGCGATATCTATGCATTGGGTACAAAGCCAGATGGTTCGCCATTTAACATTGCGGTTCTGGATCCAAGAGACAACAAGACACCTTTTTTTGCCGTTCCGATTACGGACGCGGCGCTGACTACATCAGCCCACAGTGAACGTCAGATGCAGTTCGGCGATAAAACCACATCTCATATTTTTTCGAAACAAGACGTAGAAAAGAAGATTTTGTCGGTTACTGCAATAGCTTCCTCCACTTTGGAAGCAGGTGTACTTAGCACTTCCTTGACGCTCAACCCAAACATTTCAGTGCCGGAAGAGAGCGCCGTTATTTACATCGACGATCAATTACACATTCACCAAAACACGGAGTTTTTGCATTCATGAAAAGCTATCTACTCACGTTAATTCTATTGTTTAGCGGCTTTTTGCATGCTCAAGACAGCGAGTTTCTTCCGGTTGAAGAAGCCTTCCCCGTTACATGGGAAGCCACGGACCAAGGTGCGGTTATCCGCTTTGATACACACCCGGGGTACTATCTTTACCAATCTCGCTTCTCGTTTAAAGAAGAGTCCTCATTATCGACACTAGCTCCTCAATACTCTCTGCCAGGTGAAGAAAAACAAGACCCTAACTTCGGTAATGTAGTGGTATTTCACGAACCGCTTACCGTTACCGTGCCTTACACAGGAAGTGGCAAGCTCACTGTCCGCTATCAGGGCTGTGCAGACAAAGGGCTTTGCTATCTACCACAAAAACTAGTGCTGGATTTACCTACGCTCAAGGCGTTGACAGAAATCACTAGTGAGAAGCCATCAAGCTCTCTGGTTCAAACACTAGGTGAGATCAGTGATGATACCAATGGCTTGTCGTCGTTCCTCTCTCAAGCAGGTAAGTTACAGGCTCTGCTTGTGTTCTTCTTGCTCGGTTTGGGCTTGTCCCTCACGCCATGTGTACTGCCGATGATTCCAATTTTAGCCAGTATCATCGGTGGCGAAAAAGCAATGACAGGTAAGAAAGGTGCGGCACTTTCTAGCTCTTATGTTCTGGGTATGGCAACCAGTTACGCGATGACTGGAATCCTAGTCACCACATTGGCAAAAGGGGTCAACCTGCAAGCCGCGATGCAACAACCTTGGTTGTTAAGTAGCTTTGCAGCGATTTTTGTTCTGCTTGCATTGGCAATGTTCGGCTTCTATGAACTTCAATTACCAGCCGCACTGCAGCAAAAACTCAACAACGGTTCAGACAAGTTGGGCGGTGGCAAGATCGCCAGCGTGTTCGCAATGGGCGCAATATCTGCCTTGGTTGTGTCACCTTGCGTCAGTGCCCCATTAGCAGGGGCACTGCTGTACGTTTCAACGACTCAAGATTGGATGTTTGGCGGAGCGACTTTGTTCGTTATGGCACTAGGTATGGGCGTTCCACTTATAGCGATTGGAGCGAGTGGTGGACGTCTGTTGCTAAGAAGTGGCGCGTGGATGGTATCCGTAAAACAAGTGTTTGGCGTGCTGCTATTGGCGGTCGCTATCGTGTTGTTAAGCCGCTTTATTGATCCTTCGATCATCATGATCTTATGGGCACTACTTACTATTGGAACAGGTGTCCATTTCGGCGCTTTAGAAGCGGCACAACCGGGCTGGGCGCGCACTCGCAAATTCTCCGCTCTGCTGCCACTGAGCTATGGCTTGATTCTGTTTGTGGGTTATTTCCTAGGAAATTCCGATCCTCTCAACCCGCTTGCAAACCGAGAATCAGCCCAACCTATTGCGGCTACTCCCTTTGAGAAAACAGACTCGATTGATCAGCTAAAGAAACAGATACAAACCGCTGCCAACGCTAAACAGAAAGTACTGGTCGACCTTTATGCGGATTGGTGTGTCTCTTGCAAAGTGATTGAAACAAATGTGTTCAATGACCAACAAGTGAGCCAAAAACTGAAAGAGTGGCAGACCATAAAGCTTGATGTGACTGAAAGCTCACCAGAACAAATGGCATGGCTTAACGACAAAAATGTGTTCGGCCCACCCGCTATTTTCTTTTACTCCCCCGATAGTGGTGAAATAGAGCCTGCGCGTGTGATGGGAGATATTGATAAAGAAGGTTTCAATAACAAGCTCAAACTTGCTAATCAGCTTGTAGCAGCCCGCACAGCAGAGCCAGACAACCTGACAAACTAGACAATCACTCAATGACCTAAACGCCCAATCAATGATTGGGCGTTTTTATTTGGTTTACTTATTGCACCCCAGTTACTTGGCTTTTTCTAACGGTTGGATGACCATTTGAGTCAGCTGTTCAGTGTAAGAATTGATCTTCCAATGCTCAGGGCTCCAACCTTTCACGAAACGTTGGAAATCAGCCCATGCCACGTAAAACATTGGTCGCCATGCGGCTTCAACATCATCGAAAGAAAGGTGTGGCTGATAGTGCGCGAGTGCATCTTTCAAGTGTTGGAAGTAAATATCTAATACCTTTTGCTCGTACTCTTGGCAATCTTGCGGCCTAATTGCGCTGCTCATAAATAGAGCCACATCTTTCATCGCACAGCCGTGACCCACATATTGGAAATCGACGGCAGCGGCGTTTTCGCTCTCTAGATCAAAACAGAAGTTGGCTAGCTTAGCGTCACCATGGACCAAGGTTTGATATGGACACTCTTTTAATAAACGGTCGATGTACTTAGCTTGCTTCTTCAGTGGGACATCAGCCAAAGCATTCAGCTCATCGGGGCGAGTGTCTAGGTGCCAATATGTACCGACTTGCCACAATGACGACGACTGTTGTTGATTGATATTGATGTGTTTTGCGTGAAAATTAGCGAGCCATTTAAGGCAAGCATCGCGTTGTTTTTGCTCTTCTCGTGTGTAACTAGATGCCTGATAGTCAGAAACAGCAGGCACATCAAACTGAGAGGTTAACGGAAAACCTATATCTGCTAGGTCTTGCATCACGATAAGCCACTCATCCTCTTGTAGCTCACAATGCAGCCCAACTGGAACAGGACAACGCTCGTCCCATTGTTGAGTGAAGGACTGATACCATGCAGTTTCCACTTTGTAAGAGTGAACTTTGCGTTGATGAGAGAGTTTAGTATTCCAGCCTTTAGGGTGTTCCGCTTTATCTGGCAGCGCGACATGTTTAACGATAACGCTGTTCATCGAAGCGCTATTATCTTTAGCAAAGACCAAGCGAACTAACTCGCCATACCCGCCCCACAGGCGTTGAATCACTTGGACATCAAATCCTTGGTTACAACCCAACGAGATCGCTATTTTTTGATAAAGCTCATTTTGATAAAACTCTTGTTGATAAAGCTCTGGCTGATTTTGACTTGAACTCGCTTCAGGTTGAGCTCGATTATTTGACGATATTGATTGAGACATATTACTCGTTGTTATGCTTTTTCGGATAGAAGATGTGACCACTGTGGCTGCCTATTCATGTAGTGAACCACATAGCTACAAACCGGCACAATTTTGAAGCCAGCTTGTTCAATTTCAGGCAATACCGACTCCATCATCACCTTACCAAAGCCCTTGCCTTGCAGTTCATCAGGAATGCGTGTCGACGTGATATGTAGTACATCTCCGTCCTTTTGATACTTAACGACCGCGAACTGGTTGGGTTCTAACTCTACCGTGATCTGGTTCACTTCTTGATCCCATTTTACTGCCTGCATTCTCAACTCCTGCAAATAATTGATACGACAAACAATAAAAGTTTGAAGTATGAGTTCCTTGTAATAGACTAACGCAAGTGCATATAAATAAAACTAAGTACTTACAAACACAGCAAATAATTCAGTGCAATCGGCTTAATATAAAATCAGCAATGATAAAAGGCACTCTATAAATCTATGTGAGTACGTCCACTAAATCTAGCACGTAATAACCCCTTGTTAGCAAGTTACCAATATAACTAACAGACGCATGTTGGCGCATGGAGAACATATAATGAACGCACCCCTGAAGAAGCCTTTGGAGCATAATCAGGCACTTCAAGACCCTCGTAATCGCACCGTTTCCACCATCAATAGCACTGATGCGCTGGCCATGATTGAGCACGGCAGTGAGCTGACATTAAATGTCTCGACTCCCGTTGGCACGAAGTTTCTCGCCACCACCAAGTTTATCGGTACGCACAGTGATAACTGTATTGTGGTTGAGGTTCCCGAGGTATCCAATGAAGATCTGAACTTTTTCTTTCAAGAAGGCTTTTGGATGACCGCTCGTGCGTATTCTCTGCGAGGTGAAGGGGCGCTTATCCACTTTAGAAGCCAAATTCACCATAGGATTGGCGAACCCTTTCCGATTTTAGTGCTCTCTACACCAAGTACCATGCAAGTGACTCAACTGCGTAAAGAGACCCGATATGAAGTGAATCTAGCTTCAAGAATCATCTTCAACGACCAACGAGCAAACTGTGAGATAAGAGACTTATCGAAAAGTGGTTGTCGTTTTGTGACCTCACCGACTTCTCGCGCGATTCAGATTGCCGATCGAGTGTCGATTGAGATTACGCCTGAAAACTACAATGGCCCGCTGATTCCGCCATTGAGGGGCATCATTTGTAATCTGCAAAAATCGACGCACTACGCTCGATACGGTGTCGAATTTGATGATATTGGCCGAGCCAACGCTAAGCACTTGTTGGCAAAATTAAAGTTCGATGGCACCAAGCTCTGCTTACGAAACGGTTAACGCCTTTTAAGACGCGACTTTCTCCGAATACCGTAAGCTGACCAAAAACAAATGGCTCCTAGCGAGCCAAACCTCAACCAATAAAAAAGCCATCGACTCTAAACGATGGCTTTTGCGTTTTGGCTGCTATTTATTTGTTTAGCTATTAAACTTTGTATTTAGCTATTTACGCAGTGCGTTCAGTTTCGCTTGAGCGATACCAAAAATAGTATCAATTGGGTAGCTACCCTCATCACTTGCCTCACCTGCGGCTTTGCCTGTGAACAGCTCAATCGCTTCTGTTACATGGTCAATCGCCCAGATATTAAACTCGCCCTTTTCAACCGCTTTTACGATGTCGCTACGCAGCATCAGGTTGTGAACATTTGAACGCGGGATGATCACTCCTTGTTCGTTTGAACGCCCTTTGATTTCACACACATCAAAGAAACCTTCAATTTTCTCGTTTACACCACCTATGGGTTGAGACTCACCAAACTGGTTCATCGAACCCGTAATCGCAATATCTTGACGGTTTGGTTGCTTAGAAAATGCAGATACCACCGCACAGAACTCGGCCATACTCGCACTGTCACCATCGACGCCACCATACGACTGCTCGAAGGTAATGTTAGTAGTGAGTGGTACTTTGGCCGTTTTACCAAACACAGAAGAAAGGTAAGCCGACAAGATCATCACACCCTTCGAGTGAATACTGCCACCTAGGTCTACGTTTCTTTCAATATCAATCACTTCACCATCACCGTAAGCGGTGGTTGCCGTGATTCGGTTCGGCGCACCAAACATATGATCCGTCGTGCTAAGTACAGAAAGCGCATTCACTTGCCCAACCGCCTGACCATCGACATGAATCAGCGTTGTGCCATTAGTAAAGGTTTCCATCACACTGTCTTGCAGTCGTCCAACACGCATCTGTTGGTTAGATAACGCTTGGTCGACGTGCGTTGCACGAATCAGATTCGATTTTGAGCCTCTCGCAACGTAGTTTGACTCACGAAGCAGATTGGCAATGTGTGCCGAGTGCAGAGACAATTTACCTTGGTCACCCGCCTGACGAGAACTGTGCTCAATGATGCGAGCAATCGCTTTGCGGTCACAATGCAACATGTTGTTGTCATGTACGATGCTCGAAATAAAGCGCGCGTAATGCATTTCAGAATCGGGAGTGCGCTTCATCTCATCTTCAAAATCGGCTGTCACACGGAACAGTTCACCAAACTCCGCATCGTAATGTTGCAGCAGTTGGTAAGTTCGGTAATCACCAAACAGAATGATCTTAACGTCCAATGGAATCGGTTCAGGATCAAGCGATACCGCCCCCGTTAAGGTCACCTCTTTTTCTAATGAAGTGAAACTCAATTGACGTGAACGCAGCGCTCGCTTCAAGCCTTCCCAAACGTACGGCTGCTCAAGCACCTTGACCGCATCCATCAACAATACGCCGCCGTTTGCTCTGTGCAAGCTACCTGCGCGAATCAAGGAGAAATCGGTAAATACGGTACCTTTAAAAGTCGCTGTTTCCACATGGCCAAACAGAGAGTGGTAATTTGGGTTTTCCTCTACCACGATCGGCATCGCCTCCTCCTTCTGGCTAACAATCACATTAACCTTGTAGCGACGCGGCATTTTCTTATCCAAAGAAGCAGTCGCCACTTCGGCTTGCTCGGTGCTCTCTTCTAAGAAGATGTCAGCGTTATCGACAATGTCTTTACGCAGTGCCGTTAGGTACTTCTTGATCTCTGGATATTGACTGTAATCCTGCTTTAACTGCTTGATAAAGTGAGTAATCACATCTCGCGCCGTATCATCATTTAGCTTTTGAATTTTCTCTGTGTACGTCTCTTCAAGTTCCGTCAATTCACGAGAAATGGTTCGCAGCCCGACTTCCAATCCATCAATGGTTTTATCAAATTGATCTTGTTCTTCCGGCGAAAGCAGATCAAAGCTCTCTTCGGTATGAAGATCATCACCATTCATTGCCACAAATTGGTAATCACCCTGAGTGGTGATCGTCAGGTTAATGCCCTTGTCTTTGGCTTCTTGGCTAATGCTTTCTAACGCGGCTTGTTGCTTAGCTGCTAATTGGTTTTTAAGCCTGTCAGCGCGGCTAAAGTACATCTCGTTATCAAACGCTAGAGGCATACCTTTCAGCAATTTACGCATTAGCTTTTCAATATCTTGCTTTAAGCTGCTGCCAACGCCACGAGGCAATTTCAGTACCTTAGGTGTACGAATATCTTCAAAGTTCGCGATATAACACCAATCAAAAAGCTCCTGAACCTCTTGAGGGTGTCGGTTTAGATAGCGCAAGATCATGGTGCGTTTACCCAGACCATTTCGCCCTATCGCATAAATGTTGTAACCCTTTTCCTTGATTGACATCGCGAACTCAACGGCCTTTTGAGCACGTTCTTGCCCGACGATCTCGTCAATTGGAGCCAGTTCTTTGGTCGACTTACATGGTAACTTCTCGAGTTCTGCTACCTGATACAGCTGTTCTGTATTGAGTCTTTGCATCGCCATCGCCGCCTCCTTAGTCCTTCATTACTTAGGTGTAGATAAAATCAGTGTAGATGTAATTTCCTACAAATTTAGTGACTTACGCTACACAGCTGTTCAACTGAACAAATAACACACAATTTAAGCCATTTTTAGGAATAGCCCGTCATTTAATTCATCAAATTAACATGTGAATGATTTTAATTTGCAATTGATAATAAATATCATTAACATTTTCAGATATTATGAATTGAGGATGTGGATATGGAAATTGAACGATGCTGGATGCACTACCTAAAAGCTGAACAGTTAATGGAACAAGGTCACTGGCCTGAAGCACAGCGCCTGTATGGTGATGTTCTAACATCACTTCCTCATCACATACAAGATGCAGCATACCAAAGCGATATCAAGCCTTGCCAATTTGCCTGCCTGCTTGCCGGGTTGAGAGATGCGAGTGTTGCTCAATCTGAGATTCTCAACCGTTTAGGGCAGCACCAACAAGCCTTCGACACCTTGAATCAATCTTATGCACTGATGCAATTTATCTCGCTTGAAAGCACTGATCTGATTCAACGTACCTATGGGCTATTGGAAAAGCAGAGTGAAGACCTGCTCAATCATTTAATTGCTTTTTGCAGTGCACAGCGCAGTTCACATTGGATGCTCGAACTAGAACAAATTCAACGAGCTCATCACCATTTTGGGCAACTAAAAACAACGTCAGAAGTTCAATCTTCACCTAATGTCTTAAATTGATAAGGATATATCATGTCGGACCGGGCCATACTTAAAGTCAATAACCTCTCCGTTAGCTTCACAACCAACGATGGAATCGTTGACGCGGTAAAAAAGGTTAACTTTACCCTTAACTCAAGCGAAACCTTAGCCATTGTTGGTGAATCAGGTTCAGGTAAATCCGTCTCTTCCAACGCGCTGATGCGTTTACTTCCTGATAACGCGATTATTGATCAACAGTCAGACATCGAGTTTGAAGGTCAATCGATTCTTGGCAAGACTGAGCGAGAAATGCAGTCGATTCGTGGCGATAGAATCGGCATGATTTTTCAGGAGCCAATGACATCTTTGAATCCATACCTGCGTGTCGGCACTCAAGTGGCAGAAGCCATTATGTGTCACCGTAAGGTATCGAAATCAAAAGCAAAACAGCGCGTATTAGAGCTCTTCAATCTGGTGCATTTACCAATGCCAGAGCAGGCTTACACCAAGTACCCGCATGAATTTTCGGGTGGTCAGTTACAGCGCATCATGATCGCAATGGCACTGATCAATGAACCGGATATTCTGATTGCCGATGAACCCACCACCGCATTGGATGTGACCGTTCAAGCGGAAGTACTTTCTCTTATCAAAGAGATTCAAAGCAAGATGGGCATGGCGATTTTATTTATCACCCATGACCTTGGCGTAGTAAAACACTTTGCAGACCGTGTTCTGGTGATGTGTAAAGGTGAACTGGTTGAAGAAGGGGTGACTCAAGCCTTATTCGAAAACCCAAGACACGACTACACACGCATGCTGATTAACTCGATTCCGAAAGGCGCTAAGGTTCCTGTTGAGGCATCAGCCCCAGAGCTATTGTGTGCGGACGACATCCGAGTTCAATTCTTGGTTAAATCACATTTTATCAAGAGCAAAAATCAGTACTTCGAAGCCGTAAAAGGCATTTCGCTAAACCTTAAACAGGGCGAAACCTTGGGTATTGTTGGTGAATCCGGCTCAGGAAAATCAACACTGGGACGAGCGTTAATCGGCTTGCTGCCAAGTACCGGACGTATTGTTTATAAAGGCCAAGATGTCAGTTTATTAACCGACAAAGAACGCCATAAGCTTAAGAAAGATGTTCAGATGGTGTTCCAAGACCCTTATGGTTCTTTATCACCACGTATGACGGTTGGGGAAATCATCACCGAAGGCTTAACGGTACATCAACCTCATTTGTCAAAACAAGAACGTTTAGAAAGAGCGCGCAAAGCACTGATTGAGGTTCGCTTGGAGCCAAACTCAATTAACCGCTACCCGCACGAATTCTCAGGTGGACAAAGACAACGTATCGCGATTGCTCGCGCGTTGATTCTTGAACCTTCTTTCATTTTGCTGGATGAACCAACTTCGGCACTCGATCGCTCAGTACAACTGACCGTGATCGATCTACTGAAAGACATTCAAGCTAAGCACAATATCGGCTTCCTATTCATCAGCCACGATCTCTCGGTAGTGAAAGCTCTGTCGGATCGCGTGCTGGTGATGCAGAAGGGCGAAGTGATGGAAGAAGGGTCTGCAGAAGAGATTTTCAATGCGCCGAAAAACGACTACACCAAGAAACTGATCGCAGCGTCATTCGACTTAGAAAATAAATCGAAAAAAAATGCCGCGTAAAGGGAACTAATCAAGATTAACAGCGTCTTATATGTACATTCTGAATAATCTCCTAATGGATTGAAATCTAGAATGGATATAGCAAAACTGGTTTGGCCGCCAAAAGAAAAATGTCGCATGGATGCGGCATTTTTCGTTTCTGAAAGGAAATAATTTATCTTTAAATCTCACTCCCTACGATTCAATCACTTCACAATTAACGATACAAAGACTTGGTTGACTCTCTGACGATTAAGTCAATCGGTGGCAGTCGAGCTTCATGTCGCTCGCCAGATAACAAGTTCAAAATCGACTGAGCACACACCTCTCCAATCTCTTCAATCGGCTGTCTCAGCGTCGTCAGGGCTGGCGTGAAATACTTAGACGTCGGCAAGTCATCAAATCCAATCACCGACACGTCTTCTGGAACTTTATAACCGTGATCGTGTAGCGCCTTAATCGCCCCGTAAGCGGTTTGGTCATTGGCTGCGAACAGAGCCGAAAAATGAACCTTTGACTCTATTAATTCAACGGTTTTCTCATAACCAGATTCACTACTGAAGTCACCCTGTTTGACGAGTTTTGGCATCACTTTTATACCCGCCTCTTGCAGCGCTTTCTTGTAGCCTTCAAAGCGGTTCCCCGCATCAGGTTGACTTGAAAGCCCTTTAATATGAGCGATATTCACATGCCCTTGTTGCAGTAAGTGCAGGGTCGCCATGTAGCCGCCCAGCACATTATCAATGTTGAGCGTGCGGATGTTGTCATCAATAATGTCGTACCCCACCGCCACGACCGGGATGTCTTGTGCATATTTGGCGATATCTTCTTTACTCACGCTTCCGGTCACAATGATCATGCCATCAACATTACTTTTCGCCAGATACTCCAGTGCATGTAATTCCAGTTTTTTCTGCCAATGTCCTGTCGCAATCACCAAAGAGTAACCTTGAGCAATCAAAGTTTTCTCCATGTCGTTGAGAATACGACTGGTGTAAGGGCTGTCAGGGTGTTGCACCAATACACCGATTGTCAATGAACGGCGATTGATGTTCTCTTGCATTTGAAAATTGGGTTTGTAGCCCGTGTCTTTGATTGCTTGCTCGATGTTCTGGCTTTTATCATCCGACACATAAGTGGTTCGATTAAGAAAACGAGAAACCGTGCTTGGGGAAACACCAGCGAGTCTCGCTACATCGTATACGGTTGTTTTTTTAGTTTTAGTGCGCATCTCGATACCCTAATCCAGTGACATTTGGGGAGCCCGAAAGCTCCCCACCTATTTCAACCTGCATACCACAGCTTTCGTTGAAACTCGTATCATTAAGTTAATACATGTAGGCGAAGATCATCCCCGGTCTGAAATAACGACCTGCGGTGTATTTCAACCCGGTGCTCAGTAGCCATTTGTGAAGAATCATGGCTTGTTCCGCTGAAATTTCGCCTTGCAACATACTAACAAATTTATCACTGTCTTTAGTCAGGTCAGGACTAACTCGACCGTCAGACAGCACACACTTTTGCAATTTAAGTGCAGTAAGCCACTTTTTCGCATCATTTTGTGACAATTTAAAAGACTCTGAAAGATCTTTCTCATCAAATGAGACTGAGCAATTGAACCCTTCTGGCGCGGCAAATGGAATTTTTGAATAGTCATACAGCGCGGTATACACGGTGTCCATCAATGTTTCTGCTTGCTGCGATTTGCCCGCTAAACTCAACGCTGTTGCGACACTAAATTGCACACCAATCCACACATCTTGTGCCTGAAAAGCCTCATGTGGTGAACCATCTGCCAATGTCATATTCGCCACACCCAGCTTAGGGCTGTTCATCTCAAAGTTATGTTTATAAACATAGTCCAATGCGCGTTGAATACGCTCTTGCGGGAAAATGCCCTCCAAACCAATCAGCTTGAGATAGCTGTCTGCAAGCAGTGCATCACCAAAGCTGTTGTCTGAATCTGGTACTAGTTCTAGATATTCTTGAGTAAAGGCTTGAGGCGCGGTCTCACTCAGTAAGCGTTTCTTAGAGACTCTTTGAGATACCTTATTGATGTTAATGGAGGTATCGGTCTCATTGAGATAGGCATTGAGCGTATTCTTGTCAGCAATCGTATCACCCGTCAAAGTCAGGCCTAAGGTTTCCAGGCTTTGGTAGCCTTCGCCCGTTAGATGCTTGGCTTGAACTGGCGTCACGAAGAAATGGTAGTAGCCTTCTTTCTCATCCCACAAGCTTTGCTCAACTGTTGCTAATGCCTTTTTCGAACGTGTTAGGTAATCCGAACCCAGATCGTTTTCGCCCATCAATTGTGCAAGTTCACTCGCGGCTTGAAGGCCAGCAACCCAAAGGCTCGCGCAGTAAATTGAAATACCATGAGAAGCCAGGTTATCAAAGGTATCGTCTGTGCCTCGGGTTAGCGGTAAATCATCGCCCTCAGCGACCAAGTTCGATAAGAAATCGATGCTCTCAGTCACAGCCTGCCAGCACTCTTTAACTACAGAAATATCTTGCGTGTTTTGATAGTGACGGTACACCATCAGAATGTATTTCGGTGCTAAGTCCTTCCACTCTTTCACGTTGTGCCAGCTGTACGCGTCAGGCTGGATGTCGAACGGGCTACCCAAGTCATGAATAACCGCACCTCGAATAGCACGCACGCCTTGGTACTTCTCATCGATCAATTCAGCATTCGGTGTTGCTTCATATTCCCAGTATCGGCGCTGAGTAAAGTCTTCGGCCAAAATGGCTTTCGAAAACTCTTTCATCACGCAGCCATCAAGCTCCGGCAATAAATAAAGAAGCGAAAATGAGCCGTAGAAATACACATCCAGAGAGTTAAAGAACGGATAATCAACACACTCCTTCACCAGGAATTTGTCTTCTTTATCCCATACCGTTGATTCTGCCAAGAACGACAATGAGTTCATCGCCATCGTCGCATAACGCAGTGCAGAATCATGCTGCGAAATCTTGCTTTGAGCTTGATCTAGGAAAGCCGTTTGTTGTTCGACAATTCGTTGCTCAATCGCTTCTAGCTCTGGCAATACCTCTTCTAACATCGGCAGAGCAGGTTTCGCTTGCGGGTAGAATTGTGTGTAGGCCTTCTCTGAATGCCAACCATTTAGCATGACTTTGCTGTGTGCCATCACCTGTGTAAAACGCAGATCAACAGACTCCCCCGGCTCCAACTCAACCTGAACCACAACCAATGCACTCAGAGCTTCACGCCCAGTGTAGATACCTGTTTGGAATTCAGCGTTTGTGCGGCCTGTTCTCAGTGCGAACTCTGTCTGCTCCGCTGCCTTAGAGGTATAAAGTGTTGGCTTCACTGACACCGATATCTTGCCAGATTCGGTCAGGTGGTTATTCGCTTGAACACCAAACACCACTTCACCTTCAATATCACTTTGATAAGGGGACTGACTAGTGAGCTGGACACCCGTAAAACCGTGGCTTTCGCCGTTTACGCTAACCGCTTGATGCTGCTGGGCGATTGGATTTTGAGACAAGGTACACGCCGAATCTTGAATGCCATCGCGACCTTTGCGATAAGTTGAGCCAATCAAGTTTTGTAGCGGCTGAGCAAGCGTAACCACGCGTGTTTGCGCCGAATGATTGGTTAATTCGAAGTGATTCCAGTGCATCGGTAAAGAGCACAGGCGTTTGTCGTTTTTAACGATTGGAGAAACCACTTTACGTTTTATTTTAATGTCATCAAAACTGTTATATTTATATTCAGCTAATGGATACAAAGCTTGATATTCGATATCCTTACCGTTGACACTATCTATATCACTGCCATTGAGACTATCCATATCATTATTATCACCAGCAGTAAGTGATAATAACTTAACTGTATCATTTATTAATAAACCATTAAAGAAATCTAAGGCTACATATAATTGACAAATAATTGAAGATGAATCTGAGTCAATCAATAATAGAGTCTTATTTGAAAACTCAATGTTCCATTTTGTAAAGTTAGCTTTATTCTCTTGGTAGAAGCCACCATTTTTTAATGCCGAACGAATGTGGTTAATCGCATTCGACATGTCTGTATTATCAATCTTCTTACCATCGAACAAAGCAGGGTAAAAGTTCAGGTGAACGCCCAGATCTTGCTCATCAATGACTTGCAGCGTGTCGATGGTTGGCACATCCATCACTGAAGCATAAAAATCATTAAAATTAACAACTTGCTCTGAACAATCAACAAATATACCAGGGATAAAGCTAAAGTTTGGCGTGTTGCCATTTGGCGTCAGTGTAAATGTATTACCAATACCACCCACTGCCATGCCGGTATTTTCTGGTGTGGTAGAAATTGGCGTGTACCAAGGTTGAATAAATTCAACTGCATCACCTTTTTTGCAAAGGTGTTTTGAATTTCCTGAATAGCTTGTATATGGAATTTTATTATTCATTTTAAAACCGCCATTGAATATTTTTTTCTTCTTGTTAATATCTTTCAAAAATGGAGACATCAACATGTTTAAAATTATAAATGAAAAATTTGGAAGTATTGACTCTGTCACATTAATAAACCACCAACATGGTATAGAACTTCAAATAATCAATGAATTTGGTGCTATTATTAATAAATATATCGTAAATAACAGTCCGTTCTCTTTTATTTGTGGTTATCAGAATTATGATGAACTGATCAACCAACATCCGTTCTTTTCCCGCAGTGCTAAATTATTCCCTTTTCCAAACCGTTTAAACTTAGGTCGTTACAGTTTCGATAACCAAAACCATCAACTCCCGGCCAACTTTCCTTGGTCTGATCACGCCGTACATGGCCTGCTCTATAACCAACCTTTTTCAATCACAAACAGCGTAGCCAACGAAGAGTTAGCCAGTGTGACAATGCAGTATCAAACGTCTTCTTTGCACCCTGCTTTCCCATTTGCTTTTAACCTTGAAGTCACCTTCACTATCGACATAACAGGCAAGCTCTCTTGCTCAACAACCGCTTCTAATCTTGGTGATTCTGCCTTCCCATTCGGTGATGCTTGGCACCCTTACTTTTCACTGGGTACGGATCTGACACAATGTGCGCTGTCCATGTCGCAGTGCTCCGAAGTCATACACGTGAACGACCTACCTAATGGTGAAAAACAGGTTTTTGACCGTTTGTCTTTAGGTGACTCCCTGACGAATCAAAGCCTAAATCACTGCTTTGAATTTGATTCGAAGACAACCAACCAACTGACTTTGACGCGCTCAGATTCATCAGCTGCGATTCACTATCAACAAGATGCAAGCTACCCATTCGTTCAGCTGTACACGCCGGCTAGCGAGCAAAGCATTGCAATAGAGCCAATGACTTGCCCTGCAGATGCATTCAATAACCAAATTGGCTTACTGACGCTTAGCCCGAACCAGTCTCAAACCTTCAATTGGCAATGCCAGGCCAGCTATCAACCAAAATAAAACAACACTAAAGAGAAACCAAAAAGCAATAAAGGGCGCATAAAGCGCCCTTCTCTTTGTTAGCCTAATACCACTTCTACCATGTGCTCACCCGATGTAAATACCGGTGCTTTGTTGCCTGAAATCAGGTCACCATTGACCTTCATTTCAACCACACCTTTACACACATTGTTCGGGTTCGAGACATGGATGATATATGTTGCGCCACGGAACTGACGACGGACTTTGAATTCAGGCCACTCAGCCGGAATACAAGGGTCCACCAGCAAACCATCCACTTCAGGACGAACACCCAGAATCCACTGCGTACCTGCAACGTATGTCCAAGATGAAGTACCAGACAGCCATGCATTACGACCTAAGCCGAACTGTTTATGTTCGTCACCCAAGATGTTTTGTGGGTAGCAGTATGGCTCTGACTCGAAGGTATCAATATCGTCGTTCTTCGAAGCCGGATTAATTTGACGGTAGTACTCATAAGCACGCTCGCCGTTGCCCATTTTCGCTTCTGCGATCATCACCCATGGGTTTGAATGCAGGAAGATACCGCCGTTCTCTTTCGCACCCGGTGGGTATGTTGATACGCCACCTAGCTGTGGATTAAAGCCGTTGTAACCCGGTGTTGAAAGTTTGATGCCATTGGTGGTGTTCAGTTTGTTGTAAACCGAATCTAGCGCTTGCGTTGCACGTTCTTGAGTCGCGAAACCAGAAATTACAGGCCAGCTTTGACCGTTAGTGTAGATCTGCCCTTGCTCATTTTTATGAGAACCGATTGGCAAACCTTGCTCATCAAAGTAACGCACAAACCACTCGCCATCCCAACCGCACTCATTCACCGTACTCTGCATCTGTTGGTACTGATCTTTAAACTTAGCCGTCAGTTGCGCTTCGCCACGCAGCTCACAAAGGTCCAGCATATCGAGCAGGGCTTTGCCGTACATGTTGGCGACCATCATCGACTCAGCACCGGTTGGCAGGTTCACCGTGTCGTTCCAGTCAGCAAAACCTAGCAGCGGTAGACCGTGCTCACCAGTATTGGTGTAGGTAAATTCAATCGCGCGGCACAGGTGGTTCCAAACTGTTCCCGTTTCGATTGGGTTGCCCGCTTTGTCTTTTTGATAGAACGGGATCTCTTTATTCAAGAAGTCTGCATTGCCCGTTTCTTTCACATATTGCGTCACCGCGTAGATGATCCACAGGTGATCATCACCGTAGTAATCCGGGCGATCTTCTTCTTCACGCGAGTCACCCGCGTTCGCTTCCATCGTTGATGGGAAGAACTGATGCATCGCAGAACCGTTGGTGTTCTGAACAGACAACAGACGCTCGATAAACTCGCGCGCCTCTTCTGGCATATGAGTAATCACACCCAATGTGTCTTGCGAAGAGTCACGGAAACCAATACCACGAGCGCCATAGCCAAGCTGATACAGAGACAGGTAACGAGACCAGTTTTTGGTTGTGTGGCATTGACGTGGGTTGTGTACGTTAAGCATCGAGTTCATTGCCGGGTCTGGCGTTTCAACCTGAACCGCTTGTAGGTAACTATCCCAGTGTTCAACCAGTTCAGCGAACGCCGAATCGACCACTTGATGGTCACGGTATTTGGCCAATAGAGGCAATGCAGATTCTAGGCCCTCTTCTTGTGCAATTTGTACAACCGTACGCTCTGTCTGCTCTGGAGATAACCAACCCAGACGCAGATTTAGTGCACCAATGTTATCGCCACGCAGACATTCAGTGTTGCCAAGCTCGTCGTTTTCTAACGCTTGCGGCGCCGCCCATGTACCGTAGCCAAACTGACCTAGGAATGATTGGCGGTCACCATCAAATGATGTCGCAGGACGATCAGCAGTCATCAAGTTCACCGCGTAGTCGCGCTTCATGAAGGCATACTGCTCAAGCACGGTATGACCCGATTCTTGCTGGTGTGCTTTCAGTGTCATGGTTTGTGGAACCCAATCCGCATTCAATAGCTGCTTAAGCGCATCGAAGTGCGTGAATTCATACACCGGTACCACATCAACGTGCAGCGCTTTGTCTGAAATGTTGGTGACTTTGATGTCTTGCAGCAATACTTGGTCTGCTTTTGGTACGAAGAAGGTCGCTTCACAACGCACACCAAACGCTTCTGCAATGATGGTGGTGTAAGACAGGCCTGTATGGTTTTCAAACTTATCTAGCGGCTTCAGAGTCGGAGTGTAGAAGGGTGAGAACACCTCTACATTACCCGCTTCGTCACGCACCTTGAGGTACATGGTCGAACCTTTGAAATCTGAGTTTGGCAGTTGTGCAATGTACTTGGTGATACGGTTCAGTGCCGGGTCGCCCTTACACAACAACACACCGCCATTGCTATCGACAATGCCACCAAAATCTAATGTGCCAACATAGTTACACCATTTAATCGGTGTACATGGCGTGGTTGCTACGTATTCTTTGTTTTTATCGTCAAAATATCCGAATTTCATCATCACTATCCCTAGCCCCTCCCAAATCAGGAGAAGCCAAAACAATTTGTCGTAAGTAGGTTGGTATCAGCTCGTTAGCTGACTTAAATTGACTGGCTAGCTCGTAATTGACTAGCTCGCTAGCGAATTCTCACTCAGTGCATCGAATAGGTGGAAAGCATCCAGATCCAAGTAAAGCGTCAGCTCTTTCACATCCACTTCAGCAGCTTGGGTCTCAACCATCAGCGGTTGACCGCCGATTTCTGTTTTCAGAAGAATGCTCGCGCCTAGCAGTTCCTTGTCTTTGATTTTCACAGGGAATGGCAGCACACGGTCGTGGTCAACTTGCTCAGCACGTAGATGGATGTCTGTTGGACGAACACCAAAATGAAGCGCTAGGTTTTTAGATGCTAGAGACTTAAAGCGCTCTGGCAGTGGGATATGAACATCGCCAAGTTCAACGAAGTACTCGCCTTCTTTTTCAATCAGCTTTGCTTCCAACATGTTCATTGACGGGTTACCAATGAATTGTGCGACAAACTTGTTAGCTGGGCGCTGGAACACCTCGGTTGGCGTACCTACTTGAGCAACATAACCGTCTTTCAGGATCACGATGCGATCCGCCAATGTCATCGCTTCGATTTGATCGTGAGTTACGTAGATCGTGGTAGTTTTAAGCTCGCGGTGTAGGTGTTTAATCTCTTCACGCATCACGCCACGAAGTTTTGCATCTAGGTTAGATAGCGGCTCATCAAACAAGAACACTTTCGGCGTACGAACCATCGCACGGCCCATTGCCACACGCTGACGTTGACCACCAGAAAGCTCTTTTGGTTTACGATTCAGTAGTGGGTCAAGCTCTAGCATTTTCGCGGCTTTTAGTACCTCTACGTCGATTTCCGCTTTCGGCATGCCTTTCAGTTTTAGTGCGAAGGCGATGTTCTCGTAAACCGTCATATGTGGGTACAGCGCGTAGCTTTGGAATACCATCGCTAAGTCACGGTCTTTAGCATCGACTTTGTTCATCACTTTGCCACCAACCACGATGTCACCAGAGCTGATGCTTTCAAGTCCGGCAAGCATACGTAACGTGGTCGATTTACCACAGCCAGATGGGCCAAGGAAAACCACGAACTCGCCGTCTTCAACCGTAAAATCAAACTCTTTGACGACTTCAACATCACCGAATGATTTTTTGATGTTCTTAAATTCTACTTTAGCCATTATCTGTTCTCCTCAGCGCGCTCTAGAAGCATATTTCGATACGCAATTGCGCTCTGTTTCAGTGTTCTTTCTTGGGTGGTGTAATCAACATGGACAATGCCAAAACGCTGGCAGTAACCGAATGCCCACTCAAAGTTATCCATCAGACTCCAAGCGAAGTAACCATCCACTTTCACACCGGCTTCAACTGCGTTGTGAACCGCTTCGATATGACCTTGGAAGTAGCGAACACGTTGCTCATCCATCACTTGTCCATTAACGCGCTCGTCGTTACCTGCAGCACCGTTCTCCGTAATGTAGATAGGCGGCATATTTTCGTAGCGAGCATCCAGTCTTACCAATAAATCAGTTAGGCCTTGTGGGTTGATCTCCCAACCGATGTAAGTGTGTTCAGCATCGGTTTGCTTGACTGATTCAATGTCACCATTCTCGTTAAAGCGAGCGACATTGCGTGTGTAGTAGTTGATACCAATGTAGTCGACTGGTGCGCTGATGATGTCTAAATCACCTTCAAGGATCATTGGCATGTTCATCGCTTGACGCTCAACCACTAACTGCGGATATTCACCCTTCAATACTGGGTCGATAAACCAGTGGTAGTTCTCCGCTTCGCAGTAATCTGCTGCGCCTTGATCTTGTGGTGTTAATGGGTAAGCCGGAGTCGCGTTAAATACCACGCCATGCTTAGCATGAGGCGCATTCTTACGAAGAATCGGCATCGCCAAACCGTGTGCCAACATTAGGTGGTGAGATGCTAAGTAGCCCTCTTTCTCACCCTTGATGCCTGGCGCGTGTTCGCCCCAACGGTAACCAAGGAATGCAGACACAAACGGTTCGTTCAATGTTGTGTAAACATCAATCTTGTCGCCAAAGTAGTTACTCACGACTTCTGCGTATTCCGCAAATTTGTAAGACGTTTCACGGTTTAGCCAACCGCCTTTGTCTTCAAGGTATTGTGGCAGATCCCAGTGATACAAAGTCACATACACCTTCATGCCACGAGCATGACACTCATCGATGATCTGCTCATAAAACTCTAGGCCTTGCTGATTCACCTCACCGTCTTGCGGCAGAATACGTGGCCATGCAATTGATAGGCGGTAAGCATCAACGCCTAAGCCTTGAATCATCTCGATGTCTTGCTTCCATAGGTGGTAGTGATCACATGCCACATCACCATTGTCGCCGTTATCTACCTTACCTGGCGTCTTACAAAACGTGTCCCAGATAGACGGTGTACGACCGCCCTCTTCAACGCCGCCTTCAATTTGGTATGAAGATGTCGCGACACCGAATACAAATTCCTTACTGCGTAACTTTGAATCACTTGGAAGTTGAAATTTATTCATTGTTATAACCCTTAAACCTAACCTTTAACTGCGCCGGACGTTAAACCACTGATCATCTGTTTCGATGCGAACAGGTATGTAATTACGAGTGGTAAAATTGAAATTGTGGTGCCTAGCATTACCGCACCCCATGGCGTATTCGGAATACCTTGAACGCTTCGTAGCGCCTGTGTAATCACATAATTGTCTGGGTTATTTAGCACCACAAGAGGTTGCATAAACATGTTCCAGAAGAAGACGAACTGCACGATAGCCAATGTTGCAAGTGCTGGCTTCATTAGTGGCAGTACCACGCTCCAGTACGTTCTGAACTCGCCTGCGCCATCTAGTTTCGCCGCTTCTAATAGCTCTTTAGGAATCGATGCAATCACGTGCTGACGCATCAAGAAGATACCAAATGGCGTGGTTGTGAACGGTAGCCATACAGCCATGTGGTTATCTAGCAAGCCTAAGAATTTCACGATCATGAAGTAAGGGATCAAGCTAAGCACAGGCGGAATCGCCATTGAGCCAACCAGCATACCGAACAACACGTTCTTACCGCGGAACTTAAACACAGCAAACGCGTAGCCACCCATGCTACAGAACAGCAGTGAGATGGTGGTGCCTAAGAAAGCCACGTAAATCGAGTTAAACATCGCTTTCCAAAACGGCATGATTTCCAGCAGTTTTGCGTAGTTCACCATTAGGCTATCGCCAATCGCAAAGCTGATGCCTGAACCGAAGATCTCCGAACGGTCACGTGTTGAAAGCAGTGCTGACCACACAAACGGGAACACCGTAATGATTGCGGAAACAATCAGTAATATGCCGAGCATAACCATCAAGATCTTAGTCATGATGTACATGGTGCGTTCACTTGGCATTAGGCCACTTAGTGGTGAGGTATTTGTCTTAATTGATGTCGACATCTTAATGTTCCCCTAAGCCTTTCTTACCGAAGAATAAAAATTGAACCAAGGTACACGTTGCGATGAGTGCAAACAGGAGCCATGAAATCGCTGACGCTGTGCCCATTTCTAACCATTCCCAACCCACTTTGTAGAGGTACATAGAGATAGTTAGACCTGATTGACCCGTACCACCTGTACCACGCGTTAGAACGAACGGTTCTTCAAACATTTGCAGGTTACCGATGATGGTCATCGTGATAGCAAAGAAGATAAATGGACGAATCATTGGTAGTGAAATATTCCAGAAGCGGCGAAAGGCGTTGGCACCATCCATACGAGCAGCTTCTAAAATATCTTTAGGAATCGTCATTAAACCTGTGGTGTAAAGGACGATGTTAAAACCGGTGTATTTCCAGAAAACCATGATCGCGATAGACGGCTTCACCATAGTGGCATCGTCTAACCAGCGGATTGGTTGGAAATCGTTAACCCAAGCAAATGCCCAACCAAACAGCGTGCTATCGGCCAGTGCCATTAGCGTTTGGTTAATGATTCCTGAGTTAGGAGAATACATGTTGAAGAAAATCAGTGACGCTGCGACCGTTGATGTGATGAACGGTAGAAAATACGCCGATGTTAACCAGTGACGCATACGGTCACCCATTGAAACCAACATGTAAGCCACTGGAATTGCGACTAAGTGCTGAGCCACACCCGATGTGATTGCTAGCCACAATGTGTTCTTTAATGAACGCCATAACCACGGGTCAGTCAATGCAATGTGATAGTTCTCAAAACCAACGAACTGCATTGCGTCCATGCCCTGTACTGGGTTCCATTCGTGGAACGACAGGTAAACAGAGAACAACAGCGGGAAGATCCCAAATACAGAAAAAATGATCAGAAACGGCAGAAGGAATCCATACGGTGTAAGCGCTTTCAAATTCAGACGAGAAAAAAGGCTTTTGTCCGCAGGTTCTATCGTTGTGCTCGCTGTATGATTCATAGTAACGACCTCTTAAAAAAGGAAGCGCGTTATCCACGCTTCCTCACTTACTCAAAATAAAAACAAATTAAAGATTACGCGTACGACGCTTGATTAGGCGCTCTGCCTCTTTCAATGCAGTCTCGATGTCCTTACCTTCATCAAGCACTTCCATCAATGCGTTCTCTAAAATTATAGAACGTGCTACGTGGTCGCCTTGAGCTGGAGATACTGGTTTGATGTTTTGTGCCACTTCAGCAAATAGAAGGCGCGCTTTCTGCCCACCTAGGAACTCCATCTCTTCTTGGAACAACTCATCGTCATACGTCGTTACGTTCGCAGGGAAAGCCGCAATCGTTTCGAAGTGCTTAAGTTGAACTTCACGGTCAGTCGTCATGTATTCAATAAGTGCCCAAGCTTCATCTGGGTTGTCTGACTGAGTTGGGATAGATAGGAATGAACCACCCCAGCTGCCGTAGATGCCATCAGGAAGGTTCTCTACTGCCCACTTACCTTTGGTTTCAGGTGCAATCCAGTTGTTTAGGTGACCAAGTAGCCAAGCGCCAGAAAGTTGAGTTGCAAATGTGCCGTTGCGGAAGCCTTCGTACCATTCGTTAGACCAAGCCAGAATGCGGCCATCTAAGCCTTTGTCGCGAATCTCTTTTGCCACTTCAAAAGCGTGAACAAAACGCTCAGATGTCACCACTGGGTTGCCATCTTTATCGAAGTAAAGACCTTCACCTTCAGGAACTGTTGTGAAGATGATCGCTTGTGCCACGTCGGCTGCTGAAGCGATAAGTTGTACGTTTTGCTCTTTCAGTTTTTCACCCGCAGCGATGTATGAATCCCAATCTTTGATTGCGTCTTCTACATTGATGCCTGCTTTTTCAAACACGTCGGTGCGGTAGTACATAACACCTGGACCAAGATCGACAGGGATGCCGTACATGTCGCCGTCAGCGCCTTTGCCTTGCGCCCATGCGTATGGAGCGAATCGTTCTTCGTATTTATCTGCACCATAGTTTTCAGACAGGTTAACTAGGCCGCCAGAACCAACGAATGGGCCGATTTTCTCTACGTCCACAACAATCACGTCACCCGCACCTGAGCCAGTTGCTAGGTTAGTGGTTAGTTTTGTGTGGTGGTCACCGTGGTTGTTCATAAGGTAATCAACTTTAATCCCTGTTTTCTTTTCGAAATCAGGCAGTAATACCTTCAGGCTGCTATCGAAATCAGGGAAGCCATCGAAACGAATCTCTTTGTCAGCCGCATTAACAGCCGTTGTACCTAATCCTAAAGCAACCGCGCATGAGAGCGCTAAGGTCTTAAATTTCATGTTCTATCCTTAATGTTTTTATAGGGTAACGAGTAAATCCGATACCGAGTTTCTAGTGACCAACGTCGGCAGCAATTTAAAGTTCACGTCATGTTTGATTTTTTTTAGCTTTTGCAGAGTGAGCTGCACTGCTTCAATGCTCATCTCTTCAATAGGGAAATTAATGGTGGTCAAACTAGGGGTCAGATAGCGCGCGAAGATAGTGTTATCGAAGCCAACAAGAGAAACATCTTTCGGAACAGACAATCCCTCTTGATGCAGAACTTCGAAGGCGCCAAATGCCATGTGATCATTAGAAGCAAACACCGCCGTAAACTTACACTTACGGTTGATTAGCTTCTTCATAGCACTGATGCCAGTCTCTTCAGTAAAGCCCGCTTCCGAGACTAAAGCTTCATCGTAAGGCACACCCGCTTCTTCCAAGGCCTTTCGATACCCCTGTAAACGCCCCCTAGCGTCTGCTTTATCTAAAGGCCCGGTAATACACGCGATATCTGTATGTCCCTTTTGCAAAAGGTATTGAGTAGCGAGTAGCCCCCCGACTTCGTTATCAATATCAATGCAACTCATCGCCATTTCTGGGATGAAGCGGTTAATTAAAACCACAGGAGTCCCCTGTTCTTCCAATTCAATTAAATAGTCATCACTGAGCAGTTGAGTATGAAGAATCAAAGCATCAACACGACGCCCCAACAGAAACTCCACCGACTCGCGCTGCCCTTGTTCGGTGTTCGAGCCCGCCGCAACAACAGCGTGGTAACCAAAGCGGCGTAGGTTTTCTTCTATGCTATGCAAGATGCCTGAATAGAAAGAGCCACCAAGTTCTGGAACAACAACGCCAACACTACCGGTACGACTTGAAGCTAAGGCTTGAGCGATAGAATTCGGGCGATAACCCAACTCCTTGATCGCTTTTTCAACCTTTAATTTCTTGTCATGACTCACTCTACTGGTGCCGTTGATCACTCTAGACACTGTCGCTTGAGACACACCTGCATGTTCTGATACGTGTTTAATTGTCGCCACTCGAACCTCGATACTTCATTAGCTTGTAACCGCTTACAAAACGATTATTAAGGAATTAAGTCTCAGTAGGCGTGAGTAACATCACACTAAACTTGGAGGTAAAAAGGTCAGTTCTGGAAATCATGAAAGCGCTTACAGATTACCTTTACGCCATGAAACTGTTTCATGGGATTATTGTTAATACTACCAGGACGCCTATCGGTTACTTGTTCTTCAGATCAAACAAGCACGTCTAAACTCAGTTTTTCTATCAGCGCGATTGGGTGATGTTTTCGATTCGAGTCGTTATGTCTTTATTGCTACTGATGCTTAACCATGCATAATCACGATCAGTACAGAGAAACCTAAATAAACTCGAGACACGATGGAAGAAAGTCTCATGGTGAATCCTTGATTTAGTGGCGAAAAAAAGGGCACAAAGAATGTGCCCAAGAATGGAGTTATATAACATGCCCTAATCAATCTGCCTTTAGGGCTAAAATGGACAGTATTACTTGCTCGTTAAAAGCATAGGTATTTCAACGTATGCCCTTAACAAGCTTGGATATTCGAAAGTATCGCTCCTTGAAAATATGCCGAATTCAAAGAGCTGCGCTTTCTATATCGGTGATTACCACCAGGCTTCAAACATTGCGCCGAACGACAATGTATCAACATTCGTTGTCTTCACTGTGTTACCTTTCGTTTCTACATCACCCACCGTTGTGTAGAAGCGAAGCATTGGACGGCTCCAAGGTAAACCACCTAGAGAAACGTTTTGAGACAGCGTTACTTTCCACGCGTTCTCTTCACCATCGTCATCGTAATCAACCATGCCGTAGCCAGCTTCTAACCATGTAGAGTGAACATCATCCCATTGGTACTGTGGACGAACGATACCCGCGTATTCTGTGTTCTCACGGTCTAGATCTGAGCCAGAATTGTCTTTGTACGACACTAAGTAATCAATGATGAAGTTGTCTGTCGCTGCGTAGCTACCTTCAACACTTGCGTACAAAGTTTGGTAATCACCTTTCAGTTCAAATACAGATGAGTCTGCACCGTCACCGTACTTAACAACCAATTTGTTAGACTCACCCAAGCCCAATGTTGCACCTACTAAGTATGCCGTTTCATCACTGACTTTTTGACCTGCAGTCACGACAGGCTGCATTGAATCTGTTACTGGATCGTATACATACTCAGTCGTCGTAGACGTATCCGCTTCGCTCGATGCAAAACCGTAGTTCGCGTAAAAATCCAGATTACCTATGCCAGCATCAATACTGTGTAGCTTCGCGGTCACTGCGTATCGACCATTGTCATTTACTAGGCCACCTTTCACTTGACCAACAAAGCCCATGTCTAGCTTGGCGCCACCGAAGTCTAAGTTGTTAAAACCAGCACCTTGACCATCATGTGTCATCCAGAAGTAATCGTTCAAACCTTGTTGCGGACGTTGATGGAAGTCGCGACCAGCCCACATGTAAAGTTCTGGCTGGCTTTCAAAGACGTTGGTTACACCAGCGTACATTTTTTTCATGCTTAGACCGCCGTCTTCAGCCCACGCGTCTGCTTCCCAGTGGTCAGCCATGAATACGACGTCCCAGATAGCGCCATTGTCAGCTTGGAAAAGTTTAGCTAACTGAACTTCACCACCATTGGCTTCATTACCTAAACGACCAACTGAGCGACCTGTTGTACCGATGTCTACATAACGCTCATCACCGCTTTTATAGTGAGCGCCGTAACGAGCATAACCAGAGAAGACGATACCGTCTGGTACATTCGTGTCTGAAGTTAGAACCGCTTGTTGTTGGTCATCAGTGTACTTGATATCTCCAACCTGAGACTCCAACTCTTGGATTCGTTGTTCCAAAGCAGCAAGATCCGTCTCTGCAGCGAAAGAAGAGAGTGAAGCAAGCGAAGCCGCCACTGCGACTGTTATTGGCAAAAGCTTAAATTTTTGCATTGTAATTCCCTATTATTTTTTTGAGTTTTCATCGAACAGGGAAATATTAAGCAATGAAAGCGTTGAAAAGTTAGTCGCTGTTCACACTGATAAATCAGCTTAAAACCCATGAAACTTTTAGAAAGTTCACAGCCAAAAGTATTAATTAAATATCAGTGAGTTAGATTGAATAATGCGTAAAACAGCAGCTTGAAATCGCTTTCATTTCATCAATAATGGCGGGGTCTATCACGGAAAACAGAGTGTAAAAGTGAGGGAAACATGATGCAGTTTTGATTGGTTTTCATATATATGAAAAACCTCAAAATCTAAGGCAGATTTTGAGGTTTTTTGGTCTTAGTCAAATACCCAGTTATCTAAAATCAAGTATTCGCTAAAGTGAATCTAGGGACTCTATTCCCATATTGAATAGAGTAAATGCATAGATATTAGCAGTGAGATCGACAGCTTTACTCTGCGGCATCCCCCGCAGTTATCATGATCCTTCTTTTATATGCTGTAACGCTATGACTCGACTCATCAAAACATGGCGAAAACTCATAACATTAAAAATAATGTGAAATCGTCAGGTAACGCGCTCTGATGTGTTCGATCAGTAGCTTAATTTTGTTTGGTGGCTGGCGAGTAAAAGGGTACACCGCATAAATGCCCAACTTTTTCCCGACCAAATCAGGGAAAATATCCACCAGCTGACCGTTGCGAATATCGTGATAAACCAGACAGCGCGGCACGTAAGCAACGCCATGTCCACCCAGCGCCGCTTTTCTTAATGCCGTCGCGTTGTCAGTCGAGAAAGAGCCTGAGACACGCACAATGTATTTATCGTTGTCGGTACAGCCATCTTTACTGTGCAGAAACTGCCACTCGCTAGCGCCTGTTGTTTGATAGGCGTATTGCAAGCAATTGTGCTGCACCAAGTCTTTAGGCAGCATTGGCTTGCCGTTTTTAGCAATATAAGATGGCGATGCACACACCACCCATTGTGAATCCAATATATGACGAGCAATTAGGCTGGAATCTTCCAGGTATCCAGTTCTAATCACCAAGTCGAGACCATCCTCTACCAAGTCGACAAAGCGATTGTTCAGAGACATATCGACCGTTAAACCTGGGTGCATATTACAAAACTCGGCAACAGCGTCTGCGAGTATCAAATCTCCGGAGATAGTAGGCACTGACATTTTGATATGACCACTGACATTTTCACCAAAGCCTGAAACTGCGTCCATAGCCTCTTGCGCCGCCTGCTTCACATTTTTGGCGCTATGTAACATTGCCTTACCTGCCTCGGTCAGGGTCAATTTACGCGTAGTTCGATATAATAATTGCACGCCAATTTCTTCCTCTAGGCGTGCAATTCTCTTACTAACTACCGAATTTGTAAGGTTATTTTGTTCTGCCACCTTACTAAAACTACCCAGTTCAACTACCTGTGAAAACAGGATCAAATCGTCTGCTCGCATTTGATTATGCCAATTTTGGAATTAATTATTTTCATTATTTCCCTATATCAATAAAAAATAAAGGGGTAAATTCACGCCAAATTAACAAAACAATTACAAAAACAGTCATTCCAATTACAAGAGTCGCCCAAACAAGGTTCCCGTTTAGAGGCCAAAGCGATTCAAATGACGACAAACCATAACGTGATCTTTACTTCAAACATGAACGTTTGAAAACAGTACGAGGAAGTACCCATGAGTGAAACTCTACTAGCTTTATTGGCCTTTTCGCCAATAGTTGTTGCAGCGATTCTATTGGTTGGCCTGAACTGGCCAGCGAAAAAAGCGATGCCAGTGGCATTTGCACTAACCGTTGCTATTGCCCTATTTGCTTGGGATATGTCTAGCACTCGCGTGTTGGCTTCTGTATTCCAAGGTTTCGGCATAACCGTGTCGGTTCTCTGGATTGTGTTCGGCGCTATCTTCTTATTAAACACTTTGAAACACACCGGAGCTATCACCACTATCCGCAACGGCTTCACGGACATATCCGCTGACCGTCGCGTTCAGGCAATCATCATTGCTTGGTGTTTTGGTTCATTCATTGAGGGCGCATCTGGCTTCGGCACACCTGCAGCTATTGCCGCACCGCTACTGGTTGCTATCGGCTTCCCTGCGCTTGCTGCGGTATTGATGGGCATGATGATCCAATCTACGCCAGTATCATTCGGCGCGGTTGGCACTCCAATTATCGTAGGTGTGAACAAAGGCTTGGATACACACAACATCGGTGAAAGCTTGATTGCTCACGGCTCTACTTGGGATGCTTACCTACAACAAATCACGTCAAGTGTCGCGCTGATTCACGCTTCTGTCGGTGTAATGATGCCTGTGCTGATGGCAATGATGCTGACTCGTTTCTTCGGTAAGAACAAAAGCTGGACTGAAGGTTTAGATATCCTACCGTTCGCACTGTTCGCAGGTGCGGCTTTCACTATTCCTTACGCACTAACGGGTGTCTTCCTAGGTGCTGAATTCCCATCACTGATTGGTGGTCTAGTTGGCTTAGCGATTGTGGTTACTGCGGCAAAACGTGGCTTCCTAGTTCCTAAATCAAAATGGGATTTTGAAAGCGAAGACAAGTGGCCAGCAGAATGGCTAGGTTCGCTGAAAATCGACCTTGACGACAACAACCACAATCATAAGAAGATGAGCATGGCGATGGCATGGGCACCTTACGTGCTGCTAGCTGTAACTCTGGTTGCTAGCCGTGTGAGTCCTGAGTTCAAAGGCCTACTCAAGAGCGTTAGCCTTTCATTCAGCAACATCCTTGGTGAGACAGGCGTCAGCACAGCGATTCAACCTCTGTACCTACCGGGCGGCATCTTAGTCTTCGTCGCGCTGGTTGCGGTTCTGATGCAATCTCGCAGCGCAGCTCCACTGGCTAAAGCCTTTGGTGAGTCGAGCAAGACACTGATTGGTGCAGGCTTTGTGTTGGTGTTCACCATCCCAATGGTACGTATCTTCATTAACTCTGGTGTAAACGGTGCAGATTTGGCAAGTATGCCAGTAACGACGGCAAACTTTGCAGCAGACCTCGTTGGCGGCGCATTCCCAGCATTGAGTGCCACGGTGGGTGCGCTAGGTGCCTTCATTGCAGGTTCGAACACGGTTTCAAACATGATGTTCAGCCAGTTCCAATTCGAAGTAGCGCAAACTCTGACTATCTCTAGTGCGGTGGTTGTTGCTCTTCAAGCCGTTGGTGCAGCAGCAGGTAACATGATTGCGATTCACAACGTGGTAGCCGCTTCAGCAACCGTGGGCTTACTAGGACGCGAAGGCGCAACCCTACGTAAGACAATCATCCCAACGTTCTACTACTTGGTGATGACAGGAATCATCGGCCTAGTGGTTATCTACGGCTTCAAAATGACAGACGCACTTATGTAAACCATAAGTCGTTACAAAAGCACTTGGCGTTAATACTCAATTCCCCGACTGCAACACCGTCTAATAAGACAGTTGATGAGTTTCGGAATGGATACTAAAACACATCAACACCCTCGGGTATTAACGCCATTTTATTGCTTATCTGTTTCACTGTTTCACTGTTTAAGAAACAACCAACGCTTACTTTTTCAAGAATTAAAGCAGCCCAAGCCAAGCTCTCATAGAAGGGCAACATCCCAAGAATTTAGGACTGAAATTATGATCATATCCGCATCGACTGATTACCGCGCCGCAGCAAAAGCGAAATTACCACCGTTTCTTTTCCACTACATTGACGGCGGTTCTTACGGTGAACATACCCTACGCCGCAACACAGCCGATCTTGCAGAGATCGCGCTCAAGCAGCGTGTCCTCAATGACATGTCAGATCTGAATTTGGAAACTGAGCTGTTTGGCGAAAAACTAGCGATGCCGATTGCCTTAGCACCCGTTGGTCTAACAGGCATGTACGCACGACGTGGCGAAGTACAAGCTGCTAAAGCCGCAGACAATAAAGGCATCCCTTTTACCATGTCGACCGTATCGGTATGCCCGATTGAAGAAGTCGCACCTAAAATTGAACGCCCAATGTGGTTCCAACTTTACGTGCTAAAAGATCGCGGCTTCATGAAGAACGTTCTTGAACGTGCAAAAGCAGCGGGCGTGACCACCTTAGTCTTCACGGTTGATATGCCGGTACCCGGCGCGCGCTACCGTGACATGCATTCCGGAATGAGTGGTCCAAACGCCGCTGTTCGTCGTGTATTCCAATCTATGCGTCATCCTAGTTGGGCGGTGGATGTTGGTTTGCTGGGTAAACCACACGACTTAGGAAACATCTCAACTTATCGTGGTTCTCCTACCAAACTGGAAGACTACATCGGTTGGTTAGGTGATAACTTCGACCCATCAATTTCTTGGAAAGACCTAGAGTGGATCCGTGATTTCTGGGACGGCCCGATGGTCATCAAAGGCATTCTTGATGAAGAAGATGCGAAAGACGCCGTGAGATTTGGCGCAGACGGCATTGTGGTTTCAAACCACGGCGGCCGCCAGCTTGATGGTGTGTTATCAAGTGCTAAAGCACTACCCGCAATTGCAGACGCAGTAAAAGGCGACACTAAGATTCTGGTCGACTCTGGCATTCGTACTGGCTTGGATGTGGTTCGAATGATGGCACTGGGCGCAGATTGCACTTTGCTTGGCCGTTCTTTCGTTTACGCATTAGCTGCACAAGGACAAGCAGGTGTTGAAAACCTACTCGACCTGTACGACAAAGAGATGCGTGTTGCGATGACATTAACAGGCGCAAAGACAATCAAAGACTTAACTCGTGAATCTTTGGTGGGGCTAGATTAAGCCTCAACGATTTAGGTTCGAATTCGGACTCATGCTTTGGTCTACTTAGACTGAAGTTCAATCGGTGTCACAGCAATTCCACTGCCGTTGTGACACCGTTTAAGCACTGGAAAATAATATAAAAACAAATCAGTGCCAAATAAGAAGCACAAGGAAGCAAAGATGGAGACAAACACATCCCATGAGCGAGTAATTGACGTTAAAGCTTATCAGCAGCTTGAGGCGATACTGGCTCAAAAAATAGAAACGGAACGCATTGTCACGCAAGAGGCAAAGCGATTGGCTTACGGCACCGATGCGAGTTTTTATCGCTTGGTGCCGAAAATGGTTCTAAGGCTCAAGAACTTAGACGAAGTGATATTCACCATTCAAAGCTGTCGCGAACTCGGTATTCATTTTACCTTTCGCGCCGCAGGCACTAGCCTTTCAGGACAAGCGGTTTCAGACTCGGTACTCATCACACTGACCGACGACTGGCGTGGCCATGAAATTGTCGACAACGGCAATCAGATCATCCTTCAACCGGGTGTGATTGGTGCTGATGCCAACAAATACCTTGCCCCTTTCCAACGTAAAATCGGCCCAGATCCAGCCTCTATCAATACTTGTAAAATCGGTGGTATTGCAGCGAATAACGCCAGTGGCATGTGCTGTGGTACTGCGCAAAACTCTTATCGCACCGTTGAGAGCATGAAAGTCGTACTGAGTGATGGCACCCTGCTTGATACTGCTGATAACGCCAGTGTTGAGGCGTTCAAGCAATCACACAAAGCGCTGTTTGAAGGCATTGTCGAATTACATCAACAGACAGCGTCAAACCAAGAACTGGCCGACAGAATCCGCCACAAGTACCGCCTAAAAAACACCACCGGCTACGCGCTCAATGCTTTGGTCGATTACCACGACCCAATTGAGATCATCAAACACCTGATGATTGGCTCAGAAGGCACGCTCGGCTTCATCGCTGAGATTACCTACAACACGGTGATCGAACATCCGAACAAAGCTTCGGCGCTGCTAGTGTTTGCCGATATCGAGCAAGCAAGTAAAGCCGTGACGACACTATCCAAAACACCAGTTGCTGCGGTGGAATTGATGGATGGCAGAGCACTGTGTTCAGTCGCGGATAAACCGGGTATGCCTGCGTTTATGCCGAGCTTAGATTTAGAAGCAGCGGCGATTTTAGTTGAGTCACACGCCAGCTCCCAGCAGGACTTAGATTTACAATGTAAATCAATTTTGGATGCGTTATCGGAATATACGATTGTTGAATCAGTGCCTTTCACTTCCGATCCAAAGACAGTCGCGACTCTGTGGGGCATTCGCAAAGGTATGTTCCCAGCGGTTGGCGCAGTGCGTGAAGTCGGTACGACCGTTATCATTGAAGACGTGGCTTTCCCTGTCGAAAACCTTGCTAATGGTATTCGAGAGCTGCAAGAGCTGTTCGACAAATACGATTACAGCGAAGCGATTATTTTCGGCCATGCCCTCGAAGGTAACCTGCACTTTGTGTTTACTCAAGGTTTTGACAGCCAAACAGAAATCGATCGCTACGGCGGTTTCATGGACGATGTTGCCGAACTAGTTGCGGTGAAATACCAAGGTTCTCTGAAAGCAGAGCATGGTACTGGTCGTAACATGGCGCCTTATGTGGAGTTGGAATGGGGCAAAGATGGCTACGCCTTGATGCAACAGATCAAAGCGCTGTTTGATCCAGAAAGGTTGCTCAACCCCGGCGTTATTATTAACGACAATCCAAGTTCACACATCACGAATTTGAAGCCAATGCCTGCTGCCGACGACCTTGTCGACCGCTGTATTGAGTGTGGCTTCTGTGAGCCTGTTTGTCCGTCTCGTACCTTAACCCTATCGCCACGCCAACGCATTGTTCTGTACCGCGAGTTACAACGTCGTCGTGCTGCAGGTGAAGAAATAGAAGCAAGCGAACTAGAGAAAACCTTCGAATACCAAGGCATTGATACCTGCGCGGCGACAGGCCTGTGTGCTGAGCGTTGCCCAGTCGGAATCAACACCGGTGATTTGATTAAGAAGCTTCGTATTGCCAAGTACGAGAAATTTACGCCAATCGCTAAGTGGACAGCGGATCATTTCTCGACCACCACTAAACTAACTAAGGCTGGCCTCAAAACCAACCAAGTGGCGAGTAAAGTATTAGGCGCAAATACCGTCGGCAAGCTAACCAACGGCCTGCGCTCAATGACTAAAGGCGCGACACCTGTTTGGATGCCGGAGATGCCGCAATCCAATAGCCACTCGCTAGTCTCATCACCAGTGACGGAAGAAAACTCAAGCAACCATAAGAAGGTGGTTTACCTGCCTTCGTGTGCGAGTCGCACCATGGGACAACAGAGTGATGCGGGCGACCAACGTCCCCTAACTGAAGTGACCATGTCTTTGCTTAACAAAGCCGGATTTGAGGTTATTCTTCCGAAGAAGCTAGACGACCAATGTTGTGGTATGCCTTACGACAGCAAAGGGATGACCGATTTAGCCCAATCTAAAGCGCAACAACTCGAAGAAGTGTTATGGCAAGCTAGTCGTCAGGGTGAATACCCAGTCTTAATGGATACCAGCCCATGTGCTAAACGTAGTATTGAACAGTTCACCAAACCGTTAGAGGTATTAGAGCCGACAGGGTTTGTGAACCAATACTTGCTTGAGCACCTGACACTTGAGCCACTGCAAGAAACCGTGATGCTGCATGTGACGTGTAGTTCTCGTCGAATGGGCTTAGAAGGCGCGATGTTGAGCCTTGCTAAAGCCTGTACCGAAGAGGTCATCGTTCCTGAGCATATTCAATGTTGTGGTTGGGCGGGTGATAAAGGTTTTACCACTCCAGAGCTGAATGAAGCGGCGGTACACCCACTCAAAGAACAAGTGCCGAGCAACTGTACTCGTGGATTCAGCAACAGCCGAACCTGTGAGATCGGTTTGTCACATCACAGTGGCATTCCGTATCAGTCAATCTTGTACTTGGTGGACGAAGTGGCGCAATAATTATGTTCAAAATGCAATAACACCAAAGAGGCTAGCCTAGCATAGCCTCTTTTTAACTTTTATCTCCAACCGAAATATTTAGTTTTTCATACTTAGTTTATCAATTGGCTTAAATCCCTTGTTACCACACCAATTATCTAACGGTTCACCAGGAAAAATGTTAGCTGTTTGCTTGTTTGAAGCCATCATAAACATGGACATAGAAAGAAAATGATCAAACTTTTTATCACCTACAACTTTTCTTTGTACTAGATACCAATCCCCCCCGCTCATTTGAAGTGCGAAATCCTCTCCACAATAATATATTTGAGTTATTGTTTGGTTAGCACCGGTAGCAAAAGCTCCAGTTGGGTTGATCGTTATTAATATTAAAAGTAAATATTTTTTCAACTTAAAATCCTATAAATCATTTTAATTGTCCTCTTAGGTATTGTTTCATAGATATACTAATTCTCAGGATCCCACTGATTTACAAGACACACTCCATCTCCATTTTCGCGACCTGATATATATACCGTTCCAGACTTTTTCCCTGCAATCCAACCAGCCAGAACTACAGAAGTTAAAGCTGTATACTCTTGCTTGATTAGCATCCATCCATATGGGCTTCCATTACACTTGGTTGGTAGTCCTGTATCTAACATAATCATTATACCCGCGGTTGTTGCAGTAAGATTTGAAATACTTCCACTCTGATAATTTTCAGCCGCATTCACACTCAATGACATAATGAAAAAAAATAATATCATTGTGATTTTCACCACTTTCCTCCCCCTAAATTCACATTTGTTTTCACAAACCATAACATATTTAATCTCTTCCTAATCACCGACGATTATAAATCGTTTATATTGTGCAAAAGAAACCTGTCCACCCAACATTTATATGACCTCGATTTCAATAAAGGTGTTCTAAAAAATATAGGAAGATAAATATCACCAATTATTAAAATTCAATAACCAATTAGATTAAATAGTCGCTGGGCGATACATTTCACATTGAATTATTAATATGTTAAAAAATAAAAATCTAATTACTGGGATGTACTACTATATAATTAAATTTAGGAAATACCCCCATACAATTACCATCAAGATTAAATGTAACTTTTTTCTGTGCAACCGAAGCTGCCATCAATAGGCTTAAGGTTTCTTTACCATTAACGTCATTTGACTTCCAGCGTATCGACGTCGATGAACATTCATTGCTTCCAACTACCTTATCAACCGAAACATAGCATGTGTTGTCGTGTAAATGACAACCTACTGCATGAATTGTTCTTGGTCCAGTAGTAGCCGCCTGAGAAAATGAACTTAGTGACAAAAGAAACAATATAGCTTTTTTTTTCATTTTTATTTTAAAACCCACAATTATAATTAGTACGGATAGCAAAGAAAGCCAAACTTCTGTATCGCTACCATTGATTAAAATTCAAACCAAACAACAGTATTACCTCCTATCGACAAGAAGGGTATAAAAATCATTGTAAATGACTACATCGTATAGAATGGTAGTTCCAATAATAAAACGTTCATTAGAACCTACTTTGAACAGTCGAATACAGATTTATAATATTGTTTCATTTGTCTGACACAACATAGGAAATCTTACATGTAGGCTCATCAGAAACACGAATCCAGATTGGGTGTTCTATAGTGTGAGCACTCAAAATTAGACTATAGATTGAGTTGTAGTTTCTACTATTCGAATCAAGTTTCAAATAGTTATATTTTCCAGAATCACAATTCAATTTATTTTCTTCTCCAGATGTACCGACAGAAATGCCAGAATCAGTAACAACCAAGCGGGTTACTTTTACATTAGTACAATGAACGCCGTTGCAATCAGAAAAACCATACGGTGAGAAAAAGAACACTAAAAAAAACAATACTACTTTCAATATAAAGCCTCCCTCTTAAGAGCGTGGAATAAAGTCTAATCTTGTTATTTTAGTTTTAGTGTTTCCCCAAACGTTATAACAGCCATTCACCCACCCACTGACTTTTGCTCCAGAGTGCATTGAGGCTAACAAACCTGAATACATCTCTTTGAAGAAAATATTTTCTTTAGGTAACACATAAGTAGATTTAGAGTCACAGTTTTCGCTATGAGTTGTTTCCCCTGAAAAATAGACAAAGATATTCCCGGAATCATGAGCTATGATTTTTGTAATATTTTTGGTTCCAAAATTTGAATTTGCACTAGCTGACAAAGATATCAGACAAATAAAAAATAAAACGATAGACCTACTCACAGATCACCTCTTAATTAGCGACCGAGCTGAAAAATCACTATGAAAATTCTCCACACCAGTCAACAAAAATGACAATAAAGTCAATTAAAAATTCACCTAACGTTAAATCGCTTCTAAAAGATTAGAACCATACGTGCCAATTTAGGTGGCGCAATACTACTTTTTAACCGTAATTTTGTAAACTTTTTTCTTTTTGATGACATTCTATAAAATTTAACTGACATTTACCATTGCATCATGTAGCATACCGCCCGTTTTTTTATGGTAATCATGAAGCAACAATAACAAGTTCTTAAGAATTCTCTTTATCCATTCTGGAGCCCAGAA
Source organism: Vibrio sp. 10N.286.48.B8 (assembly GCF_003050085.1). NCBI lineage: Bacteria > Pseudomonadati > Pseudomonadota > Gammaproteobacteria > Vibrionales > Vibrionaceae > Vibrio > Vibrio sp. 10N.286.48.B8. The sequence continues at coordinate 122,465 of NZ_PIGD01000004.1, read as the reverse complement.
AATAATATTATTAAAGGAAAGGAAATGAAAAAAACAATGATTTCAGCTGGGTTGGCATTAATAACGTCAATGGCGGCACACTCCGCGACTACTTGGAAGAGCTCCCCTTGGGTTCATATTAAACACCTCTATCCTCACGACAGCGGTTTAATTGTGATAATTGACTATAAAGATGAAAATGTTTCTAGCTGCGACAACGGATCTCGATTTGGCATTTTAATTACTGACAAAAACTACAATGTCAAAGCAAGTGCTCTGATGGCTGCCTTTTCATCACAAAAAAAAGTGTTAATACGTTATGACCCACAACAAACTAAACAATGTGAAGCCAATATCAATCGATTTTTAGTTAGGCATTAAGTAGGCCAACACTGTGCGTAATAAAAGTTACGCCATTTTAGTCTACCTAGTTTTAGGCTCCTCCAGTCTAATAATTTCAACTTTAATCAGCTATTTCGAATAGTCATAAAGGAAATAATACTCTCGTATTAATTAATATCTCCTATGAGAATAATAAAAATAATTATATGTTTACTCCTTGCAGTAACATCATATGCTCGTTCAGCCACGCTTGATGTCTATCTAAAAGATGTAAGCAAAGACAATTATCAGTTCTATGCCAAGGTTATAGAATCGACCGATCGCCCCTTTGTTATGATTCATGGCGAAGTGGCAGTCCCTGTCCCAATTGGGCCTGGGTCTTCAGTACAATCCCGTACTCGATACTTGCGAGTATGGAAAGAAAATAAACATTGGAAAAGTGAACTCTTTACCAATAAAAATAAGACACGTTACAGTGATTTCGTGAAATGGAGTCGCAGTAATAAGCTTCCTAGTAACAGTTATAGTTACGATAAAACTGCCCAGTCAATATCTTTAGCGATGGGGGCTTATAAATTTAATATAAATAACTATAAAACCTCACCTAGGGTTTCTCAGTCTTATCGTGCCGTCACAACTGGTCTTATTAGAGGGTACTTCTCTTATCCATACTCATCATTTTCCCAATCTGACCAGGCGATTAATCTAGAGTCATATGTTACCGACCAAGGTCAAGCTGGTTTGTCTCTATCAGTACCATATGAGAATAAATCGGCACGTCTTTCTTTTGTCAAAACACCCATCAGATCGAGGGAATTAAAGCTTTAGAAGCTAGCGCTTCCGTCTCGGTGACCAAAAAAGGCAGCTTAACGCAAGTGGACGTTGATCACAGCGATAGACTTGTTTCTTATTTCTTTAATACTCAGACTTGGATTGATCATAATTCTGGGGTCAAAAACCCTAATGGTTCTGGCTGGAAAAAAGCACCGTACCAAGCAGAATACTTATCAGCGATTGGTCAGTGTGAACGCCGAAAAGACGAGTTGGAGCCAACGTGCGCCCCTATTATCACGCTTGATTATGGGCGTGATGCTAACCTAGACGCCTTCCCGTATTTGAGTGGCTGGAGAGACAGTACACAAACCGTCAAACATCATTATAAGAAAATGGGAGGAGTACTCGCGATTATCAACAGTGATAACTTGCCACGCAATAACACTCAATCCCAAAAATCAAATTACACCTACTCATTAAATAGCAAGGGACAACCAACTTCTGTTCGAGAAGAAAGTACTTTTGATCCATTAGCTCGTGTCCGCACAGTAACCAGTTATCTTACTCACGGTGCATACGCAGGCTTGGCTAATAACATTACCCGTTTTGGTATGTTAGATAACGTCGAGTATCGTCTCTCCAACACAGCCACAGAATGGCATTTAACCTCCTCAGGCCATGCTCAAAAATCAAGAGTTGTTGAATCCGTTTACGCTGAAGATGGCTCTCTCAGTCAAGAGGTAACAACAGAAAACGACTATGACGACAAAGATCGTTTAGAAAAGCGTTTAACGGTAACAAATAACGGCGAAGGCCAACAAATAGAAGAGGAAGTTCAATACCAGTATGCGAATGACTACCTAGTAGGGAAAATTGAAAAACGATCTATTGTTAGCCCAGCCTACGAAAATGGCGTCAGTGATCTACTGGTCAAAGAGTTCGAATATGAGTATGACAATGACAAGCTCATTGAGCAGCTGACACGTCAGGGGCGCTACGAAACACGGGATCACGTAATACAAGATAGCCAAGACCGAGTTATCTCGAGACGCCGAACGGTTAACGGAAAGCGTGTACTCGATGAAAAAATTGTTTATCAAGGCGACGATGTAATTCAGCGCTGTGAAAACAACCATTGTATTGATTACCAGTACCAAACAACAAGCGAGGGGCGTCTAGAAAAATCACTCATTAATGGCATCATTTACGATGAAACCCAATATGATGATCAACATCGTATTACGAGTAAAACCGTACGAGGTATTACCAAAAAATCCCAGTATTACCCAATTAATGAAGTACCAGCGCGACTTCAGGAATGGGTAGGCGTTTGTCCTACTGATACCACGTTTGTCACCTATTACTCATTGCCGGAATCAGTGACTTGTACCACCACTCGTGGTGAATTCAATGTTAGAAAAGGGTTGAATGATCGATTCATTATCACAGGTGAAACTAGAGATAATGACAACGCGAACCTAATCACTCTTCCTCATTTTGAAGGTGAAACCGCTGTCATACACACTGTTACTGGGGATCTTGATAGACAAAATATCGAGCACGAGGTTAATGGGCAGCTCAAAAAGCGTTCAGACATTTCAAAGAATCTGACCGAAACTTATGATCAATGGGGCAATGCAGTACGTCGCTACTACGACATCACAGGCCTTTTATACCGAGTAGAGGACCACTTAGGCAACGAAGTCACCTTCACTTATAACACCGATGGTAAAATAACGTCGTCTGAACTGAACGGAAACTCAGCCACCAGAATCATACACAAGTATGACGAACGTGGTCTTAGAACCGATACTATCGATCCAACGCGTGGACATTGGCAGTACCATTACAACGTCAACAAGCAATTGGAATGGCAGCAAGACGCCAATGGGGATCGTTCTGTGTTCAGTTACGATCAATTGAATCGTATCACTCGATTGAACACCGCCAATTCAACCATCTGTTATCAATATCCAACAGAACTACCATTAGCTGAACCAAGCCAAGTCATTCAAGTGGCGGGCAACCAAGATGAATGTGTCGGCCACCCTGTTCAATACCGAGAAGACAACACCTATCAATGGCCTAACGGTTGGCTGAAACAGCGTGATATAACACTAGAGGATGGGAAAACACAAAGCACTTACTACGATTACGATCTTAATGGTCAGGTCATCAAAGAGTCCACATCATCTCGATTGGGTAACAGTTTTGCTATCGAAACCGCCTTTAAGAATGGCGCGGCGTATAAATGGAGTAACGCTGAAACAGGCCGAGTATACAAAGAGATCTTGTCAGAAGATGCACAACAAAGACCGACTCACGTAAGATTTGGTAACGGCATAGAGGAGTTTTACCAATATGACCGTATATCAGGCCAAGTCACGCAGCAATCTGCGGCACGAAATGGTTTATTGGTTTATCAATTCGATTATCAATATGATCTCGACGATAGGTTGACTCGCAGGCTCCGTCATTTTTACTATAAAAATCGCAGCGAGACTTCATTTGAGGATGAATATGGGTATGACGATAATGGACGTTTAGCTTCACATGAAATAAAGCAATTTTGTATCAATGGCGTATGCCAAAATATTGATGCAGGTAACTATATTTCAGCTGTCGCAGAGTACGAATACGACCAATATGGCAACATTACTTACAAAAAGGGGGTTGGCCAATATTACTACGAATCAGACGATCCGTTCAAGTTAACGCGCCTTGAAGAAGAAAACGGTGAAAATCGCGATTTTAGTTATGACTTAAACGGTAACTTACTATCCGATGGTGTCCGAGAGTTCGAATATCAAAGCAACCGCTTGGTGCATGTAGCTCGCTATGATTCGCAAGACAACAACATTGTCGAACGTGATGAAACGCGCTTTACTTATGGCCCCGATGGGCAACAAATAGTCCGCACAGACAAGCGCTTTGACATTGCAACATTGGAGTGGGCGACAACAAAAACGCTATCAACGGGGGCGTACAGTTATACCCAAAAAGATGGGGAATCTAGCGCACAAGAAAGTTTTGGTGGCAATGGTTTTTCGGTAAGTTGCAACGAGTCACTGTGCGGCACGGCCTACTCTCATACTGATCGCTTAGGCCAACGAATTATGGTCACAGGTTCTGAAGGTGATATCACCTCTCAAACCTTTACAGACCCGTTTGGTGCCACGCACAACATATTATTACCTGAAATGGATGACGCTTTTGCCGTGTCAACTGCCTACAGTTCAATGTTCGGACATGTGGGCGTGGCAGGCTTTGACCTTATCCATATGAAAGGAAGAGTCTATGACCCATACCTTGCTAGGTTCATTCAAGCCGACCCATTTGTAAAAGGGCAAGAGTTTGTTCCTAATTACAACCGCTACAGTTTTAAGCAAAATGACCCGCTGAATATCTTAGACCCTAGTGGTTATTGGAGCCTAAAAAAGAAGTGGAAAAAAATTAGAAATAAAGTCAAAAAAGTCGTCAAACGAGCGGAAAGCAAAATAAGGAATGAAGCAAAGCGCGTAGAGAGTAAAGTTCGAAATGAAGCCAAACGTGCCGAAAGCCGAATTAGAAAAGAAGCGAAAAGAGTAGAAAGCCAAATACGAAATGAAGCCAAACGAGCGGAAAGCAACGTTCGTAATGAAGTAAAGCGCGTTGAAAGTCGAGTCCGGAACGAAGCAAAACGGATAGAAAGTCAAATACGTCACGAAAGTAAACGTTTTGAAAGACGAATACGCCATGAAGTAGGGCGCTGGGAATCAGATGTTCGTCATGGTGTCAAAATCGTTGGCATGATGATCAAAGAGAACCCTGAAATGGTGCTGGCCATGCTAGCGGCAGCCTGGGTTGTTGGGCCAGCGGCACTCGCTTATTTCAATGGGTTAATTGGAGAAGGAATTCTCGCAGCGATGGCCGCAGGGGCAACTACTGGTGGAGCTACTCACCTCATAGCCAACAAAGGAAGCCTAAAAGGTATCGAAAAGTCGATATTAATGGGGGCTGTGGGTGGCGGTATTGCTTACGGTAGCGCCCATATCATAATGGAAAGTCAAGTTATGGTTGACTTACTGGGTAACGACACTCTGCTGCAAAGTGTCGCTAACATTGGGTTAAAAAGTGCTGCGTATGCGGGTGCCGATAACCTGATTTACGGCCGAGACTTTTCTGATGCTTTATTAGCCAACATATTAACCACCGCTGCTAATAGCCAAATTGGTCAGCACATGTCGGATTTCAGCACCACCCTTCAGAGCTTTGTTGCGGCTGTAGCAGGTGGTATTATTACCACTGAAATCTATGGTGGTGATTTTGCAACAAATGCGGCTTCAGGGTTTATACGTTCATATATTGACTACACCAGTAACGAGTTAGGCGGTAACCTATTCGACGGTGATATTGTCGAAGCATTAGAGCTTACCATGGACTTCATTCCGGTTGTCAGTAACCTTAAAGCGGTTATCGAAATCTCTACAGGGAAAACAATATTTGGCGAACACGACATACCACCGGAGATATTAGGGCTAACTGCGGCGGCGATTTTCCTTGGACCAACAGCGAAAGTAGCAATTCGTGGCGCTCAATTTGCTAAGGTTACTTTAAAGCATAGTGACGACGCGTTAGACCTGCTGACATCCAGCTCGAGCGTGTCCGGTGTTGTAAAAGGTACAGGAACAGTTTGGGATTCAGTAAAAGCCACACAAAGCGCAATAAAAGGAACATCGATCCCTAAATCATTTGAGCTTGCTGTTGATGGTGATAAATTTTGGGTGCATCCAAATGCAACTAAGCATATGGCTGAATACCTTACAAGAAATGGAATGTCACATGGTACCGCGACGAGTAGCCAAGCCATGTTGAAGAGTTTCCACTCAGCTGTCACTCAAGCTGTATTAAAAGGATATAAAAGTGACGAGTTGATTCAGGTTGGTCGTTGGGAGATTAGTTTTGGTAGTGGAAAGACGGGGGATGCGCTGCCAGTAATTAAGCATGCGCTATATAAATGATGTTAAAAATCAAAGAAGAAATAGAGTGTTTAGCGACGTCAGTGGACTTTGACGAATATGTTCCAATAACAGTAGAATTTGAAAGTAATTCATTATTACCACCTATCTATTGGCGAGTTGGAGATGGAAAATTGTCTTTAATGGAGATAGGACTTACAAATCATTCAGGTGCAATTCACAGTGTTACACTTGTAAACATAAAAGCTGACAGTGTCAGAAGGCTTAGTGAAGAATATAAAATCTGTGTTTCAGAAAAAGAAGGGGCACCTACCTTTGACTTATCAGCATGGCAAAGTAGCAAGCCAGCTAATGGCTTTGCTAATAACTTTCTAGACGACTTTCACATAGATCTTGAACTTACAATTGGCAAGAATTTCATAACAATTTCAATTGCTGATGATATGTTACCCACTCGATGCATTAAGAATAACAATGTTATTTTTGGCATTAATGAAGATGGAGCTCTCACTAGCATCGACATTGTTAATATTCATCCAAAAGACATAAAAATCCTAAGTTCTACTGTTTAGTAGTAAACTTCTACATAAGTAACACCAGTCAATTGATTTGACTGGTATTACTTTAGTGAAAAACGGATGAAATCAATAAATTTTAAGACGTTGATTTTCATGAAGAAAAATGGGTAGTCATTCTTACTATTAATGATTCCATTCTTTGCAAATGCCAAATATATCGTAAACTTTTCTGGTGAAATAACGTCAGCTCCGACCTATCCAGGAAGCACGACCATTTTGATTCGAATTAAAGAAATGCCTAACACACATCCGACATGTTCTTCGAATGACTGATGGCTATTGACTCATCAATATCATCTGAATCTCGTCAACTTGTAATGTCTCGTTTACTTTTGGCTTATCCATAACGAAAAAGGTTGCCTGAACGGCAACCTTCTGTGGCTCTAGTTAAAGCTCCCTCATGATGATTTGACAATATATGTCGTTTTCTGGGCAAAGGTTCAAAGAATTGTTCATTTCGTTGTTGAGTTCTTGAGCGTGACTGGTAGAAGCCAACATGAGTTGTATCAGTGCGGCCAAAATGGTTGTTTTCTTCATTACTGTTTTTCCCAATGTATACTGAAACAGAGAGCCCTTAAAATTTAAGTATATTAAAGCTGGCTCACTCCGAAGAACCATACTATTCAGAACTTTAAACATGAATGCCCATTTCTTAAAAAAGACAATGGAAGACTCAAAGCCGCATGAACTTTCTTTGAATAATGACTACCAGTCCGAACCAAGCTAAGTTTAGTGATAAGCGATATTAAGGATTTTCAATATGTTACAATGCACTTTGTTTAAACGAGACCATACTCATCGCTATGGTTACGCACTAATGAGTGTCGCTAACTCTTGCGCAGAATAGTGCTCAGCCTCTTGACCTCTGCTGACCAAATCAATCACTTGAAGTTCACTCATATCACCAAACTCTTTGGCCAAGTAATCACGAAACGCTTTTTCGTTCGGCCATTTTCCTCGCACGATATAACCCTCTTCTTTGTCGAAATCTTCCGTTTCAAAGAAAGAAAAATCAGTCATACCAATATTGTGACAATACAAAACTAGATACATGTTTACTCCTCAAAATGGGTGGATTAATAAAAACTTACCGGAAGATAGAAATCAAGTTCAAACACTTCATCACTATTTAGGAAATGATTCTGATGATAATGCACATAGGCGGGAGTTGAACGCTGCTTGAAGCCTGATGTAGGTAACCATTTTTCTAATACCATACTGATTTGTGGTAGCAACTCTCCATAACGGCCATTGAGTCGAAACACGGCATGCAAACCACCGGGAATCACCATCTGATTAACCACGCTACGGTACTTAATCGGTTCACTGATCGCGATACACGCCACATAGCGACACTGGTCCATCTCGACCCAAGCAGGGTTTGAATGGTGCAAACCAAACTGGGTCGAAAAATCACGTTGCTCAGAGTTCGCCCACGCTTTCAATATCAACCACGCATTGCGAATAGAACGGTTATAGCCAGTGTGGCGAACATAGGCTGCCATACGTTCAGGTGTTTCCACTATTTTGGGTTCGGGTAGTATCCGCTGTGCGACATTTTGATAACCCGCCGCCACTTCAGGATCTTTCAAATAAGGCTTTTCGGCGATCTGTAAATCGTGTTTGCGCCACTCGCCCGGAGACATATTAAAGGTCGCTTTAAACGCTCGGCTAAACGAAGACACCGAACTGAAACCACATTTATTGGCTATCTCAACCACCGACGAGCGGGTATCGAACATCAACTGATTAGCGGCATACTCCATTCGGGTACGTCGAATGTATTGATGTAACGACTCCCCCACCACACTTTTGAACGTGCGATGAAAATGTTGCTCTGAGTAAGCCGCAATCTCAGATAGCGCTTTGGCAGACAACGGCTGACTGATGTCTTGATGAATATGGAACAGAACATCATTGATTCGAGATATATGTTGACGTGACATCGTTTAAATAGCATAAATGGACATGTTTAAGAGCATAAATGGACACGCTAGTTTTTACAATTGCCGTGTAATATCAAGCGATAGAATAAAAACGGAAAACGACGAGACACAACACATGGAAATCGCACAGTCATTACAACAAATTCAATCTTCATATATTCGAGAGATCCTCGCTGCAGCAAGCGATCCAAACGTCATCTCACTGGCCGGTGGTCTGCCGGATGAGAAAACATTCCCAATCGATTTAATGAAGCCAACGCTAGAAAATCTAGCGAACATGCCTGAAGTTTTCCAATACGGCTCTACGGCTGGTTACGGCCCATTGCTTGACCATCTAACGCAAAGCTACCAATTGCCAGAAACTCACACAGCGATGATCTGTACAGGCTCTCAGCAAGGTCTAGATTTGATTGCTCGTGCATATGTTGACCCGAATGATGTAGTTGTGATGGAAGCGCCGAGCTACTTAGGTGCGATGCAAGTGTTTGGCTTGGTTCAAGCAAACATTGTGACTGTGTCTCAAACTGAATTTGGTCCGAACTTAGACGAACTAGAAACGTGCTTTGCACAGCAATCTCCGAAGATGTTCTATGCGGTGCCAGATTTCCATAACCCGACTGGCGTTTGTTGGACAACAGAAACTCGTCAAAAAGTAGCTGAGCTTTGTATCAAATACAACGTGGCATTTATTGAAGATGCGCCTTACCGTGAGCTACGTTTCACAGGTACGGAACTGCCGTTGGTCTCTTCATTCTGCCCTGATAACTCTATCGTTCTTCGTTCATTCTCTAAGATTGCATCGCCAGGCTTACGTATTGGTGCTGTGACAGGTAAACGCAGCTACCTTGAACCACTGATTAAAGTGAAGCAAGGCGCGGATTTGCACTCAAGCGTTCCTATGCAAGCATTGCTTGTTGGTCTTCTAAAACATGAAGATTTCAACCTGCACATGGAAAACATTCGTACTTTGTACAAGTCTCGTTATGAGGTGCTGTTCTCAGAACTAGAGAAACAGCTGCCTGCTGACTGTGTATTGAAAGCCGTTGATGGCGGGATGTTCATTTGGGTTGAGATCCCTGAGTGCGACACCTTCGAATTGGCTAAAACTCTACTATCGAATGGTGTGGCGGTTGTACCAAGCCCAGTATTTTATCCAAAGGCCGATGAAGCGAAAGCCGCACTGCGCCTAAACTTCACTAACGCCAACCCAGAAGAGTTGACTGAAGCGGTGAAACGCTTAGCTGAAGTACTTAACCAAGCGTAATCACCGATTAAGTAAAACGGACTAGATACCAAGGCCCTGCTGTATTGTTACAGCAGGGCCTTTTTGGTTTGGGAATACGTGTTGTAATTCGAAGCAGATAAAACGGTTTCATTGCATTTTCTAGCCCATAAACCACACAAATAGAAATGATAAATAGCCCTACTTTTGGTTGGTTTTTGTCCATCCTTGGCTTGGTTATACTGCGGCGGATTTTAATAAGCCAATATGAGCAAACCTGAGTGAATTAAACTCAGTCTGCATCATAAAAGGCAACCGCTCTGGATTTACGTTCCAGCTCGCAGAAAGGAAAAACCATGTCTCAATATGTTGTATGTGCTCTGTATAAATTCGTAGCACTTGATGATTACCAAGAAATTCGCCAACCACTCACTGACGTGTTAGAAGCTAACCAAATCCGCGGTACTTTGCTACTTGCAAGCGAAGGTATCAACGGTACTGTTGCAGGTAAGCGCGAATCTATCGACGCTCTTCTTCAATGGTTCAAACAAGATTCTCGTTTGGCTGATGTTGTTTACAAAGAGTCGTTCAACGAAGAACAACCATTCAACCGCACCAAGGTTAAGCTTAAGAAAGAGATCGTAACCATGGGCGTTGAAGGCATCGACCCTCGCCACGTCGTCGGCACTTACGTGAAGCCGAACGAATGGAACGACCTTATCTCTGATCCAGATGTGATCTTGGTTGATACTCGTAACGATTACGAAGTCGATATCGGCACATTCAAAAATGCCGTAAACCCAAACACGGAAACCTTCCGTGAATTCCCTCAGTACGTTGAAGAAAATCTTGATCCTAAGAAGCACAAGAAAGTCGCGATGTTCTGTACTGGCGGTATTCGTTGCGAAAAATCAACAGCCTACATGAAAGAGCAAGGCTTTGATGAGGTTTATCACCTTGAAGGCGGCATTCTTAAGTACCTAGAAGAAGTACCAGAAGAAGAGAGCATGTGGGAAGGCGACTGCTACGTATTTGATGGTCGTGTTGCAGTTAACCACCAGCTAGAGAAGAGCGGTTACGACGTGTGTAACGCTTGTCGCCTGCCAATCACAGACGAAGACAAAGCGTCTGAGCACTTTGAGAAAGGCGTAAGCTGCCCTAAATGTTTTGACAAGCACAGTGACGAGCAGAAAGCGCGTTTCCGTGAACGTGAAAAGCAAGTTCAGCTATCAAATGCACGTGGCGAAACCCACGTAGGTGGCGAAGCTGCTCACCTTATCGAGCAACGTAAAAAAGAGAAGCTTGCACACAAAGAGCAGCAACGCTCTGGCAAGAAAGCAAAGTAAACTTTCTGCTTTAAACTCTTATAGTTCTAAACATATAACTATAAATAGTTAGCTATATACATACAAAAGGGCGCAAGTTCGAGGATGATCCCTCGAGTTTGTGCCCTTTTTTGATCGCTTTACGGCTTTGTGTTTTGAACCACATTTATCTTCAAAAATAGGCTCTATACTGAAGTTAATTAGACAAGTGAGGAAGTGCCAATGCTCAATGAAAACCATGCCTTTATCTTAGATTTCCCAGATCTTAAATTAGACATTGTTCAGCTCAACCACGACGACGAAAAATTCAAAGCAGACATGCAGAAGTACCACCAACTCGACTACGACATCCGTCAGCTAGAAATCTCTGGCAGCCCTATCGATGACGACAGCATGCACAACCTCAAAGTAGAACGCATGGAGCTCAAAGACTCGCTACACAAACAGCTCACGCGCCATCACGCGCTTAAGATCGTATAACAACTCATATGCTAGTGTGGCTAACTTAGCCACACTACTCTCCTTCTCAATGGGTTCATTTTTTGTAATCGAAACTACCTGCTACCCACCTGATTATTCACAGAGAAATCTAAGTAAGTACTGAATTGAAGCCCATCATCTTGAGTTTCAAAACTCCAACCCATTCGCTCACAAATTCGTTGCACAATCACTAGGCCACAACCATAGCCAGCATTGTAAGTCTCATTGCCATCATGACGGTTAGTGATCACTAATTGAGAACCTGTCACCACAATTCCAACATCGCCAACACTGTAGCTAAACGCATTTTTAATTAAGTTATTCAATACAATAGTAATAAAGCTCTCTGGCGCATACACAGTGACAGTCCCTTTTACGTCTAGGTTATAACTCGCATCCTGCTTGGCAAACAAAGGCGCCATTTCAAGCAGCTGATTCTGAACTTCGACTTCCAGGTCATAGTGACCGAAATGGTGCTCATCGATACTCTCTTTACCAAGCAGCAAAAACATTTCAGTCAGCACTCGCATCTGTTCACTCGCTTCTTGCAAGCGATTAATCGCTTTTAACGCAACAGGAGGTTGATTGGGTACTTTAGTTAGCAGATCAGCCGACCCTTTAATCACCATAATCGGGGTTCTAAGTTCATGAGAGGCAAATCGATTGAACTCCTCTTCCCGCTGAAAAAAACCTGAAATGTGATTCTTTGAATCTAAAAGCGTTTGCTCAATGTGTCGTGTTTCAGCGTAAGACGTCTCGACTTCAAAACTTGGCTGCTCAGGGTGCATTTGCCTAATTTTCTTTTCTATCTGATTGAGTGGCTTCGACAGCGATCGCACAACATAGATTCCATACAAAACCATAAAAATGGACGTTAAACCGCCAAGTATGAGGGTGTAGTTGTGGAGGCTCCATTCATACTCGTCGAGGTAGTCGTCAGCGTCATCTTGAAACAAGATATACATCAACCCTTCGCCTGATGGGTGCTCGAATACGTAAAAGTGTTTATCTTCCGTACCCAACAGATGTTCATAGAAGCCGGGCTGTTTGTATCGAGCTAACCAATTGGGCAGTTCCGCCTCACTCCAATAACTCGAAAACTCGTTTTGATTCGGCAACAACGCATCTTCGCCAAGCAACTGATATTCAGACGTATAACGGTTAGCTTCAGTGTCTAGCCAGTGATGGAGGCTGATCACTTCCATCTGGTTTTCAGCGATATAAATCACTGTCCAAAAAAGCCCGAACATGACCAAGGTCATCAAGCCAAAACTACGGCGGATTTTTCGGTAGATGCTCGGGTAATCGCCGTGGCTTGAGCCGTTATGCTTTGAGTCGGTAACCTTGTCCATGAATAGTCTCTAATCGTGAATGTTCAAACCCTTTATCGAGCGCGTTACGCAGGCCATAAATATGACTTCGCAGTGCATCACTGCTTGGCGATTCATCACCCCAAATAGAATCAATCACTTCAGTTCTTGAAACAATCGCTGGTGCATGACGCATAAGGACTTTTAGTATCTTGAGCTGAATACGACTCAACTTAATAAGCCTACCTTCTCGGTATACCTCGTCGGTCTGCGAGTTGAGAGAGATATCGGCAAAACTCAGGTTTCCTATATCTTGGCGTGGCCCTCGGCTTGCCAATGCGTTGAGCCTTAAACTGAGCTCTTGCATGGCGAAAGGCTTAACCAAGTAATCATCTCCGCCCGCTTGAAAGGCCGCAATCTTGTCGTCCAACCTATCTTTAGCGGTTAAAAAAAGAATTGGCGTAGGGCATTGCACTTCTTCTCGTAACTTTTTGACAGCAGAAATACCGTCCAATTTAGGCATCATGATGTCCATGATAATCACGTCATAATGATTCTCAGACGCTAACTTCAATGCCGCTTCACCATGATAAGCACAATCGATCACCATCCCTTCCAGCTCTAGGTAATCGGCAATGGTTTCTGCAACATTGTGGCTGTCATCAACGATCAAAACTTTCATCGATTTATTTCACCTTTCTTCACGAGTGCTTCACGTTTGAGTTTATAAGATACACCCTCAATAAACTAAATAAAGAGTATATAGATGAAAAAGTTAGCGCTGATTTCAGCTGTCGGTTTAATTCTAACTGGCTGTGGCGGTAGTGACAGCAATAGCAATGGAAGCAACGATAACAACACGCAAGCTCCATCAGCAGTTCAAGGTACCATTGACTCTGTTTCTGGCAACACCATTGTTGTGAATGGCTATAGCTATCAAGTAGACAGTGCGAACTATGCAGGCGAAGACGTGGCAATTGCAGACCTAGAAAAAAACATGATGGTCTCTATTTCATCTATTGCTCGCAGCGCTTCAACTCACACTGGCGGGACTCAAGTTGGCCTTGAGCCGACCATCGTTGGTCTTATTTCAGACACCAACCATAATAATGGTACATTTAAAGTCAATGGCATCGCATTGACCTTTACAAATCTGTCAGGTGAAATTGAAAATGGCGATTGGGTTATGGTCTCTTCTTTACCGACAGCGAATGCAGGTTACAAAGTACTTTCTGTTGTTAAGTTTGAGCACTCTAACTTAACTGAATCGGTTGAAGTTGAAGGGCTAATCAGTGATTTAAATGAATCGAATTTCAAACTCGGTGCAAACCTCAGCGTTGACTATTCCAATGCTCACATCGATAACGACGATAGCAACACAGGGTTGTCGAATGGTCTTTGGGTTGAAGTGACAGGCTCAATGGTTGACTCTATATTGAAAGCAGAAGAAGTGGAAGTCGAAGACTTTAGCGAAGTAAGCAATGACACGGAAATCGAAGGCATTATTACTTGGGTAGCTAACGACAAATCAACATTTGATTTAAGCTACAAAGGTCGCTTTGTTGTCAATGACAATACTCGTTACGAAGACGGCAACAAGTCAAATTTAACTGTAGGTACAGAAGTCGAAGTAACAACGAAACAAGCTAACGGCGAAAATGTTGCTACCGAAGTCGAATTTGAACACGACGATGATTCACAAGATTGGAATGATAATGACGTTGATTTTGAAGGCACAGTGCAAGATATCAACCTAGAAGACAACAACTTTGAAATGACATCACTACATGGTAATAAGATTATTCATGTAAACAAAAACACTCAATTTGAAGATGGCCTAACTTTTGAGAATCTTACTATTGGAGACCTTATTGAGGTTGAAGCCTACAAGGTCAACAGTCAGTACATTGCAATCGAGATCGAAGCTGAAGACAATGACTAACGCATAGAATATTCTTGATATTAAGTATAGAAGCCACGCACTACGCGTGGCTTTTTTGCATCAAAACAACCCACACCTAAAGTGCAGCCTACCTTTTCAATTATGTTACTGTTTGCTTATTCAAAAGGCGTTTAAAAAGGAAGTAAAGTGGCAAGAAAGAAGAGAATATACAACTCCAACTCGTTTCCAGTTCTGAATTCGAGGAACTGTTTGCGTGTGTGAAACAAGGCATATTCATACACGTAGATGACGTTTTCGGCTGGGATGACGACTTCCAACGCCAACGACTTTTAAACGATTACCGTCCCTCTTGGTTTCATTGGGTATACCTAGGAAAACAAAGGGTTGGACTTGTGTGTTTTAAGCCTTATGACAACGCATACCATGTTCATTTGCTGATCATTTTCCCTCAATACCAAGATCAGTCTCTTGGTAAAAAAGTCATGTCACGCATCCACGAAAAAGCCCATCAAGAACAACGAAACCAAGTCACTCTGTCGAGTTTTAGAAGTAACACTCGCGCCATTAGTTTTTATCAGTCACTTGGCTACCGAGTTGTTGATGACAACGATGATGATTTTGTGGGATTGGCTCTCACCCTAGCTAACTCTCAGCCTCGCTAACCATAGAGAAAATACAGATAGCGAGTAGGTAGAGAGCGCTTACTTTAGCGCGCGCTTGAAATATCTAGTTTCTCAATCAACGACGGAAAACCCCAACCGTTCTCGCCTTCGACCACAGGTTCTCCGGTCAAATACTCAAACAGCGTTGGCGCTAAAGATCCATTAGCTTCGATTTTCAATTGCTGAGAGTTATCGCCAATTGGCGCTCCCCAGAATCCGATGAAGGCATCTTTCTCTAAGTAATCCTCACCAGCATGACGCCCCGGTACCTTGGTGTTGTAACCAATGCCGGCTTTAGGGAACAAGTTAACCGTACCAGCCCTATCTTCAAGGTAGATATTAGCCAGTTGATTAACTGAATCTGGTCGAGGTGTTGGTTGCGTTAATACGGTCCATTCTGCACTGCTACACCATGTTGTCACATCCGCCTTAATCGCTCGGTTAATACACTTCTCTACCAATTGAGAATACCGCGCAAAATCAACTTCGCTTGGCGATGCAAGATATGGATTGAGCCTTTGGGTATTAAGCAAAATCGGCGCTCGGTTGTCTTCCAATGACTCATAAAAAAGCTTGTCACCTTCACGTGTGATCAATTCATCGACCCGTTTTAAATCACGATTGCCAATCACACGAACAGCGCAGCGTTGTTGATCACATGTACTTTCTCTTACGACCATATAATCAAGACTTTCAGGCAAGCGCTGCGCTATCTGATTAATGATGTCTATATTCTGACCATCTGGCGCTGCAATCGGAGACCACTGCGTGAGTTCTTGGTAAACCGGCTGAACCTGCCACCCGTGAGCCGAATTAAAGAAGTCCATCATGAAATTACCACCAGCAGTAGAAGCAACCACAACATCCAACGCCTTTGAACTTGGGTAGCTTAGTGCATTGGTAATTTTAGGCCCTTCCCCCTCGTCTGAAGATATCTTCTTAACCACAATTGGATACGCTAGCTCTGCTTGTAAGCCTTCAAATACCTGCTTTTCGGGGTTGAGCGCGTAGAACACCGGCGTTAAACCATGATCCCCTGCCATGCCCCATAGCGTTTTATCGTAAACGCCGGCACTGCGGTAGGTCGCTTCAATCTGGCGAATCCAATAGTCCAGTCGATTGAGCTCTCCCGTCGGCATCAGAATTTCGTCACTAAAAGGACCCGTGAAGTGTGCGAAGTGATCCGGCCATGGGTTATACACCAAGGTGTAGTCTGGCATTCCTTTTCCATCTAACTCGGCAAACTGAGTGATCGACTGTTTAACCTGAGCTCTCTTTGAAAACTTAGTAAAAAAATCAAAGCCAGATATAGACTGATACGCTTCAATATCTTCAATCAAAGCTTGACGCTTTTCTTGCAAAACCACTTCGACTTCTGAACGTTCTTGAAGCTCTTTAACGCAGCGTTTCTCACCATAATCACGCAGTGACTCACCCAAACCTAGGTTTACTAGCCCGTCGTAAGTGGTGTGAGCATTCCAATCATATTGAGCGTTGCAGTTCAGCGTTTTAAGGTAATCAAGGCGATCAAACATGGTCTGCACCTTGTTGTTTTCCATCAACACATCCAACTGCAGGGCATCATTACCAAAGAAGTAATACGCTCGGTCGATCTCTCGGTCGACAAAGTGGAAATTAGGAATGCCAGTGCCACCTTGCCCCGATACTTTCGCGCCCGTTTTAATGATCGGTAGATTGCGTACGCTGATTGTTGGAGTTGAAGAGATACCAACTCGGCTAATATTGTCTCGATGCTCTTGATAGAGATTTTTGAAGAACGGAAGATAATTCGGATCACGGTAGGTTTGTTCAGACAGAACTTCCATGAACCTCACCTGCTGTTGATGTTCAGGTTCAATCACTTCTTCTAGCTGAGGTTTATATTGCGCTCGGTTTTTATGATTCTGATAAGCAACCGAAATGAAAGGTGAATCTTCATCAACCAACCCCTCAATCAATCCTTGCTGTAAACCATCGACGGTCACTTGAACCGCAAAACGTTTGTGCTGTTGGGATTCTAAGAATTGAATGAGCGCATCAGGCTGGTCACTGAACGCTTGCTGCATCCAATCATCAAGCGCTTCTGCACGTTCTTCTTTAAACACAAACTGTCGGTAGGCTTTCAGCAAGTTTAAGCGCACAAAATCAATAAGCGTGATGGTAAGAGCTTGTGCTTTATTGTTCGGCTTATCAGCGTTTTCTGGTTTACCATCTTCTGCAATCGCCAACATTGCAGACTTCATGTCGCCGTCATCCATTCCCAATGCCGCTTTACCGATCAAATCAACGATGATCGGTTGAATCTGAGCGATGATCGCTAGATCTGCAGAGCTATTGGTTAAGTATGTGTAATTCGCAGGGAGCGTGTCCATATCCTGCCAAACACCAATTTCGAATAACGCATCATAGATAACCACCATATTGGCAATGAACTGTTCATCGATGCGAATACCTTCATGATGTCCCGTCGCTTCAGTCGAGGTATCTGGCTCGTGATGCTCTGAGGTTGGCTTATCTCCAACATGATAGAGGCTATGTTCAAAGCCCTTTAGTGTCTGCTTATCATAAACCGTCGACAAGTAAGATTTGAACACATCTTCACTGCCCAAGCCTGAATAGCGGTCGTAATAACTATAGAGAAAATAACCCAAAGGAATTGAGTACGTCGGGTTGGATAACTGAGCGATGACTCGAGCTTTGGTTTTAGCATCTAATGGAAGTGCGAGAATATACGCATCTAATGTAACGCCACCAATGGTGAAAAGAGCCGCATCACGAGTGAGTTTGGCAGAATAACTTAGGCTTGAAAGCACCTGATTTTTCAACACTTCACTGGAGCTAAACACGCCACCAATGACGGGCGTTGTTGATATATCAGCGACACTCGGAGCTGACGCAACCGCCAACGATAAGGCACTGAACAAACTGGCGTAACTGCGAACGTGAGAATAAGAGCTCATCAAATTTCCTTTAGATCAACACACTTCTATAAATACGACTTATTGTTTCAGTTTAAACTGATTAGTCAACTTATGGTCACCTCTGGGTTTTATACAGACAATCAGCACCTATAAATCATACATGAATCTATAAATAACAACCACTTACCCAAAAGATCAATTGACAATAACATCAATTACAAATACCAAACATTCACCATAGATATCACTCGCATATATAACTCCACCAATTAGATATGTCTCTAGAATAAATACACCCGCTATTTCCACTACATTCCGTTTTGATACATTTCTCACCAATGGCATTCAATTTATAAATAGTCATATTTATCAATGACATTCTCCCAATTGATTCCAGAGTAGTAAATTTTTATCAATAACTTAATAGGAGAACTAACATGAATGGTCAACGTTCACTGTTAGCAGTGGCAATAGCCCTAGGGATAGCAGGTTGTGGTAGCGATAGTTCGGATAGCTCTACAACTGATACTGGCGGTTCAACAGCAACTTCAGCGTCTTTAACAGCAAAGGCCGCTGATGGCTATCTGGTAGGTGCTAATGCATGCTTGGATCTAAACAGCAATAAGGTGTGTGATAAGGATGAGCCAAATGCAGTAACCGGCGACAATGGTGAATTTACCATTGAGAACTTAACTCAAGAGCAACTAAAACAGAGCACTCTGTTGATTGAAGTTGTAGCAGGACAAACCATCGACACTGATAACCCTGGTGTTGTGTTGAACAAAAGTTACCGCTTAACGGCTCCGCCACAATCAGAGTTTATTAGCCCGTTAACCACACTTATACAAAATGAAATTGAAAGTGGCGCATCATTAGATGAGGCCAAAGCAACTATTCAAGAGAAGTTAGGTACAACGCTCGACTTAACTCAAGATTACATTGAGGCCAAAAATAACGACAAGCTAGCAGACTCACAAAAAGCAGCTTTTGAGAACCTACACCGCGTTGCTCAAGTCACCGCATCGGTCATGGCAGAGAATACTGACGCCCTATCAGAAACTGCAGCGGGTGCTGGTATTTCTGTAGAAGCGCTCACGGCGTTGATCAATGAAGAAGTGACTCGAGTCCTAGATGAAGTCGTCAAAAATATTGAAGCAGCGGGAGAGAACTTCAACCCGAGCGACATTGCTGGCAGCATTAATCGCGATCACATCGCCATTGATGACTCTAATCTTGAAGATAAAATTAAAGAAAACGAGGCAAATAAAGGCTCTAAGAAAGCCGACCTTGCGAAGCTCATTAAAACGGATGGCATCAATTGGTTTGGCGGTGCGAATGAGGAAAATACAGACTTAGTGGTCGCTTATGGGACACTAAAAGCAGATTCCGATAATTCAGTCAGCGAAATCAGCTACATCTATGACTACTTTGCAGAACAGTTTGTTGAAGTTAAAAGCACTCCTGACGCTAATGACATGGTTTTGGGTCAAAGCGGTTGGGAAACAAGTAATGACACCTTAACTAGCATCAAGCCAAATAAAGATGGTAGTGTCATTCTCGAGTCGAACAGCTCAATTTTTAATGAAATTGCTAGCGCTAAGCAGTTGGATATCAGTGGTCTTAATGTTCGCTCAATCATGGACCAAACCGATGGTGAGAACGTTTGGTCTCTAATTATGCCTGCAGGATTAAAATTCCCTGACAACACAACGGCATACAAATTATCTGTAGAAGACATCAACGACAACATTTATACCTTTTACAAGGGTGATTGGTGTGCGGAACACGATTCAGACCGCTACCAAGCACTTAATAACTCGTGTAACGGAATTAGCGCCTTCAAGAATGGCAGCGATACGTGGCTTGCGACTTTAGCATCGACCATCGCTGAAGATGAATCGGATCGTCATGACACGGCATATAACAACCATGCAGATCTAATTCCAATGGCAGGAATAGAGGGTGCTGAAATATTTGCACAGCTTCTGCCCGACGGTACCGTGGTTTATTATTCGAGAGCCTGGGAGCTAGACTCTACATTCTCCAGATTATCAGAACTCGGTTCGTGGGAAGATCAATCAGTGAATGGCGAGGTATTACGTCAAGTAACAATTCCTGAATCCATCCACTCGCAAACCACATGGTCAAACTATCAAAGACAAGATAACTCTGCTTACCTATCTGTTGTCGACGGGTTTGTACGAATTACCTACAAAGAGACCGAAGAGATTGATAGTGAGGCCTATATCTTTGATGAAGCGACTAAACAGTTCATTTTGGATAACGCATTAACACCACAGCCTCTGCACCCTCTTAACCTACAGGCTTGTCTTGATTCATTGCCGGATGCTGGGTTCATTGCGACGGCTAATGACGTCACGGTTTACGATGTACAGCGCACACCGATATGGGATCCTGAGCCAGTAACACAGAACCTAACTTATGAGTTTATCTATCTTGGGAATACTTTCTCTTGGCTGAATGACGTTCCGTTGGTCACCGGGCTACCAAGTTGGATTTCGGACTTAGCAGGTAGCTTAGAAAAAACGCGTATCGATATCAAAGATCCGGAAGGTACTTTAATGGGGTATGAGTATTCATATAGCTCTGAAGATCACTATCTAGGTCAAGAGGGCTTTAATTCTGATGACTCACTAGGTTGGGGGTCGGCTAAAGCATTATTACCACTGACGATTACTGACAACCAGAAAATCATCAATCAAACGGTAGACTTTGGAACGTCAACTAACGCACCACTTGCCTCTCAGTTTGATTATTGGTTTGACGAGATCAGCGGTGAAGAGTTCGTAACTGAGTACCCTGGATTAAGAACCGTTTCTGTAGAGACCTCACTAAACGATATTATCAACGGACAACCTTACTTTCTGCCCACTTTCAACTACCAAGAAACCTACCTAGGTAAAGAAGAAGTTACTGTGCCTGCGGGTACCTTTGCTGCATGTAAAGTAACAAGTGAGACACAATTCGAAAATGACGGACCTCGTGACACTCAAATAACTTGGCTTACAAACCGAGGATCAATTAAATCCATTCGAGAGGAGTCCTCTTGGGGTATGTCGATTAATATGGAAGCGACAAGCTTACCGACTATTAAGTAATCGATAGGCAACATGAACAAGCCAATATCTTATTGGCTTGTTTTTTTTCGTATTAGTTCTTTAAGCCAATATCTCCATTCCCAAAACTTGATAGCATTTCAAGCTCATCACTTCCCCTAATTAAACGCCCTAGCCACTCGTCCTTTACTGCTCAATTCATAATGACCAATATAGGCTGGGATAAATACCGATTGCCCTTTCGTAAGGGTTAAGTGCTCACCTCTTTGGCTCACTAGCGTTAAATCATCATCTATTGCCATTAAGATTTCAGCGCCACTTGTGATGACTTCTTCTTGCTTGGGGCTATGAAAGATATTGAAATTAAAGTCACTGACCGGGATATCATAGCTATCACATTGACCCAGCTTGGAGGGCGCCAATAACAAGTGTTTAAACGGAATTGGCGTAAACTCTGTGCAAGCGACCAATTCAGGGACATCAATGTGTTTTGGCGTTAAACCGGCTCTTAGCACGTTGTCTGAATTTGCCATGATCTCGAGCCCGGTTCCCTTAATGTAAGCATGCGGAGTGTTCGCATTCAAATACATCGCTTCACCCGGCTTCAATGTGATCAAGTTCAGCAACAGAGCACAAAACAGACCGATGTCGTTCGGGTACTGATGGCTAAGCTCAACAACCAAAGCAAACTCAGATTGATCTTGGTGAGCGACTGCATAAGTCAGAAGTTGCTCTAATGCTCGGTGTTTATGTTGGTCATCTAGAGTTAAAAGGTCACGGAAAAACGTTTCTAAACCTAGAGAATCAAGATTGTTACCAAACTCATCGACCAAACCAGCCAGCTCGCTCGAATCTAACTTTTTGAACAAACCTAATATTTCATCGAACTCTCGAAAGCCATTCATCGCTTGATATTCAGTGATCGCATAGACCAATTCAGGTTTGTGGTTCGAGTCTTGGTAATTGCGGTGCCCTGCAGTCAAAGGAATGCTTGCCTGTTCCTCTCTTGCAAAGCCAATTTCAGCTTGGCGCTTATTCGGATGGACCTGAACCGATAGCGCTTTTTCTGCCGCTAAGATCTTAAACAAGAACGGCAGTTCACCAAACTCCTGCGCAATATCGTTTGATAAATAGGCCGGTTTATTCTTGTTAATCAGCTCAGAGAGAGGCACCAAATGTTGGTCCAGCTTGACCATTGAGCAACCTTTCGGATGCGCTCCCATCCAAACTTCCGCTTGTGGCTCTTGTGACTCATTCTTAAAACCAAACAGTTCACGTATCGAAGAGATGCTCCCCCATGCATAATTCTGGATGGTGTTTTCCATTGGGAAAAATGAGTGTTCTGAGAAGTGGCTGAGTGACATGGCGTTTTCCGTAGTGAGCCCTTTGAACACAATTCAGAGAGCTGATTTCTAATAACGTAAATAATTAGAAAGACTACAGAGAGCAGCTAGAACCCACATGAGATGAGGTCTTAGACGCAATAGGAAAATTTCTTAGAAACAGGTGAGAACGATGAAAAGCGTGAAAAGAGTCACATTTGAATATCACGCATAGAAAGCGCCGAAAATAAGATAGCGGCTTGTATCACACTGGTTACAGCAGTGATACAAGCTTCTACAATGCAAACACTAGTGACTATCTTGTTATCGAGAAGGGTCCTTAAAAGCCAGAACGAGCCTCAGCACTTTTCTGAGGTGATTGAGCTTGTAGAAAAGGCAGTAACAGTAACCCGATGACCGCCGCACAAGTAGAGATGGTAATGAAGAATCCACTCCAGCCATAAGTTTCTAGAACGAGCGCTAATGGGTAACCAGAGAGAGCTGCACCCATGTAAGCAAACAAGCCAACGAAGCCTGTCGCCGCACCGGCAGAGTCTTTATGTGAGCATTCGGCCGCCGCCATACCAATAAGCATTTGAGGTCCAAAAACAAAAAAGCCTACACAAAACAACCCAGCAGCTTGAAACACAAAGTTGGTCAAAGGCATCAACCACAATGCAGAAACTGAAAGAAATATGCCGATGGCAAACAAAATATTCATCGGGCCACGGTTGCCACCAAACAACCTGTCAGATCCCCACCCAGCAACAAGTGAACCAACGAAACCGCCAATCTCGAACAGAGATAAGGCAGCGTTGGCATTGATCAAACTGTAATGGTGTTCTTCGGTTAGGTATAAGTTACCCCAGTCGTTAACCGCCGTTCTTACGATGTAAACCAGCACATAGCTAAAAGCGAGCAACCAAATGTACTTGTTGCTGAATACGTAAGTTTTCAGGATTTCTCGATAGCTTAACCCTTGTCCATGGCTCTCTTGCGCCAACTCTAAATGGTCATGACGCCACTTCCCTACAGTCGGAAGTCCCATGGTGGTGGGCTTGTCACGTAAGCGCCAGCAAACGATAAGACCGATAAAAACACCAATCACACCCGGCCAGATAAACCCTGCTCGCCAGCTGAATTGCAGCGTCAGATAACCAACAAGAATAGGAATTAGCGCCCCACCAACGTTGTGTGCTGTATTCCAGATTGCCCAACGAAAACCTCTTTCGGAGCGAGAATACCAAGTCGTCAATAACTTAGAACACGATGGCCAGCCCCAACCTTGGAACCATGCATTAAGCACCCACAGCGAGATGAAAGCCGCTAACGAACTCGAAAAGCCAAACGCGATGTTTATCAGACCAGTCGCGATTAAGCCAAGTCCCATAAAGTAACGTGGGTTTGAACGATCCGATATCGTGCCTGATATAAATTTCGATAAGCCATAAGAAAGATAAAAGAGCGTGCCAATTAAGCCAATATCGCCTTTGTCCAAGCCAAGGTCAGTAATCATCGCTGGCGCGGCATAATTAAAGGTTTTACGGGTGAAGTAAAAACCTGCATAGCCGACATACATTCCTATCATAATGTGAAGGCGCCAGTAGCGATAACTCTGATTGACTTCATCATCAGTTAGAGCATGAGTATTTGACGTTGTTGAGCGCAGAAATCCAAACATATTCGTTCTCACACTTTAGGTAATGTAACGCTGATATTGGTACCCGAAGATGAGCCATTCGCGTTAATTGTCATCTTGCCGCCGAGCGCCTGAACACGCTCTTGCATACCACGAACACCCATTCCTTTGAGAAGATCTTGCGCTGTAAAACCAACGCCATTATCTGATATCTGAAGATAAGCCTGATCATCTAAAATCAGTTCAATTTTAATCTCGCTCGCACTCGCGTATTTATGGGCATTGTTTAAGGATTCTTGGCACAGCCTGAAGATAGTGACCTTGAGCGTGTCACTCAAACACGAGTAATCACCTTGCCAATCTAACTGGATATCAACGCCGTGATCCGAAAACTCCATCTCTCGAATTAGCTGTTCAACAGAATCTTTTAGATCGAGGTCGTCCAACATCTTAGGTCTTAGTTTTGTAAGTAGACGTTTGGTGGTGTCATAAACATTCAAAGACAATGACTCAATCGTCCCCGCACAGCGAACGCTCATCTCAGCGGCATCGACGCGTTTAATAATGCTTGCCTGAGTACGAATTGCCGTGATGTTTTGGCCGATTTCATCATGCAGCTCACGCGCAATATCACGACGAACCGATTCTTCAGCTGTCACTAACTGGCGTGAAAGGTTTTGATTTCTGGAGAGCTCACTTCGTAGTTTCGCATTGAGATCTTTTTGTTTTTGAACCGCAAGTCCAAGCAAAATACCGGTGATGGTTTGAGCAGACAGAGACAAGAGTAAATCGGTAATTTCGAGTTTAGATGTTCCACTGTGAGCAGCAATCAACGCGACACTATTTAACAGGGTCGCCAGTAAAGCACCTTGCCACCCGTAACGAACCGCGAGCAAGATGATAGGGATCGCCATACAGAATGGGGCGAAGCGTCTTAGTTCATCAGGCAAACTGGTTTGTATC
This sequence comes from Vibrio sp. 10N.286.48.B8, assembly GCF_003050085.1. Classification (NCBI taxonomy): domain Bacteria; kingdom Pseudomonadati; phylum Pseudomonadota; class Gammaproteobacteria; order Vibrionales; family Vibrionaceae; genus Vibrio; species Vibrio sp. 10N.286.48.B8. The sequence goes on along the minus strand of NZ_PIGD01000004.1, from coordinate 97,064 downwards.
AAAATACTGGTGACCAACAAGACGCTGTACAAAGCGATGTGGCGGATTTTGAACTCAACGACATTGTTGATTAAGTAAGAGCTCAGTGGCGCCCACTTGTTTTGGAATAGGTAGTTCCAGACCAGATAACACATCGGCACCAACATCAATCCGCCAGTGATACTCACCAACCACACCATGTAAACAGCCGGAACATGAGAACCCACCACTGCAACATTAATGAATGCTGTAACCATGATTAAGCTCGCCATCACTAACAAGTGACGATTCTGGTCACCATAATAATAACGCTTGGCAATTAGAGTGGCAGGAATACTCAATCCACTGGCGATGAGTATCGTCAGCCATTGAGGCTCATCAAGCAGTAAAGCTAAAGCGATAGCAAGCCCCCACTCTGCAATATAGATAGCAGGCCAATAATGAGTGCGAGTGTGCAGCGTCATTCCCAGTCGAAGTGAAAATGGGAAAAGCAGAATGGCTAACTCAGGGTCATTAATGAAATAGAAGGCAATAACCCACAAACAGAACCATGCACAACCAGCCATAAAAACCCCACATAGGGAGGTGGCTAGATAGGAACGCATTAGTACTGGTCTTGTGTGAACAATTTAGCTAACTCAACGTTGTTCTTAACATTGAGTTTGTCCATCGCATTGGCACGGTGTACATGCACCGTTTTATGGCTAACCCCTAGCTCAACGGCGATAGATTTTACATCGAGCCCTGTTGCCAATAACTGACACACTTCACTCTCTCTGCGGGTAAGTTGATTTAAAGAGGCATTATTCTTCATGGGTGTCGCAAGCTTGATAGCGATATCGGGTGTGAGATAACAGCCACCATTTGCGCTCGTGTGTACGGCTTGGATTAGCTCATCGGGGCTGCAGCGCTTGCTGAGATAACCTTTGGCTCCTAACTCTAATGACTTCTCAACCATCGCCGGAGAATCGTGAACGCTCAACATGATGCTGGCAATGCCTGATGGAATCTCTTCCAATAAGCTCAAACCACTTTCGTCTTGCATCGAGATATCCAAGATCACGACATCAGGGTGACAGCTTGGCAGTCCGAGACGAGCTTCTGCCGCAGAGTTGAATTCACCCACGACCGTAATATCAGCTTCAAGACTGAGTAATTGAGCAAAGCCAGATCGAACAATGACGTGGTCATCAACAAGCGCAACATTAATCATGATATTAACCAAAATTAAGAGTAAGAAAGAAAAATAGCCCCAACAGGAGCTATATAAAATTAAGTTTATTGATAGAGATGATACTGAATCGAACTAACGATTGGTATGATCTCACGTGCTTTAAAGCAATAAAGCACGTGAGACTATCTACCCGAAACTGTGCTTGCGAAAACAAGTCCGCGAGACAAGCTAGGCGTTTTGAGCCGCTAAGTGCATTTTCTTAGCGTGGCGAATCTTCTTCTCTTCTGCAACGGCAACGAACAAGAGCAATACGATACAAATAGCCGCTGAGGTATCTAGTGCAGCGAACGTTCCTTTCCAACCTGTTAAGCCGAAAATAGGTGTTCCGTCCGCAATCATACCTAAGCCAAGTTTTGCAAAGCTGTCACCAATCAAGTAAGCAAATGTGCCTTTCACACCATCCGCAACACTGATTGCTTTCTTAGGCACGAAACCTACCGCAGCAACACCAATCAGCAACTGAGGGCCAAACACTAGGAAGCCAAGCACAAACAGGGATGCTAGGTACATGAACTCACTTGTTGCATGCTGGTAGAACTCTAGAGAAACGATAATCAACCCAAGCGATACACAAGCAACTAGAGCACGGCGTCCATTCGCAAGATCAGATAAATAACCCCACATTAGCGTGCCGACTAGTGCCCCAACTTCAAACAGCGTGAAACCTGAAATCGCGGTTTCTTTTGATAGACCTAGCTCTTGATACGCATAAACGGTAGACCATTGATCGATACCGATACGAACAATGTATAAGAAGATATTCGCGAAACAGAGCAACCAAATCACTTTGTTTTTAAGGATGTATTCAACAAAGATCTCTTTCTTAGTCATTTGATTTTCTTCAGCAGCGGTATCTTCTTCGCTGACTTCTTCATCAAACAACTCTTCAACCGTACCTAAGCCGTATGCTTCTGGAGAGTCATTACCAAAGCGCATACCAATAAAACCAACCACAATCGCAATGATCGATGGGAACACGAACATACCAATCACGTTGCCATCAAATAGGTAGTTTGCACCAAACAGAGCAACACCAGCAGCACCTGCACCACCCACGTTATGTGACATGTTCCAAAGGCCTAAATAAGAACCACGCTTGTTACGAGGCGTCCATTTAGTGATGGTTGAGTAACTTGAAGGTCCACCTGTACTTTGGAAGAAGCCACTCAATGCATAGAAGGCAACCATCATGAATAAGCTAGCACTGCCGCCACCCATACTGAAGCTGAAGCCCAACATGGCAATACCAGAAAGGACAAGCATAAATGGCAGGAACTGCTTAGTGTTTTTACCATCGGCGTAGTAGGAAACGACGGTTTTACCGATACCGTAAGTGATAGAGAAACCCAGACCGATAAGACCTAGATCCGTCATCGATAACCCATAAGTAGAAATCATGTCGTTTTGTGCGACATTGAAGTTCTTACGGATCAAATACATGGTTAGATAACCAATGAACACCACTAGGTAAGATTGCAGGAATGGTTTAAACCACATTTTTCTTCTGGTTTCGACCGGAAGATCCAGTGTCGGTTTTCGAACCTGATCTAGGAACTTTAACATTGTGAACTCTCTTATTTTTTGTGAGGTCTGCACGGCATAATTGCGGCCATGCAATCTTTGTTAGTTGACCGTGAAATAATAAGGAGTCTAAAAATCGACCGCATGAGAGAGGGTCTTAGAATAACTAGGAAAAATTCTTAGTTCAGAATTGGGAGTCAAGAAAGCGTGAACAGCATCACTTTGTTTACGATCTGTTATGGATTGATATTACGATAACAAAAGTAACTCATCTCAAGGCTGATTAACCTTTTAAACAAACAGAAGCAAGCCAAACACTGCGCAACAAACAAAGCGCCAGTATCGATTCATCACCATCAACCCCCAAGGTGTGACCGATACTGACTCAACATTCATGCCTATTAAAATAGATCCAATAGGCTTTTTACGAATAGTACTACAGTCGTTTACCGCTGCCGTCTTCCCACATCACTTCGCACTCATCTTTGATGGCTGATTTTAATAGTTCCACCAGTGGGAATGCTCGGCTACCGAGATTAACAGGCGCTTCAACAACCTCTTCTTCATTGTCGTCATCAGTATTTTCTTGCTCTGTCTGCTTGCTCTGCTCAGAGGCGATCGAAGCACGTAAATTATCCAGAGCTTGAGAAACTTCTGAAACATCAATGGCACCTGGGACGGTACCGCTATGCCCAAGCATCTTGATGAACTGAAGACCGACTTCCCCAAACATCGTAACGCTAGCATGAGCCTTGCAACTAAAGGTAATTAACATTATGAGCCTCTCTAAATTTTGGTTACCAACAAACTATGTTGAGTAACTCTCTGGAAAGCAAGTAGATAATCGCCAAGCCGCTTCTTATAACTCGAACCTTGATAGTCTCATTTTCGAATGGGTCTGCACCGTCAGTGATACACATCACGATTAATTACTGGTTGATTATTTTTTAATATGAAACCTTGAGTACAATCACACTAAATAGCTATCTAAACCTCCGCGTAGCTCATTATTTAATCTACTATTAACACCATTATCAAAATCTTTGGCACAAATCACATGAAAAGGCTGGTCGGCAGACACCTAGAAGAAATGGCGGACATACGATCCACCCGTAAACAAAAAATTGTCCACTCCTTTTCACTGACTGCCGCTGCGTTGTTCATTTTCTATACTTGGGCTTACTTCCAAGGCCAACACTATACCCTTTCAATTTTCGAGCTGTGCTTCGCGATTATTACCATCTCCAATGCATTCTATGTGAGAAAAGTAGCCAACTCTGATTATTCCGAATTGATTCTGAGTAGTGTTCTTCTTGTACAGAGCGTCATCCTATTCTTGTACAGTCACGCCATCCCCGACCGAATACTTTGGCTCTACCCAATTCTAGCAGCGGTCATTTTCATTAATGATTTCAGAATTGGTATTATCTTCAGCACCTCATTTTGCTTGTTTATCAGCACCTTGATTACCGCCATGCCAAACAACTTTTCTTTACCCTTTAACAGCACACACAGATTTATCCTTAGCTTATTTACCATGAGCTTGGTGTGCCACACATCCGCCTATTACTACACCAAAGCCGTCAGTTATATCCAACGTCTGTATAAAGAAGGCATCGAAGATCTGGCCTACAGAGACCAACTTACCGGCTTAGCTAACCGTTGGAGCTTTGAACGCTGGGCGACAGAAAAATTAATTACGGTGGATAGTGAGCGATCACTTACCGCACTGGTCTTTTTGGATATTGATGACTTTAAAGGCATTAACGACAGCTACGGACACGACGTTGGGGACAGTGTCTTGCAGCATTTTGCCAATCGCTTGAGCAACAATATTCGAACCCGAGACAGAAAAAGCCATGAATACGATTATTCGATTGCGCGTTTTGCTGGAGACGAGTTTGTTTTGATGCTCTACGATGTACCCTCTCGTAAAGATCTAGACGGTATTTTAGATAGGATTTGCGGGCTGTTCGAAAGTGGTTGCCAGACAAACGAGAGAATCAAGGAATTGACGCTAAGTGTTGGGGTTGCTTTATACCCACAAGACGCCCAAGAATTACATGAGCTGACGAGATGTGCTGATAAAGCGATGTATGTCGCCAAGCATTCAGGAAAAAACCGATACGCTTATTATCACGACAACCCAGTATCAACCTTGATAGAAGAACTACCGACGAATCTAACCTGCTCAGGGTCAGATTCTTCTGAACTTGAAGATTGTCTTGAAGCAAAGGTCGAAGGGAACAATGTTACGCTATTAAAAACCCGTCAACGCTAGCCAGCCCTATAACTTAGCGGCGCTGCTAACCTGCAAGGTACATAAGCCAAAGGCTCACTAACCCGATCATAATAATCCATATGACTTGCCGTGTTCGGTTTGGGTTATTACCTTTAGGTCGCCTCACCACTGTTTTAAAAGCAGCTTGCTTAGCCGACTGAATAAACGGTGCTTCAATCTCACGTTTTTTGACGCGGCGTTTAACCGCGCTGTTTGCAACTTCTGTAAAACGCTGACTTTGCTCCGTTGTAAAGTCGTTATCAAAACCCATCCGACCATGCCTTTCGCCATGTTTTTGCTGAACTGCCATAGCGGCCTCCTTGGCGGTCTACTCTCTATTCAAGTATAGACATAATTTCATATTGTTACCTGTTCAAGATTTTCGAATAAGTCACTCAACGCTGTGCCATCTTCTTTTTCAATCAAATTACATAAACTACAGCTATTCAAGTATATGAGGGTTTCAAAATGACGAATGTAAGAGCAGTAGATCATGTGATTGCAGCCCATGCCACCTCAGACGGTGATGGTGTCAAAATCCAACGACTCACGGGTTTTAATAACACGCGCTTCTCTCCATTTTTGATGATTGATGAACTTAAATCGGATGAAAGCAAAGACTATGTTGGCGGCTTTCCTCCACACCCTCACCGTGGGATAGAAACGCTCACTTACATGCTCCAAGGTCACTTCCAACACAAAGACCATATGGGGAATGTTGGAGAGCTACGCAGCGGTGGCGCACAGTGGATGGCCGCAGGCCGTGGTGTTATTCACAGCGAAATGCCAATGATGGAAGAAGGCGCGCTGCATGGTTTTCAGATTTGGATAAACCAACCTGCGACACACAAAATGCAGCCAGCGCAATATCACGACTTCCAAAATGAAAGCATCGCGGAACATCAAAGTGAACAAAGTGGTTTGTTGAGAGTGATTGCCGGAGGGTTTGAACTGCACAACCAAACAGACGATGGTTCAGAGGCTTTACGATCGCAGGGGCCATTACAGAAAACAGGTGTGCCGTTAAGCGTTGCGGATTGGCGCTCTCATTCTGGGCAAAAAGTTACGTTAAGGACTAATGTTAATCATAATGCCATGACTTACGTGTACCGAGGCAGTATTAAGATCGGCGACAAAGTGATCAACCAAGGTCAACTTGCCCTGCTTACCAAAGCTGACTTGCTGTCTTTGGGTAGCTTGGAAGATTCAGGGGTACTGATTTTTTCCGGTGAACCGATTAATGAACCTGTTGTTCACTATGGTCCGTTTGTCATGAACTCGATGGAAGAGATTGAACAGACAATTCAAGACTACAACAACGGTGTGTTTGAGACTTACTGATGTCTTGGCTATGAGCTTTGAGCTTTGAGCTTTGAGCTTTGAGCTTTGAGCTTTGAAGATTGAAGAGATTTTGCAACGAACAACGATTTGGTCATCCATTTGATGACTACAAAAACAAGTGACACTATCCACTGCCGGTTACTATCACTTATTTAACCACGCTCCTAGAGCGTGGTTTTCTCTATTCAAGCAGAGACAAACGATGCCCTGATTGAACAAATTTAGACCTGATTACAAGTACTCACACAGGTAAGCCGTCGCTTCTTTTACCTGTAGGTCGAATGAAGAGTCACCCGCAACGTCAAAAGACTCACCAGATTGGTATGTCGTCCAATCATCATCGCCAACACGCTTTACAATCAAAGCACCTTTAACAACGGTCATCTTTTCTGGAGCTGCAGTACCAAACGTGTACTCACCAGCCGCCATTACACCAACACTCACATCAGCACCAGACTGGTTAAACGCTAACGACTTAACGCCACCTTCAAAGTATGTATTTTCTTTAATCATTGTACTTCCTTGTTATCTTCAAATTGCACTTATTGAGCTCACCGAGTAAGCCTATGCGTAAATTTAGGTGATAATTGTTTTAACCAATTCGAGACTTTCCTACAAGAAATAAATACGCATAGCTTAAGCATTTCTGGAATTCGCTTTCATTGATAACGTAAATACTGAGGAGCAAGGCTAAAAACCACTAACGCAACCAAATTTATTAGAACATTCGATCCTGCTTCTAACTCTTAGAACAATTTTTGCAAACTAAGGTTTTAGTTAATAGAATCTAAAACAATATCAGTCGAAAAATGAAGAGATAATGGCAAAAAAGCCGACTAAAAGCAGAGATCTATTTGCCAACTCGTTACTCTACGGCTTCCTATTAGCTGGCTTTATGGTTGCCCTCACCGCCGGCTATTTTGCTTACCAAGCCCACCAGCAATCGGTCAGCCCAAGCAACGTCTATGGCACATGGATAGAGATTGCGGCGCCACCTTACAACACCGATATCCTGACACTTTCAGACAAAGGTGTGATGATGAATCATCGTCTTATCACTACCTCATTCGATTTTGACGGTAAGATTGTCACGATCAACACAGGATCTGGAACCACCGTTTACACCATCAGCGGCACCTATGATTCACCTCGCTTGAAGCGACTAGAGCCAAGCGTACCGTCTCAGCAATTTGTTAAAGAAGGCTACGAAGATACTGCAATTGGTGATACCCATAGTGTCATGCAACAACGACGTGCTTCCCTAGCTGAGCAATTCAAAAGATAAACCTCCTCTTCTCCTTGCTTCCAGAAGCATTAGCCTACTCGTCGATTGGCCTCGCTCGCTCAACACACTTCACTTTGTGATTCTGCTTCAATTCACAGTATTTTCTTATAGTTTGTCGCACCTTTTCATAACTTCATGTCGTGAATTTTCACTTGTGAGATTTTCCTACTGAAGGATGTTTTATTTTATAAAACATGGACTCAGCATCTCACTCATTAAGCAACAGAATTGTAACAAGATACAATTTTTTAGTTGTCCATCGAAAACGGATTTATTTTCAGTTATAAAATTAAAACTCTCTCGAATACTGACTGGGAAGCTCCTTCAAAACTGACTGGAGCCGTTTTATGGGGCCATTTGGTTCTCGTAACCTTCAAGGAATGAGAGAAAAAGTATGATTCGTATAAATACCTGTGCTGCGAGCATTGCTCTAGCGCTATCTGGTACAGCATTAGCTGCTCCAACAGCACCTAGCATCGACATGTACGGTTCCAACAACCTGCAATTTTCCAAAATTGAACTCGCGATGGAAACCACCTCTGGCTACAACCAGATGGTGAAATATCACGATAAAGCAAAGGTCGACGTCAAGTTCAACCAATGGAGCGGAACGTCAGGAAACACGTACAACATTTACTTTGATGGCGTTAAAGTGGCCACCGGCCCAATCACTGGCAGCCAAACCACAGCTTCTTTCGAATACGGCCAAGGCGGCTTATTTGCGATGGAAATCGAAGCATGTGATGAAACAGGATGTAGCAAGAGCGCACCTGCTCAAATCACGATCGCTGATACCGATGGCTCACACTTGGCGCCACTTGCGATGAATGTGGATCCGAACAACAAGTCATACAACACAGATCCAAACACGGTAGTCGGTACTTACTTTGTGGAGTGGGGTATTTACGGCCGTGACTACACCGTTGATAACCTACCCGCTGACAACTTGACCCATATCCTTTATGGTTTCATCCCAATTTGTGGTCCGAACGAATCAGTTAAATCAGTAGGCGGTAACAGCTACAACGCACTCATGACAGCTTGTCAGGGTGTTAACGATTACGAAGTGGTGATTCATGACCCTTGGGCGGCTTTCCAGAAAAGCTTCCCTCAAGCGGGACACGAATACAGCTCACCGATCAAGGGGAACTATGCAATGATGATGGCGCTAAAACAGCGTAATCCTGATTTGAAGATCATCCCATCGATTGGTGGCTGGACGCTATCTGACCCGTTCTTTGATTTCACAACCAAAGCCAACCGTGACACCTTCGTTGCGTCTGTTAAGAAATTCCTCAACACATGGAAATTCTACGACGGTGTAGATATCGATTGGGAATTCCCTGGTGGAGGCGGTGCGGCGCCAGACCTTGGTGATCCTGTAAATGACGGCCCAGCTTACATTGCACTGATGGCAGAGTTACGCGTGATGCTAGATGAGCTAGAAGCGGAAAACGGCCGTACTTACGAGCTAACATCTGCCATCGGTGTTGGTCACGATAAGATTGAAGACGTGAACTACGGTGATGCTATCCAGTACATGGATTACATCTTCGCAATGACTTACGACTTCTACGGCGGTTGGAACAACGTGTTAGGTCATCAAACAGCGCTCAACTGCGGTAACTTCATGCGCCCTGGTCAATGTGATGGCACAGGCCTTGATGAAAATGGCGAACAATACACAGGCCCAGCTTACACCACAGACAACGGCATCCAACTGTTGCTTGAGCAAGGTGTTCCAGCGAACAAGCTTGTGGTTGGTACAGCGATGTACGGTCGAGGTTGGGAAGGCGTATTACCATCATCACTCACCGATCCGAGCGACCCTATGACAGGCGTTGGTAACGGCAAACTGAAAGGCAGCTCTGCGCAAGGCGTATGGGAAGATGGCGTTATTGATTACAAAGGCATTAAAGCAAACATGCTTGGCGCGAATAACCAAGGCATCAACGGCTTCGAATATGGCTATGACGAAATGGCAGAAGCGCCTTACGTTTGGAACCGCACTTCAGGTCAGCTAATCACATTTGATGATGATCGCTCTGTAAAAGCAAAAGGCGCGTACGTTCGTAGCCTTGGCCTTGCGGGTCTATTCTCTTGGGAAATTGATGCAGATAACGGCGACATCCTGAATGCAATGCATGAAGGCCTAGCGGGCGGTACAACTGATCCTGTCAACCGCAAACCAACGGCAGCTGCAGGTGCAGACCAATCGGTTGAAGGCCCAGCTTCTGTTTCTCTAGATGGCAGCGCTTCAAAAGACAGCGACGGTACAATCGCGAGCTACGCTTGGTCTCAAGTGGGCGGTACAGCAGTAACACTGGCTAACGCTAATGCTGCGGTTGCGAGCTTCGATGTTGTTGAAGTCGCTCAGCAAGAAACACTAACCTTCAGCCTAACGGTAACGGACAACGAAGGTGCTACTTCTACTGACACCGTTGTTGTAACAGTAAACCCTAAAGATACAGGCCCAGTAAACACAGCACCAGTAGCAGTGGTTACGGCTCCGGCTGAAGTTAATGCGGGTGATGTAGTCGTGGTTGATGCTTCGGCTTCAAGCGATGCAGACCAAGACACATTGACCTTCACATGGGATGTACCTGCTGGTATTGATGCAACGGTTCAAGGTTCTTCAGTGAGCTTTGTCGCGGCGGAATACACGCAAGATACAACGCTGAACTTCTCTGTTACGGTCAGCGATGGCACAGAGACATCAGTAGCGGCTACTTCAGTGAAAGTTATTAAGAAAACCACAGGCGGCGGTACGTGTACTAACGCTTGGGATTCAGGCGCGGTTTACACTGGTGGCGACCAAGTGACTCAAGGCGGTAAGGTTTGGGAAGCGAAATGGTGGACAACCGGTGAAGATCCAACAACGACAGGTCAATGGGGCGTGTGGAAAGAGATCGGCCCAGCAAGCTGTGCTGACTACAAATAGGGTTGAGCTAAACACCAACTAAGCACCTAAAAGCAAGGCCAACCAGATAATGTCTGGTTGGCCTTTTTAATGTTTGTTTTCTTAGCTTTGAGCTTACGATCTTTTTACTGGCGTCCTACTGACTTGCGCTCGTTGTGCTTAGCCAATTAAGTTATCAAAGCTCTCGAACACTTGTGGGCACTTCATTACTCGCCCGTGGCCCTGTCCTTGAGTCGAAATCAAGGTAACGCGACCCATTTCATTAGCCGCACGCTGAGACACATCAAACTTAGTAAACTTGTCTTGCTCATCATGAACGATGATCGTCTGAGACTCACGAAGCGCTAGCTTTCCATAGGGATCAACAGACTGAATTGGGTAGTTAAACTGCTCTTCGACTTCTCCAACTACCGCCTCGAATAGTTTCATTGAGTAGCCAGAACGCGCGACGCTGCCAAATAGGTTTTCTAGATAATCCAGTACAGGTGCAATCAGCAATAATGGCTTGTTTTCCAATTTAACGTGCTTACATTCCAACGCAGAGGCCGTCCCCATACTGTGACCGACCAAACCTGCTACCTCACCCACCGAATCGAGAATCGCTTCAAGGCCGTTCACAAACGCAGGAATATGACCATGTACACCATCACTGCCACCATGAGCAGGATGGTCGTAAGCCAGAGCCGTAAAACCTTTAGCGGCGATATGTTCCATCAGAGGGAAAAACTGACTCGCGGTGCCAGACCAACCATGAGTCAGCACCCAAACAGGCCCCGTACCCAAAGAATAGGTTTTTAAAACGCCATCACGACCTGTAATTTCACTCTTGATAAGCCCTTGGGGATCAGCATTTTTTTGCTCAGTACGCATTGGAGTGAGCAGCAGCTTACGTGCTGTTTTCTTCGCATGACTCGGCGCGAGAATGTAATGCAGGTTAGTTGTTGCACCAATCAAGCTGCGCTTGAAGCTGAATTTGTTCGATGTATTAAAATAGATTTTGTCACTCATGACCGTTCCTTGTATCGCCATCATCATTGGCGGATCGAGCCCGGCCCGAAAAATCGAACGACCGTGCTATTTATTAATATAAAAAATGGCGATAGCGCTTTTTATGACTGCTTGCCGCCACTTCTCTTAAAATTGTTAGACCTTACATCAGCAAAGCTCACATGCTTTTCTAACTCTATGTTTTGCGAGCTAAGTGGTTTACGAACTAAACGGCTTACTCGTTAAACCGCTTTCCAGCTAGCAATTAAGCGCTCGACACCACTCCAAAAATGAGTGTGGCTCGCTTGTTGGCCTCGTAACGAGTAGAACAAGTTCGCACTCAAATAAAGACCGTATAACTCGAAGGTTGCCTGTTTCGGGTCTAAATCGGCTCTGAACTGTTTGCTCTCCACCGCTTTTGCTACCTGAATCGTCAAGTAATCAATCCACACTGAAATGGTTTTCTGCAGCGCTTTCTGAATCACAGACGTTTCACTGCCTGCATCTTTCCAAGCATCAATAAACATGCAGCTGCCTTGGAATGAATGATTCCAACCCAACCAGTTATCGAGCAGTTGTTTAAGCTTGGCTTCAATATCACCGTCGCCCAACTCTCTCGCCGGAATGATGACTCTTTCGGTGAATATGGCGTTGGAATATTCGAGTACAGAGAGTTGCAGGTTCTCTTTAGAGTTGAAGTGTGCAAACAAGCCACTCTTAGACATACCACACTGCTTGGCTAATTCACCAATCGTTAAACTCTCAAGCCCGTTCTCACTCGCAAGCGCGAATGCATGACTCAAAATATACTCTTTGGTTATCTTTCCTTTGCTCATTATTCACCAATGATAAATCTGATGGTTTATTTTTAGCACGTTCGTTCTTTTTTTCAAAGTTTTTTGCCTAACCACTGGGAATTAATTTCTCTTGTCTAATAATTGTGGAAAAATGCGACAGTATTCAAGGAAATTGAAATCGACTAACAAAGGAAAAAGAATGAACACACTTTGGGAACAGTTTGCGTTTTCGGCGTCAGTAACGGGCCCTATCTGTTTAATGCTGTTTCTTGGTGTGATGCTCAAGCGAATTGGCTTAATCAATGACAATTTCATTGATGTCGCATCCAAGGTGGTGTTTCAAGTCACTCTACCCGCGATGTTATTCCTCAGCATTGTTCAATCTAACCACGATTTTGCCGCCAGTGGAAAGCTCGTCATCTTTGGCTTATTAGCCAACCTTGCCTTCTTCGTGTTCACCACTGTCAGCACTAAAATTACCTTTAAAAAGCCTCAAGACCAAGGTGTGATAGTGCAAGGTGGATTTCGTGCCAACACTGCTATTATCGGGCTTGCTTACGTCGCCAATATATACGGCAACGATGGTGTCGCACTCGCAGCACTTTATGTCGCCTCCTTGACGGTTCTCTATAATATTCAGGCCGTTATCGCGCTCACTCCAAAGGGCCAGGAGTCGGGTGACAAAGCCATTCAAGTAATCGTTAAAACACTCACCAAAAACCCTTTGATTATCTCGATCGCCTCAGGTGTCTTGTTCTACTTACTATCGATCCCAGTACCGAAAATGGTGACTGATGCAGGGCAATATTTCGCAAACATGACGTTACCGTTAGCCCTTTTGTGCACGGGAGGGTCGCTTGATATACGCTCACTAAAAAAAGATAAGGGCCCAACTTGGTTCTCTACCGGATACAAACTGGTTTTAGCTCCGCTACTGATCACGCTTGCTGCCCTGTTCTTTGGTTTTAGAGGATTAGATCTTGGCCTTATCTTCTTGATGAGCGCCGCACCGACCGCAGCTGCGAGCTATGTTATGGCACGTGCGATGGGCGGGAATTCAACATTGGCTGCCAATATTATCGCGCTCACCACCGTCGTTTCACTTATCACTTGCACGCTTGGCATTTTTGCACTTACTGCAATGGATTTAATATAGCTGCGACAGGCTTCAAAGAATCAAGATAAGCCTTAAAACAAAGGTCGCAACCCTTGATTTAGCGCTAACTGGTTCAATAAAAAGGCTGTTAGATTCTACGAAAATTTTCTTAGAGATCTGATATGTCTTCCGTTCAACATACGCCTTCACAACGCATCGCCAGTATTGAGTTGGGTCGAGTGATTGCTATCTTGGCGATCATTGGCTTACATGGCCAAATGGCACTTACTTATTGGCAAATCGATGAAGTGCCTTGGATTGGCTATGTGCTTAACCAAACCGCTCGCTTCGCTGTGCCACTTTTCTTCCTTATCTCAGGTTATCTGATTCAACCTAAGCTGACCGCATCGCCTTGGACAACCTTGGTCAACTACTCTAAACCACTGCTTAAGGTTTGGTTGGTTTGGAGCATCATTTGCCTAGTCATGCCATTCAACCTCGCGAAGGTGGAAGAGTTCGGTTACCTAGGCGAACGCCAAGGCTATTGGGGCTTTTTAATGAACACCCCGCTCAACTCTTTCTTAGAGGGTGGGTTGGTGCACTTGTGGTTTATTCCTGCACTTGTGTGTGCAGTTTTGCTCATCGCTCTAATGGTCGAAATGAAACTCGACAAACTGCTATTACCAACGGCTATTCTGCTTTACGTCTATGGTGTTTTAGCGGGCAGCTACGCGAACTTAACCGACCTGAGCGCACCTTTCTTTACTCGTAACGGCCCGTTCTTTAGCACGTTAATGGTGACCTTAGGCTTCCTCATTCGTCAGAATCAATGGAAGGTGTCGTCAACCAAAGCGTTGGTGTTATTAGTGTTAGGCATGTTGATTCACTTTGCTGAGGGGGCATGGCTAACCACGTTCGACGTCGGATTCAACATGAATGATTTCTTGTTTGGTACGGCACTATGGGGAATGGGCGTGTTTATGTGGCTTTTGGCTAATCCAAACATCGGCGACTATGCGTGGGTTCGCGCGATCTCGAATCGTATGTTAGGCATCTACGTTTGTCATTTGCTGATCATTATCGTGCTGTTCAATGTGTGCGGAGTATTGGGGATTACTGAGTTAGCAAAAGACGTGACCGTATTTTTTGGTACCGTATTGTTGAGCTTCGGGTTGGTTGCTGGGATCGAGAAAACACCACTGCGACGCGTGCTACTTCGCTAAATCAGTTTTAAAGAGCAACAAAAAAGAAAGGCAAGATAACGGATTATCTTGCCTTTCTTTCATCATATTAGAACTGAGATTCTCTCTCGTGAGGTGTTATCGGAACGCCATCGCGCCTTTACCTACCCCTTCATAAGCCACAATTTGTAGTGATTGGTTCTCTGCTAGGCTCGGTTCAACTTGGTCCGCAATATAGCCCGCAAGTAATTCTACCGTGGTATCGGTCGGTAAAATTTCAGTCTCACTCTTAGCAATCGCTAGCTCAAATTCGCCTTGTGGCGCCGTGTAGCTGAAGCCATAGTGACTTTCATCATTAGCACTTTGCGCGTGTTCACTCAGGTTAAGTGAAGAGACCGAAACTTGGTCTTCTTTAGAACCTAAATAAATATCTTCCCAGCGCTGAGCAAATGCTTGTTCACGTTGCTCGTCACGCTGACCATCGACCACAATTTCGACTGGAGAACGGTGGCCATGCGCAATACGCTGACAATTACCATCGTGCTTTTTTAAACCATGGGTATAGTGGTAAAACGCGCCATTAATGTTCTCATGACGAAGGGTGATCTCTAACCCTGTGACGTTACTTGGCAGGTTATCGCGAAGAATATCATAAACGTGTGCGGTCACACTCTCGATAGTGATCGCTTCTGCATCAATCAAGCAATATGCTTCGTCAGGGCAATGTAGGTGGAGGCTCTTGTCACCACGCAACACATCAACCTTAGAGTAGCCCGCTTTGCTCGCTTGAAGAACAATTGCAGCGCTTTGCATTGGCAGCAGCAAACGGTGATCAACGTGCTCATCGACAAGCTGTTTGATCTGCTTTTTGACCTTGCTAAAATCCAGCACCATGCTCATTTCATTAAGTTCACCAGACATGGTGACATCTAAAATCCAACTATCTCCTACGACCCCTCTGTGTTCACAGATGTATGAAGAATCGATAACGGTAAGGTCTCTTACAAATAGGTTCAAGTGGAACTCCTTAGTGCTTTAATGAGATACGGGAGGCTGAATAATGTTCAGCAGGCACTTCGTCTCATTGATGTCTGATAAAATAGGACGGGCAGGATGTTACAACGAGCTTATAAAGTCCACCTTTTTACACCGTCATTCGAGAAATGGACAAACTACGCTCAATTTCCGCTAAAACATAGGCCAGTCTCATGCGAATAGCCATAAAACGCGTTGGGTTGCCCGGCGTTTCACGACACATTTTGCTTCAGCCAAAGACGCGGCGACACTCCGGCAACATGTTGAAAAGCACGTGAGAATCCTGAGTAGCTATTGTAACCCACTTCATCAGCAACCCAATTGATCGGCTTATTTTGCAATAACAAAGATTGAGCCACAGAGACTCGCCACTTTTGCACATAGTCTCCCGGCGTTTCACCCACTTCTCGCTTAAACGCTTCAATAAACTGAGTGCGAGACATCGCGGCCAGTGACGCCATTTCGGCGATCGAATAATGACGAGCAGGTAATCGATGAATAGCCGTGACCACCGAAGCCAATCGCGGGTGAGCAAGAGCCGAGAAAACGCCGCTATCAATTTTCTGTTGTTCAATGAGATGACGGAAAATCAAAGCCATCAAGGCATCACTCAACTTATCCATTAAGTACTGCTGCCCCGACGATTCTTGGCTCGATTCATTAGATAACACCTCAATCACTGGCATTAAGTTAGGCGCATCCTCAAACGGAATCACTATTACGTCAGGCAGAGCCGACAATAAAGGATTCATCTGTCCTGAACGATACTCCACGTTCGCACACACGACCTCCGCACCGTCTCCCACACCTTCAATCGCATGTGGTGTGCTATTCGGCAGATAAACAATGCAAGGCTGCGACAAATGCCGGTGTTCCGTGTGAGCACTAGACAAGCTCAACTCCCCTGCGCTCAATACATGAAGATGCCCCTCTTTACCTTGTTGCGCGTTAAATGACGATACTCCACACAGGTTTCCTGAATAGAAAACGCCAGTGCGTATCGAGAAGTGTTCCATTAATTGTGAAAGCAGATCCATGCATCCTCCGAACGATTCGCTTAGTTTTTAGTTCTTTTGTCCCTCTATAGACCGGGCGAGTGGGCTAAATTATTTCAAACAAGATAACCAACACTGACAAGGAACTTGATATGTCACACATGAAATCGACCAGTCAAAAAATCACTCTATTGGCCGCGTTACTAGGCACCAGCTTTTCGTTAATGGCAGCAGACCTTGATATGAGTGTCGACAGCAATGATCTCGCGATTAAAGGTTATGACCCTGTCGCTTACTTTGCCAATGAAGGCCCAGTAAAAGGCACATCAGAGTTCACAGCGACCTACAAGAATGCGATCTATAACTTTGCGAGCAGTGAAAACAGAGATGAATTTCGAGCCAATCCAGAAGCCTATGCCCCTCAATATGGCGGTTATTGCGCGTTTGGGGTAGCGATGGGTAAGAAGTTTGAAACCGACCCTCTCGCTTGGAAGGTGGAAGATGGGAAGTTGTATCTGAACTTAGACAAATCGGTTCAAAAACGCTGGCTGGAGAACACACAAGAGTTCATCCAAGACGCTAACAGCAACTGGACAACCATCAAAACCGTAGAAGCCTATAAGCTCTAGGTTCTAAGTTCTAAGTTCTCGCCTACAGCACTTATCCATTACCCAAGAATAAAACGGAAGCGGCCGAACGCTTCCGTTTTCATTGTGATTTTTCCAAAAGAGGTGAACCCAAAGCGATAGGTAACACCTACCAAGCCCATTTTATTCTATACTCCTAGCAGATAAGCTTTTCTTTTTATGGAAGAATAATGACATTACCTAGGATTTTGGTACTCGGCCTCTGCGCCCTATCGACACTGAGTTATGCCAACCCATGGCAGTTCGTCAAAAGTGAAGATGGCATCATGATTGATAAAAGGCCACACCGTGAAGGCTTGGTCGAAATACGAGCGCAAATGCAAACGCCCACCACTTACTCCGGTTTTCTGTTGTTGCTTGAAGACAGCGAGAACGTGCCAAACTGGATAGATAATGTGTCGCAAAGCCGTGTGTTGATGCAGATATCTGAAGATGAAAACATCGTCTATACCCAATTCAAAGCACCTTGGCCTGCCAGAGATAGAGACATGGTGACTTACTCAAAATACAGTATCGAGGATGGGCAATTTGTCTTGTCGATAAAGGATGCGTCGAACTATTTGGCGAAAGAGTCGGGGTACATTCGAATCTATGATGTGGACGCACTTTGGACACTGCAACCGCTGACTAATGGCAATACCTACATCACCTACACCGCTTATGCGAACGCAGGTGGCATCCTACCGAATTGGTTGATGAACAAGTTATCGATAGGCAGTGCACTGAGCACGTTTAAGGGACTGAAAGAACAGTTACCAAAGTACCAAGGCCAACAGCATCCTAACCTGCCAAGTGAGTCTCGCTAACGGTAAAAGTAGACAAGTAAATAGAGGAAATAAAGTTAAAGACTAAGGTCTTCTAGCGAGGTCACGAGCTAAGATAAGCGCCAAACCAAACACCTGAAGAAACAAGGCAATATTCTTATAGAAAGCCATTTTCTCATCAAGCCTTTGGATTAATTCAACTAAGGTCAGGTTATCCAAATAGTAGTCATCGATTCGAGTTCGTTGCGATTCTTGAGCACTGTTTATCAGCATCATCAGTTTCGGCAAGTTAGCCAAAGAGATATTTGGCACTTCGCTACTCACCCAACGCCTAAGTTGCCCGCGCAGTGCTTCATCAAGAACAGTGGTAGGCTGCACCGTTTCTGGTTTATCAAGGTGAATCAGAATCGCTTCGCGCTTGCGCTCTAGGGTTTCGATCGTATTCCAAGCAAGCTGTATTGAGTACACATTGCCGAATTTTCGATCGTTATATTCCGCTTTCTCAGCTTCAATTTTATCGAGCACCAAGCTCGACATGACAATCGCCATGATGTTGAGTATCAAGCCTGCGAGGACAATCGCCCAAGCAGGTGGAAGGCGCAACGCCATAATGCTTCCTAGAACATTTTATCAAAAGGTAGGTAAGCTAAGTTTAGGACAACTAAAGATACCATGCTGGCAAAGGTCAAATACATGCCTTGCTTTCTTCCCTTTAGACTGCGAGCAAGAATACTTTTTCCATGAACAATACGCCCAATAACAAAAGCAATACCAATAACATGGATCAGCCACACATTAGAACCGTTGAACTCTAGCAACGCCATCAGTATCACTGTAATCGGAATATAATCCATAGCATTACTTTGAGCGGAACGAGCCACTTGTAACGATTCAATACCACCATCTGCGTGTGCCACTTGATTCTTTCTTCTTTGCTTAATCACTTCAATGGAAAGCCATAGCATAACCAAAGTGAGCAACGCAGCATATAACGCTGTAACCATTATCATTTCCTACTGGTTAGTTTATTCGGCGGGCTACCTCATAGTATCTGTATTCATAAAATAATGAGCATTCACGCCCGCGCACGTGTAAGAGATCTCTCACAAAAAACGTAAGAGATTACAATCAAGCTTCGCAGAAAAATCCTAGATTACAAACCCAAGCCCTTGTTTTGTATGAGTCCGCACAGTTTTCTTTGGATAAACCTGCAGATTATTTGCTTGAGGTGGATTGTGAGTAAAGCCTCTGCAGTGTTTAATACACATGTCGACAGGGAGTTGGCAGGAACAGGAAAAAGCCTAACGGATTAGGTATCTTCAGGATGAAGATTTGGTGGCTTAGGATGAGTTATCAGCAAGGAAGTTATGCTCTAGGATAGAGCCGCTTATCTGGATGATGAGTTTGCAAGGACACCGCTAGGAAGGCGATGAATTGGATAGGTTAAAGGATTTAGCCACGTCAAGGAACGATGCAGGGAGCACTAGTTACCTATTGAAAGATAAGTAACGCGCAGTAGCAGGATGGCTACGAAAAGAATAGACCCCGTTTGGTGAAACCCAAACGGGGTTTCCTTTTTTATAACGCCGAAAAGCGATTAGTAGCTAGCCGTTAAAAGTTACGTTACAAAATAATGTTCATCAGGAACATTGCACCAAAGGCATTCAATACCGAAATCGCGATCATCACCGGGATGTAGCGACCTTCAGTACCAATTGGTCCCATGATACGACCCATGTATTGCACTTGAGAACCCATCAAGTAGATAGCTGGCGCCAAAATAGCGATATGATTGCCGTTCAAAATGCCTTGGTCAAACAGCGTAATAACCACGCCCACTGCGCCACCCATCGACATCCACGCACCGATCAATACCGCTGCCGCTTCGCCAGGTAAACCAAATACCGCCATGATTGGAGCAAATACGCTGCCCATCAGATCCAACGCGCCCGTAATCTGCAATGCCTTGATGATCACAAACGCCATCAGAACATTCGGTACTGTAGAAGTAGTCGCAATAACCCAGCCTTTCTTAGCACCTTCAACGAAAATATCAGTAACCATTGGTTTCTTTGCTTTAACTTCGCTCATTATGCTACTTCCTCTTCCAGTTTTTGTTCTTTGTCTGATTTTGGTTTGTCTTCTTTGCCTTCAGTAATATTCAGGTAGATACGAAACAGGTTCGCACCGACAAACTTAAAGATAAACATCACAGCTACAGCCAAACCAATTGACGATGTCACCGCTAAAGAGCCATCCATCGCGGTTAGAGTGAACAACACCGCACCCGACGAGAAGAAGTTAACGATCGCCGCACCCGCCGTGAATTGGAACATAGTGAATACATCGGTTTCGCGCTTGGTTAGGTGCCCTTCGTCTTTCAGTTGACGTGTCATCGCAGCACCCGCATCGGTACTTTGCAAAGACGCGATCAGTGCCAAGCCTGAGTTACCCGGAATGCCCATTAAAGGGCGAAGCAGAGGTGTCAGCAGTTTACGAGCGGCATCCAGTGCTCCGTAATGCTCAAGTACGTTGATCATACCTAGTGCAAACATCACGGTCGGAATAAGTGTCAAAGCAAAAATGAAACCGTCACGAGCACCACTACCGCCTTTACCACGCAGTGACGTCGTTGCTGCTTGAATACCATCGGCCGTTTCACTCACATCGTAAGCGACCTTACCGAATGAACCGTTGAGCGTTGTAAAATCGAACACTCCATACCATTCATTGGACTGCATTAAGCCTGAAAAGAACACAATCGCGAAAGCGAGTGCGATATAGCTGCCGATCGTGACTTTACGATCGGCTTTGGTTGGATTAGTCATAAGGACCTCTATACATCTCGTTTATGTGGAACAGAACACGTATAGATAGTGCAAACTAATGAGCGAAAGGTTAATGACCAAAATCAAATAGCGTATCGGTTTGAATAAAAGAAACACAGCAACATATAAAACTGTGATTTGGATTTAAAAGCAGGACCATACGCTAAATAAATTAGAATATTTCACATACAAAACTAAACAAATCTTGCTTCAACAGCGCAACTAAAAACGCACACAATCGCCACAAAAATCTGGCTTCTAGTGAAAATTTTTCACCTAGTGCAATCTCTGGTAATGTTGTAAGAGATCTCTTACATTGCTTTTCTGTTAAATTTTAATTCAATTATAATACAGACACTTAAATGGTTACTTCGCTTCCAAAATACAACCGTTTACCCTTAGTTGATTGAGTTTTGAGCCAGGCTCAAACAGTGAGCCATTTTATAAAGCATTTGAGCTTGATTCGAAATTTCAGCCCTCAGAGGTGCTATAGACTTCGCGCTGCCAATATAGAAGGAGAACGGTGATGACTATGGAAATGAGAACGCTTAAATATCAAGTAATGGGCAAAGGCATGTGGATCACTGCAACGGTATCTCGCGTAGTAGCGGACAAACTTGCGCTTGAATACCAATCCTATGGCTGGCCTGTTGAAGTATGTGCTGCAGAACAAACACTGACGTTTGATCTCAATGCTGCATAGTATTGGCAATTCCGAGTAAGCTCTATCGGCATTAAATCCGATAGAGCTTTTTCTCTTTTCTCTTTTCTCTTTTCTCTTTTCTCTTCAAACAAGTATTTCGTTTTCATCACAGTCTATTGCTTTCACTATAATCTATTGAATTATTAAGATATCTATCACACTGCACATGATTATTTAGGTCTACGCTTTTACCCGTGTTAATAACTTATTAACTTCGGAGCGTAATCCATGTTAGGTATCCAGCTTTCTGCTGTTTTCTCTTTATTCTTCTTTTCTTCGGTTGCGGGCGCGACTACCTCTCAGTTAGGAGATCCTCTCAAGCTAACTAACTCATTTGTTGGCTACCTATCACTGACCATTTTTGTTATTGCCTACATTGTGGTGATGATGGAAGAGTACCTAAAACTCCGGAAATCCAAACCTGTGTTACTTGCGGCAGGCCTGATCTGGATAATCATCGGTTTTACCTACCAAGAGTACAACCTTGTTGAAGTGGCTAAACAAGCGCTCGAACACAACTTACTCGAATACGCCGAGCTGTTACTTTTCCTACTCGTCGCCATGACCTACATCAGCGCCATGGAAGAGAGAAGACTGTTTGATGCACTGCAAGCGTGGATGGTGGGCAAAGGCTTTAATTTCCGCTCTCTGTTCTGGTTAACCGGTATTCTGGCATTCTTTATCTCACCTATCGCCGACAACCTCACGACAGCTCTATTGATGTGTGCAGTAGTTCTTAAGGTCGCAGGTTCTAACCCTAAATTCGTTAACCTAGCCTGTGTGAATATCGTGATCGCCGCGAATGCTGGAGGCGCATTCAGTCCCTTCGGTGATATCACAACGCTAATGGTATGGCAGGCTGGCTATGTGAGTTTCAGTGAGTTCATTCCCTTATTTATTCCTTCGGTAATGAATTACCTCGTCCCCGCATTGATCATGTCTTACTTTGTACCAACAACCCAACCCGATACGGTTCATCAACACGTTGAATTAAAACGCGGTGCTAGACGCATCGTGTTCTTGTTCGTCATGACCATCGCGACTGCGGTTGCTTTCCATGCCGTGCTCCACTTCCCACCAGTGATGGGCATGATGATGGGACTGGCGTATCTACAGTTCTTTGGGTATTTCTTGCGTAAGACCTTACCGAATTCACTAGCGAAGAAAAAGGCAGTGGCGATTGCCAATAATGATGAGGGGGCATTGAAACGACTCGGTTCAGTCGTGCCCTTTGATGTATTTCGGAGAGTGTCGCATGCCGAATGGGACACCCTGCTGTTCTTCTACGGCGTGGTGATGTGTGTCGGTGGCTTAAGCTTGCTTGGTTACTTGGAACTCGCGTCTGGTGTGATGTATAGCCAATGGGATCCAATTTGGGCCAACATTATGGTCGGGATTCTATCTGCGATTGTCGATAACATTCCGGTAATGTTTGCCGTGTTATCCATGGAGCCACAAATGTCGATGGGCAACTGGCTACTGATCACCTTAACCGCTGGAGTTGGTGGTAGCTTATTATCTATTGGTAGTGCAGCTGGAGTAGCATTAATGGGGGCAGCGCATGGCAAATACACCTTCTTTGGCCACTTGAAATGGATGCCAGTGATCATGATTGGCTATGCCGTCAGTATCGCTGCTCACTTATGGCTAAATGGCGGGCTTTTCTAATTCGATGATCCTTTCAAAGGTTGTTCAACGCGTGTCCAGACGTTGCTTAACTGCATCGCTGGACACCGATTGCAGGTTAGCACCGCGCCTTCGTGTTGTATTCGCATCACCAAGCCAGAATCTGATCGGCTATTCGCTGAATTCAACTTAATGTTGAGCAAATCACCTTCAATACGATAGGTTCGAGTCACGGAATTATTCGTTGTTTGATAAATCACTTGTCCCGACTCGAAATACAAATAGCTGTCATTGTCAGCGTTCTCGTACACGCCTTTAAACATAACAAGTTGTGGGACCTCGAAAGGTCGGCTGGTATCAGTTAAGCAACCTGTCAGCAATAATGCGCAGCTGCAGCCAGATATTAATAAGGGAAATCTATTCATTTGGGCATCCTTGCCTAGAGAACATAGTCAAAGAATATGCAACCAAATAGATATTTTCCAGAAAGCGTTGATTTTAATGCAAAGTCACATTTTAAGAACTATTAGCCTTTGTCCTTGAGTGCTACGTAAGCCTCAGCCAGCATCACGACAGGCTCGTTGCCAAATCGCTTTCTAGTCTTGCGATCTTCCCTCAATTACCAATAAGCGCTGTTTGCGTTCTACACCACCCGCATAACCCGTCAGCTTGCCATTTTTGCCAATCACACGGTGACACGGCACAATCACAGAAACCGGATTTTTGCCATTCGCTAAGCCAACAGCACGAACGGCTTTCGGATTACCTATCGCATCAGCCAGTTGTGCATAGCTCCAAGTCTCTCCATAAGGAATGGTAGTCAGCGCCTGCCAAACCGACTGCTGAAATGGAGTGCCTTTGGCTGCGATCGGCACAGAAAATTGGATAGCTTCGCCTGAGAAATAGCGATTAAGCTGCTCGATCGCCACTACAAAGATTGGAAAGCTATCATCTTGAACGCCTAACTGTTCAGGCTTAGTGGTATGCGTTTCAAACCAAAGGCCGAGCAAGCCCTCATTGTTCGCCTGTAAAGTTACGGTTCCCAATGGGCTCTCATAATATGTAAAACGGTTAGCCATAATATCTCCCAGCGTGGTACTGCAAATGTTTGTGGATTGCTCATGTTCGCGGGTTGCTTCTATTAAGACTGATTCCAGCAATGGAACGTGGCGTAGCTCCCCCAAGGTGAAACACTCTCTGTATTAATGGCAGGTCGATGCTCAATAAACTTCTTCACTACCAAATCACCAACCAACAAGTGGTTAGGCTCGCTTAACCCGCGAAGCAGCGCGTATTGAATTGTCCAAGGCCCAATGCCTTTTAGCTCAATCCATTTAGAAGGATGCTCAGTTTCATTGTCGACCATGTATTCGGCAAAACGCTTTAGGGTCTCTTTGCGGCTTCCCGGCATTCTTAAAAAGCTAACATCGGCCTCCGCTATCTGCTTAGGCGTTGGGAAATACGCTTTCTCGGATGCATCAGAAAGCTCTTTAACCAATAAGTTGAGCTGGCCAATCGCTGCGGTTACCGAGACTTGCTGCCCGAGGATCGCTCTCACTCCTGCTTCCCAAGGATTCCATACGCCAGGAATACGGATACCACTCTTGGCCACCAAGTTAGGATCGATAGTCTCAAAGAAGGCCTCGACCTTTGCAATATCGACATCAAGATCGAACATACGTCGAATATTCGCAATCAAGCTTCTTAAATGGCTTATATCGTCCAACTCAAATTCAATATCCAAGCGGTTATCTTTAGCCAGAGTCGCCTGGAACCAGCCCTTCGACCCGTTCACATTTACCGTTCGCTGGTAATAGTCCTCACCTACCTCTTCTAAGCCTTCAATCATTCTTCGTCGATAGAAAGCTAACAGGTGCTTCCAATCCAAAGGACCGTGAAAACCAAGCTGAATATGATTACTCACACTATCACTTAGCTTTGCCCGCCGAATTTGACTTGGCGAAAGCTGCAGTTCTTTTTGAAAGGCATCATTGAAACGACGTGTGCTATTAAAGCCACTCGCAAAACCTACATCGGTAATGCTCATGCTACTGGTATGCAGCAACTGCTTAGCAAACATCAACTGGCTATAAAGGCTATATTGCTTGGGTGACACGCCGATGTAATTGTCGAACAGGGTTCGTAAATAACGATCTGAAATACCTAACCGCGTTGCAAGATCGACGATGGATCCTGAATTCAGCGCGCCATTATCAATCAACTGCATCGCACGTAAGAAAGTGGTTTCGACGCCCTTCCAAGCTGGAGAAAAAGGTGCGCTGTCTGGTCGACAACGTAAACAAGGGCGATACCCAGCCTTTAGCGCCTGAGCTTGATGGGAAAAGTATTCGACGTTTTCCTCTTTAGGTGGCGTTGCTGGGCAAATCGGGCGACAAAATATCCCTGTCGTTTTCACCGCTGTGAAAAACATTCCATCAAAGCGAGCATCTCGCGCATATCGAGCCAGATGACACTGCTCGTTCGTTAAGGTGCTGTTGTGATTGATATTTTTCGACATGCTGTACTCTTCCCATTTGCCATCGCTTTCGATCCGATAACTAAAAGTTTACCGTGAACCACCATAGTCGCTAGCCACTTTCGGAACTGAAGGTTAGATAAATCACAAAAAAGGGTTTTAATTTTATTCAATTCGACTAAATTTAACCTAGAGAAGGCATTCTTCTCACAACGTCAACGATCGGTACTTAGCACGCCAAGATGCAGAGACCTATCGAATATAAAAAGGAAAAGGCTATGGTTCTACACACATGTCGTATTGTTTTATCAAACCAACAGGTTCTCACCAGTCAATCAGTCGAGCAATCTCTTTGCTTTCTTGAAAACAAAGCAGATAACGGGATTTCTAAGATTGAGATTGACGCAACGGATGGCCACACAATCCATTCGTACATGTCACACTCTCTCGAAGAGTCTATTGAGAATCTAATGAACCTATAAGTGTGTTAACACTATAGAGCCTTAAAATAGGGCTAGATATACCAGGCTTAAACGATTTTATTGGAATGAGAAACGATCTCTAGTTCCGAAAAGAAGTACATCTCTGGTTTAAAACAAAAATGGCTCCCAACTATATAACTAGTTAGGAGCCATTTTTTATTTAATCTAAACATGGTTATAGCAAATGCCGTTACTCAGGAGCTTGTTCAGCGGCTTGTTGCAGCGTGTAAGCGGTCGATGGGTCAATCTCATTAACCAATTTCTCAACCTGCATGATCGCCTCCACCGAGGTGCTGCTCTTGCGGTAACTCAGATAAATTGGGCGATACCAGTCTTCCACCCCTTTCACCTTGTGCAGCTGACCCGAATCGATAAAAGGTTCAACTAGAGATACCGGAAGATATGCACTACCACCTTTCTCTAAAATGAAATCAAGGGCGATACGAGCCGTAGAGGTACGAAGATACGGCGCTGGCACTTTAGGGTGACGTTCTGCGTGTTCAGAACCAAAACGCGTTCCCCAATCCACATACACATACTTATGTTGGAATACAGATTCCAGGTCATCTTGCTGCGTTGATACCAACACCAAAACCAAATCAGCGACTTTTTTACAGTTCAGCTCTTCCGCTTTGATCTGATCGAACGCGAAAGCCATATCTAAGGTTCGTTCTAACAAATTACGGTTCAGTTGCTCGCGCCCCATCACCTCTGCCATAAAGCCATAACCACCAAAAGAGTCGGTCACAACACTTAAACAGTTTTGCAGATACGCATCCCAAATATTCGGCGTGCCGCCCAGCGTTAACTGCAAGGCTTTACCACTCTCTAACGACAGCTCAAATTTCGCTTGTTGTAAGGTGGAAACCATCACTTCAGCATAACCAATCAAACGTTCACCGGAAGATGTGAGTTTGATGTTATTGCGGTCACGAATGAAGAGTTGAGTATCAAAATAGCCTTCAAGCTGCTTGATTCGCGCACTCACCGCCGCTTGCGTTAAATACAAGTTTTCAGCTGCACGCCCAAAATGGCGCACCCTTGCAACCTCAAGAAAGGTTCTAAATACTTTCACATCCATCAAATACATCTCTGTAATAAATCTGCTAACTAGCCGATCTAGGATTGTTTATCGTAAAGGCAAAAACGTTTTGTTTCCTATTTTAGCCTTTTAACAATATTTTCGCGTGAGCAATAAACACTAATTTCTATCTAACCACATTACTGAGGCTGATATGTCTGAGACCGAATTCCGTCACGGAAAAAAACGTTTTTATGACACCATTAAATTCCCACGAGGGTTCGCTAAGTCGGGTGATTTTACTCTGTCAGAAGAGGAAATCCTAACCTTGTTTGGTGACACTATGCTTGCACTTGAAACTGGTGAACTAGCACCAATCAATGCAGAAGAAAAACACTTCATTAAAGTGTTGTCTCACCCTCATAAGGCAAAGTCCAAGTTAGAGCGTGTTTGGTTGAAGTACATTCAACTAGCTCGTGGACGCCGTCGCTTTCATACCCTAAACGGCTGCAAACGCGGCGAAGTGCCTAGGGAAGAATACGAAAGTGAGTTAGTGTTAGAAGATTAGTAAAATCGCTCAAGGTGATACCTCATCACTTTGGGCTTTTTTTTCCTTCAATGTTTACACTTCAAGCTCGCTTTTTCTTCTTAGTTGGTAAGTTTAGCTAACCTGTTCGGATTTACCAATATTTATAGATAATTCATAGCGATAGCGTGAATCAACATCTATTCTAGTCACCCTAAGTGTGTCTAACCCGACTAAATTCTTCGAACCTCGCTCAACAACTTCCTTTTATCACGATAGTGGCACATTGCCATCATTATTTTTCACGCCTCAACTATACTCTCAAAGCCAGTGAGTACGCAGCAGCTCTTTAATACGCCAAAGCTTATAAATCTGCAGAAACGCACAGACCCTTTCAGGCACTGAATCAAATCAACATTCCTGTATATGACAAGCGTATTAATCTTGTTTAACGCCACCAAATATCCATACAATTATTGTGCAATTTTGAGAGTTCTAGTCACAGATACAACGAAAAAGGCAAAAAATTGACCTAAAACAATAGCGGAACCTGATAACTTATTTTATAATGCGAATTAATGTTTCAGAACACTATAAAATTTTATTTCTAGGGGCAAAATCAATGAGACTTATTCCATTAAGCAACAAAGCAAAAGTAGGTAAATGGGCTGCTCGTCATATCGCAGATTCGATCAACAAATTCGCTCCAACTGCTGAGCGTCCATTTGTACTAGGTCTTCCTACTGGTAGCACACCTCTAACTACTTATGCTGAGCTAATTGAACTTTACAAAGCTGGCGAAGTTAGCTTCAAGCACGTTGTAACATTCAACATGGATGAGTACGTTGGTATCGACCCTAACCACCCAGAGTCTTACCGCACATTCATGCACGAGAACTTCTTCAACCACGTTGATATCCAAGCAGAAAACATCAACCTGCTAGACGGTCAAGCTGAAGACATCGATGCTCACTGTGCAGCATACGAAGAGAAAATCCGTTCATACGGCAAAATCAACCTGTTCATGGGCGGCGTAGGCATCGACGGTCACATCGCATTCAACGAACCAGGTTCTTCTCTATCTTCACGCACTCGTATCAAAACGTTAACTGAAGACACTCGTATCGCGAACTCTCGTTTCTTCGATGGCGACATCAACCAAGTTCCTAAATACGCACTAACTATCGGTGTTGCTACTCTTCTAGATTCAGAAGAAGTAATGATCCTTTCTCTAGGCCACAACAAAGCTCAAGCACTTCAAATGGCTATCGAAGGTTCTGTAAACCACATGTGGACTGTTACAGCTCTACAGATGCACCGTAAAGCTATCATCGTTGCTGATGAGCCTGCTCAACAAGAGCTAAAAGTTAAGACTCTACGCTACTTCCAAGAGCTAGAAGCTGAAAACATCCAAGACCTATAATCTCAGGTTTTGTTGAGACAAAAAGCCACATTATGTGGCTTTTTTTGTACCTGAATTTCGCAGTCAAGGTACAAGACTATCCAACGATTAAAACAAAACGTGCAGATTGTAATCGACATAAGAATCGTCAATTTGTGTCATGCTTAGCTCGGAAGAAATAGGAGGGCTGGAGTGAATACAAAAAAGCGATTTCTCAAACTAGAGAAACCGCCATCATTTTAAATTTTGGATTGAAACGAACGAACAGCTACAAGATATGTAGGATGCAAAACAAGATAAGCAAGACTATAAACTAAAGCTAAGAACTCAGCGCGTTATCTCGGCACAAGGTAGTGATAATGTCAGTGATAGCTAAAACGATCGTCGACTTCACTTTTTGATTATGTCGCCCCAAAAACATTTCAAGCATTGGACCAGACATGGTCTCCACCATCTCCACATCATATTCGATTGGCATAATACGCTGAATCGCGTGTACCTTATTAAGCTCAAATATAATGTCGACTTCTGTGAAACTGGTGTCGTCACCCTGTATTTTCGCCCACTCTTTCAAGGTAACGAAAACCTCTAAATCGTCATAAAGCTCTTTACTGATGACACCAAGCCCTAATAGTAGCTTAGCGCGAATCATAATCTCGCCTAACGGGCCACCGCTGTTAAGAAGAGGTTCTACAACGAACTTAATTGCAGTGTCATCTTTCTTAAAGATATTCTTTAATACGGCATCTACCGTGTCATCCAATGCATCGTAAGCAGCCATTAGGCAGGCGCCAGCACTCTCAGCTTCTGATAGGGCTTCAAGTAATTCAGTTTCATGGCTAGTTTGTATTGGCATAACGGCTCGGCAATAAGAAAGTGCCACCGGGGTGGCACTTTGATGATTTATCATTTCAATGCTAGATAAGCTTGTTCCGCTAGTTTAACAACTTCTGAATCGATATTCAGCTCAGAATAATGCGCTAATGTCTCAGCAAAACCTTTTTCTGCGAACATTGCTTGAAGTTCAACCGCTTGTGGGTCGTCTTCATTCTTGTAAAGGAATGCTGCAGCAATCGCTTTTACTAAGTGAGCGTTCGGAAGATCGTACTCTAATGTACCGTTCAATGGCTTAACTAAGCGGTCTTGTGGGCTCAGTTTACGAATAGGCTGACGGCCCACGCGGTCTACTTCATCACGCAGGAATGGGTTTGCAAAACGGCCAAGAATTTTCAAAATGTAAGCGGCATGTGCATCTCGATCAAAGCCGTAACGCTTGATCAGAACTTCACCACTCTCTTCCATTGTTGCTTTTACTTCAGAGTAGATCGATTGGTCTTCAATAGCATCTTTAATTGTCTCGTGACCAGCAAGTACACCCAGGTATGCTGTTACTAGGTGGCCTGTATTTAATGTGAACAGTTTACGCTCAACGAAAGCCATTAGGTTATCAGTGCATTCCATACCAGGGATGTTTGGAATATCACCTTTGAATTGTGTTTGGTCTACGATCCACTCGCTGAACGTTTCAACTGTTACTGCTAGTGGGTCTGTTTCGCCTGCTTCTGCTGGTGGTACGATACGGTCAACCGCTGAATCAACAAAGCCAATATGCGCTTCAGTGAACGCTTTCATTTCGTCAGAAAGGTGCTCTAAAACCGCAGCTTTAAGCTGGCTAGTACCACGAACCATGTTCTCTGCTGCGATGATGTTCATTGGCGCGGTGTTGTTTGCCGCTGCACGCTTTTCAATGCCTTGAGCAATAGACTTAGAGATAATTTTAAGAACCGTTGGACCAACCGCAGTGGTCACAATGTCAGACTCAGCAAGGCTATCTACCACAGCGCTTGTTGCTGAGTTTACTGCCGTCACGTTCTTAACGATTTCAACAACACACTCTTCACCAACAATCTTCACTGGGTATTCTTGGCGTTCAATTAACGCATTAACAACCGTTTCATTTACGTC
This sequence comes from Vibrio sp. 10N.286.48.B8, assembly GCF_003050085.1. Classification (NCBI taxonomy): domain Bacteria; kingdom Pseudomonadati; phylum Pseudomonadota; class Gammaproteobacteria; order Vibrionales; family Vibrionaceae; genus Vibrio; species Vibrio sp. 10N.286.48.B8. The sequence continues at coordinate 65,972 of NZ_PIGD01000004.1, read as the reverse complement.
AGCAAAAGTAACCTTCATACCAGCGTCAGAAAGAAGTTTACCGATGAAGCCACGACCGATATTACCTGCACCAAAATGTAACGCTTTCATAATTTTGACCTTATAAATATTTGAATCTAGATAGCTAACTGCTCAACAACATGCCTTGACGATGTGCCCTAAGCATTAAGCAGTAAGCTATTCAGACTGAATCTTGTTAAGACAGATTTAGACCGAAAATGAGGCCAGTAGGGGGATACCGGCCTCCTTCACTTAAGGAGCTTGACTAGAGCTTTTTAGTTTCCGTTGAGAATACGTAGAACATCAGCAGGGTTTGTTGTGTTCTGTAGGCATTCCACAGCGTCTTCATCATCAAGTGAATTGGTGATAGCCATCAGCACCATGTTGTGCTCATCGCCTTGTGCGGCAATACCGATAACCATCTTCGCGATATCGTCTTCATCTTCGCCCCACTGAATACCTTCAGGGTACTGACAGAATACGATGCCGGTTTTTTGTACGTATTGCTTAGCTTCGATTGTGCCGTGTGGTACTGCGATAGACTCGCCAAGGTAAGTAGATACAAGCTCTTCACGAGCAAACATGCCATCTACGTACTCTGGAGATACATTGCCAAGTTTTACTAATTGGTCGCCAGCAAACTTGATTACGTCTTCTTTTTGAGTCGCTTTAAGGCCAAGGAAAATGCTATCGTTAGTAAGTGCAAGCTTGCTGCCGTCTTGTGCTGGAGCCGCTGCAGGAACCGGAGCTTCTACCTTCGCTTCACCACTTTGTGCTTCAACCAGTTCTGCTACTAGGTTGTCGTATACTGCGCCGTCTAAGAAGTTGTTAAGAGACATGTGCATTGCACCAGGAATGGTTTTGCGAGCACGGTCTGTTAGGTCTTTATGCGTAATAACAATTTGCGAATCAGCCGGTAGGTTGTTGATGGCGTAGTTGGTTACTTCAATATCTAGACCAACCGTTGCTACTTTCTTACGTAGTAGACCCGCACCCATAGCACTTGAACCCATACCCGCATCACACGCTACATAAACTGCTTTTACATCCGCTAGGTTTACGTTTGCTTCTGATGCTGCACCTTTTGAAGACGCTTTCATGCCTTTCATTTGTGCAGAAGCTTTTTCTAGAGAATCTTCTTCGTCATCTTGAGCTGAAGTCTTAAGTAGAATTGAAGCGACTACGAAAGATACTGCTGTTGCAGCGATAACAGAAAGAACAACACCAATGTAAGAGCCTTTTGGCGTCATCAGTAAGATTGCAAAGATAGAACCTGGTGATGCTGGAGAGATAAGACCAGAGTCGAACACTACGTTAGTGAATACACCAGCCATACCACCTGCGATTACCGCAAGGATTAGACGTGGGTTCATTAGAACGTAAGGGAAGTAAATTTCGTGGATACCACCTAAGAAGTGGATGATAGATGCACCAGCAGCAGATTGCTTTGCGCTACCTTTACCAAACACCATGTAAGCAAGTAGTAGACCTAGACCTGGACCTGGGTTCGCTTCGATTAGGAAGAAGATTGAACGGCCGATCTCTTCAGATTGCTGAATACCTAGTGGAGAGAAGATACCGTGATTGATTGCGTTATTTAGGAATAGGATTTTCGCCGGTTCAACAAAGATAGATGCTAGAGGTAGTGCACCCGCTTCAACCATTACGTTAACGCCAGCCGCTAACCCAGAAGATAGAACTTTAACTGCAGGGCCAATCACGATGAACGCGATGATCGCGCAGATCATGCCGATGATACCAGCGGAGAAGTTGTTCACTAGCATTTCGAAACCACTCTTCACTTTGCCGTGAACAGCTTCATCGAATTTCTTGATTGCGATACCACCTAGTGGACCTACAATCATTGCACCCATGAACATTGGGATATCAGTACCAACGATAACACCCATTGTTGTGATAGCGCCGACTACCGCACCGCGGTCACCACCAACCATTTTACCACCGGTGTAACCAATCAATAGTGGCAGTAGGTATGTAATCATAGGACCAACCATTGATGCTAACGTTTCGTTAGGCCACCAACCTGTTGGGATAAATAGTGCAGTAATGAAACCCCACGCAATAAATGCGCCGATGTTTGGCATTACCATATTGGATAAGAAACGACCAAAGTTTTGAACCTTGATCTTCGCTTCTGGTGATAACATAGGTAGAACCCCGTAGTGTATTGGTTGGTCAAATGACCGAAAGTGTGTGCTCAAAAGTTGATTAAAATGTATCACAACATTTCCAAAATGCACCCTAGCCCAACTTTCGTGACAAACATCACGCATAAAAAACACTTTGGGGTTAACAGCAACGCTTTAGATCACAAAAATGTCATGAATCTAAATTACAAAGTAAAATTAATGAGAATAATTCTAATTCATGAGAGATATAGATCACACTAATTAACTCGACAGTCAAAAATAATTAGAGATCAAGATCACACTTAATGAAAGGTGCATCTTAAAAACTATAAACCATGTATGAAGGAACGCCATTCCAAGTGTGTTTTCTATGCACTCAGATGAATTAAACCCATCATCATGTAATTTAATTACAGAATGTAATAAAGGACTTTCTTGATGCTTTTTTAGAGAACCCTTCCCCCAAAAGCTCAAAATACATGAACAATGAGGAAGCGGAATTGCGTAAAGTAGATGTGTTATTCTAGTAATCAGTTCCTGTGTAATTCCGACCCCACATTATCCAGTAGTCAAATGACGACTTAAGAGAAGACTATGTCAGACAAGATCTCCACATCGGCACTCGCTAAACAAAAAGGCATAGAAGCTAAAACTCTATTTAGTGACCTAAAAACGGCTGGCTATATCGTACGTTCAGAAGACCGCTGGGTGCTGACCGAGCGAGGAGAAAGCTTTGGGGGGGAGTATGTAGAACACAAAAAATTTGGTGTCTTTATTGTGTGGCCAGAGAAACTGCTTATCGACTTAGAGTCATTCTCTGGCAAAACATTAACCGCGACGCAATTAGGTCACGCCTTTGATCTCAGCGCCAAGAAGATCAACTTATTGTTCAATGAACTTGGGTGGATAAAGAAAGAAGAAGACGGTTGGCATGTCACCTCTACAGGCTTAAAAGCCGGTGGTGAACAAAGAGAAGATAAAGCGACTCAAAATTTATTCGTGGTATGGCACGACTCACTGGTTCGCAATAAACGTTTAAAGCAGTCTGTCGTTGAATTCCTGGGGCATGATGCTGAAAGCCACTCGACCGATGTGTCATTCTCCAGTTTTCGTCAGAAATTTGAGGCGAAGCACCGAAGCTTGGATGGGCATTATGTACGTTCAAAGGGAGAGCTGATCATCGATAACTGGCTTTATATGGCAGGAGTGGTTCATGCGTACGAGCGTCCGCTGCCAATATCAAAAGAAGTGATCAGCGATTTTTATCTACCAAGTGGCAAAGTGTACATCCAGTTCTGGGGAACCGATTCTGCGCCAATCGCCGAAGATAAACGTGAAGCTACGAGAAAAATCTATGAAGAGCATGGTTTTGGTTTAATCGAAATCACGCCAGAAGATATCCCCAACCTAGACAGCGTACTTCCGCCATTATTGCGCCAATATGGTATCAAGGCGTACTAAGCTACTGAATCTTGAGATTCCACCGCAATTAAGATCACACTTATCGAATCATTGTGGACATTATTATCCATAGTGATTTGATATGTTCGCTATTTTTCCCGAGTCATTCTTCTATTATCTTACACCCATCGACTTGAGCTACCGCAGATACTCGATTTATTGGGGCATGTTCGATAACTATTTAGACGTTCAATCTATTGAGATTCGTTTAAATTGGTTATCCGTTTATTGTTGACGTGACTGAACATAAAACCCTACAACATTTATTATTGATAGATATTAGGATTCAACATGACTCATCCAATCATTACTGATCTAAACACTCGTTACACAGCTAAAAAATACGATGCAGAAAAACGCATCTCTGCGGAAGACATGGAAGTAATCAAAGAAGCACTTCGCTTGTCAGCTTCTTCTATCAACTCTCAGCCTTGGAAATTCATCATCATTGAGAGTGACGCAGCAAAACAACGCTTCCACAATACTTTCGAAAACATGTTCCAGTTTAACCAACCACATGCGAAAGAAGCGTCACACACGATCCTGTTTGCTCACGATCCTAAGTACACTAAAGAGAAATTCGCGAAGCGTGCAGATACAGAAGTAAGCTCTGGTCACCTACCAGCTGAAATGTACGAGCAATTCTTAGGTGCTTACGCATTTGCAGAAATGAACACAGACGAGACTGGTTTCAACGGAAGCTGGACTAAGTCTCAAGTGTACATCGCACTAGGTAACATACTGCACACGCTAGCTCGTCTTGGCATCGCTTCAACACCGATGGAAGGTGTAGACGCAGCTATGATCGGCGAAGAGTTTTCTGACGAACTAGAAGGCCACGTTGTTGATGTTGCACTGGCTATCGGCTACCACAAAGACGGCGAAGACTACAACCACGGTAAACCAAAAGCGCGTCTAGCTCTTGATGAAGTCGTTACCACGCTATAACAGTTACCGCGCTATAATAGGCACAACGCTGTAATAGCTGAAACAAACAAATCGCACTGCTTTATTTGGCCAGACTCTCATCTGGCCTTTTTTATATCTGTTATTTATCCAAGCCACTACCCACCAGCAAGTCATAAAGACACGTTAAAATCAATATGATTACAAAAACTAAAAAGTCATAAAGACACAAATAAGAGCTCAAAAATCAAAAAAAACAGCCAAAACAATAATTTAGAAACATGGCACAACTAGTGCAATGAGAGCCTTAGATATTTCAATAAGGTACTATCATTATGACTATTCACGTTAAATCAAATGTGCACTGGGTCGGCGTCCACGATTGGGAAACCGAGCACTTCCACGGTAAGGAATACCACATGAACAAAGGTACGAGTTATAACTCGTACCTGATCCGTGAAGAGAAGACAGTGCTTGTCGATACTGTCGATCATCGCTTTACTGAGCAATTCCTTGCAAACCTAGAGATGGAAATCGATATCAACGAGATCGACTACATCATTTGTCAGCACGCTGAAGAAGACCACTCAGGCGCGCTCTCTGCGCTGCTTGCTAAAATCCCGAACACGCCGGTTTATTGTACTGAAGCGGGTGTAAACTCCATTGTTGGTCACCACCACCAACCAGACTGGAACTTCAGAACCGTCAAAACTGGTGACACTCTTGATGTCGGTAACGGCAAGCAACTTATCTTCGTTGAGATGAAAATGCTGCACTGGCCAGACTCAATGGCGACTTACTTAACCGGTGATGAAATCCTGTTTAGTAACGACGCTTTCGGCCAACACTACTGCGACGAAAACCTATTCAATGACCAGCTAGACCAAGTCGAACTGCATGAACAATGTCTGCGTTACTTCTCGAACATCCTGACGCCGTTTGCGCCGCTGGTTAAAGCAAAGATTGAAGAAGTGCTGAGCTTAGGCGTACCGATCGATGTCATTGCTACTTCTCACGGCTGTATTTGGCGCGATAATGCGACTCAAATCGTTGAGCAATATTACGAGTGGTCGAAAGCCTACAAAGAAGATCGCATCACGATTGTCTACGACACCATGTCCAACAACACCCGCATGATGGCTGACGCGATCGCAAAGGGTATCCGTAAAGGAAGCCCAGAAACAGCAATCAAGGTCTTCAATATTTCTAAGCACGACAAGAATGACATCCTTGCCAATATCTTCCGTTCAAAGGGTGTGCTTGTTGGCTCATCGACCATGAACAACGTGATGATGCCGCAAATCGCCGCGCTACTTGAAGAAATACACGGCCTGCGCTTTGCAGAAAAAAGAGCCGCAGCATTTGGTTCTTCAGGTTGGACTGGCGGCGCAGTAAAACGCATCGATGCTCGCTTACGTGAAGCCAACTTCGAAGTGAGCGCACCTCAGCATATTCACTGGAAACCGGATACCGACGCACTTCGCCAATGTATTGATTACGGGATGACACTGGCCGAGGTTTGGCGCACCGATGCGAACGAGGTTCGTGAGCCTAAGCAAGTTGAGCGCAACGTTCAACGTATTGAATCAGCACCAACAAGCCCCCCAACAGAGCTAAAAGACACGGCAGAGCAGAAGCCAGAAAAAGCGCAAGATAAGCCTGTACATAGCGCAGATTGCACTTGCTGGCGCTGTACTGTGTGTGAATGGGTGTACGACCCACAATTGGGTGAACCCTACCAAGGCGTTGAACCGGGAACACCATGGGCACAAGTGCCGGATGATTTCCTTTGCCCAGAATGCCATTTAGGCAAAGAAGTATTTGTGGAGAAGTAACATGTCGAATATTGTGATTGTGGGTGGCGGTTTCGCTGCCCTACAAACTATCAAGATGGTACGTAAGCTCGACCAAGATATCGCGATCACCATGATCACGGCAGATTCGGGGGGTTGAGTACAGTAAGCCAAATCTTTCGCATGCGTTTAGTCAGGCGCAAACGCCAGAGACACTCTTAATACATAACGCTCAACAGTTGGCTGAGCAGTACAACTTGGTTATCAAGACCAAAGCACAGGTCAGAGAAATCGATATTGAGCAACAATGTGTTCATGTCGGCGATGACACCATTCACTATTCGAAGTTGGTATTAGCAACAGGAGCAACAGGAGCAACACCATTTATTCCACCAGCAGAAGGGCTTAAACGCAGCGAGACCATTACGTTAAATAGCTTGGAAGAGTTCGAGAAACACAAAGCTCAGATCGATGACGCCCAACGCATCACTGTGATTGGGGGAGGCTTGATTGGGGTCGAGCTCGCATTCGATCTTCAAACTGCGGGCAAAGATGTCACGATCATCGAACCCGCGAGCTATCTATTGAGCAGCTTGGTGCCACCTTTCGTTTCTCTAGAGTTGGAGCAAATGTTAAGACAATCAGGGGTGACCGTTGAAACAGACTCTGCCGTTTGTCGAGCGACTTACCTCAAAGAGGACATAAGGTTACAAACCACCTCTTCTCGATTAATACGAACCGATGCGGTGATTGCAGCAGCAGGGCTGAAACCGAACACGACATTGGCGACACAAGCCGGAGTCACCGTCAACAAGGGGATCGTTGTCGACCAAACCATGACAACCAGTGCTAACAATGTGTATGCGATTGGTGATTGCGCCGAAATTGAAGGGCGTATCATGGCTTATCTCCAGCCCGCGATCTTGTCTGCTAATGTGTTGGCAAAGCAGCTCATTACGAGTGATGGCATGCCCGAGGAAGCTGACATCAAACTCAAGTTACCTCATATCATTACAAAGGTGAAGACCCCAAGCTACCCGATTCAGCTTGCAGGCCGAGATCTGCACACAGCTCAAAGCTGGGAGACCCGCTTTGACCCGAAAGGCATTATCGCAAAAGGCTTCAATGCAGATAATCAATTGGTTGGGTTTATCGTCACTGGAGAGCATACCAAAGCTGCATTCCCACTACTCAAAGAGCTGCAGACAAGCGCACCCACTTAATCTCAATGACATAAGCCCAATAGCTCAAACTCAATAACATAAGCAGTATCCTACAAAACGAAAAAAGCCAGTCAATAGACTGGCTTTTTTATGCGTTAAGCGAGGTGTTCACATTAACCGATAAACGAGATGTAACCTTGCAGGATAATCAAGTTAACGATATCAATGAAGAATGCGCCGACGATTGGCACCACCATAAACGCCTGTGGTGATGGACCGAATCGGTTCACCAAAGAGCCCATGTTCATTACCGCTGTAGGTGTTGCACCTAGGCCGAAACCACAGTGACCACCCGACATAACCGCTGCGTCGTAGTTTGAACCCATTACTTTAAACGTCACAAAGTAAGAGAACAGACCAAGTACCACGGCTTGAACACTCAAGATCACCAAGAACGGGATCGCAAGGTCGAAGATGTTCCACAGTTTCAGGCTCATTAACGCCATCGCTAAGAATAGAGACAGTGACACAGTACCCAGAATATCAACGGTTTCGCTGTCGGTTTTATGCAGCTTAGTCACTTCAAACACGTTAGTGATGAACACACCGATAAACAGAGCGTAAACAAAGTCAGGAATCGTCAACCAAGAAATTTCAAAAGTCGCCACCCATTGCTCTAGGTATTGCGCACATGTGATACAGATAAGGAGAATGAACAATACTTCAATCACCTTCTTGGCTGTCACTTTGTCTTCTTCATACTCGTTATACGTCACCAGCTCAGGGAAACGCTCGTGCGTTTGTGTACCTGTGCCGTACTCTGATTCAAGGTTGTTTTTGTCGATCAGCTTTTGTGCCACCGGGCTACCGATGATACCGCCAACGATCAAACCAAAGGTTGCCGAAGCCATCGCGATTTCTAACGTGTTGGCAATGCCATAAGTATCAGCAAAGGTTTGCGACCAAGCTGCACCTGTACCGTGACCACCAGACAGCGTAATAGAACCTGCAATCAAGCCCATTAGCGGCTCAAGACCAAGCGCGGTAGCTAACGTCACACCCACACCATTTTGGATGATGATGTATACCGAAGCGACGCCCAAGAACAAGAATACCTTCGCACCGCCTTTCATTAACTGTGTGTAATTAGCAGCAAGACCTACAGTCGCAAAGAACATCAACATAAAGGTGTTCTGCAAGGGCAAAGAAAACTCTAGATCAAGGCCGTTAAAGTGCAGGGCTGTAATAGCAAAAGCGACAATCAAGCCGCCGACAATGGGCTCTGGAATGTTGTACTTTTTGAGAACAGGAAGCTTTGCATTGACGAAATGACCTAGAAACAAAACACTAATCGCGATTAGGAAGGATTCTAGTGGTCCAATTGAAATTAATTGATTCATATAACCTCTATTTTTTTACGTTCTCATCTTCCTTAATGAGTCTAGTTTTATCTGTAATTATCTGTGCTGCTCTACCTATATTTATGCAAACTGGAGAGAAATTGTAGATTCGAGAAGCGAACACATTACTGCGAACACTTAGTGCCATGTTAGTAGCTCGTTAACTTTTATAGGAGATAAAAGGATTTGTGACAACAATCACCTCCAAAAAGTTAAAAGCGGCGTGAGTAATTTTGCCGCTGACTCTGCTTTTTTAAGACCTAAAAAAGCAAAAAGGAGCTATTACTAGCTCCTCTTTCATTACCATCGCTGGTAATTAGAATTTTTTCGGTGCGTAACCAGTCATAACCTCAATGCGAAGTTCTTTACCGATCTTCGTCATTGGGTGAACAATTACGAGTCCTTTAACAGACTTTTTAAGTTTACCCATATCCGCTTGCTCAGCTTTTGTAATCTCACGGCTAAATGGCATATCAACCAAAGACTTACGCTCTTGGTTCACATCGTAGCTTTCTTTGTGTTTAAGCTGGGCAATTTTCTTAGTTAGCTTCTTAATCTCTTCCTCGAATTGACGAACAACAGGACGATCATTACGAGTTTTAGCAGCATCTAACTTGTGGCGACACTTGTCTAGACGGTTGTTAATTTGTTGAAGTTCGTTTTTAACACTCATAATAATTTCCTAAGATTTAACAAGCCAATTCGGATTGGGGCGCGGAGTATAGCACAAGGGTTCACTTGAACCGAAATTTATCTGTTAATTACCAACAGAAACGAATCACATCGATACCGTTCATTCAGGCTACCTATTCTTTGTGGCGAGCCTCTGAGCGGATTATTCATTGATAGGATAGCGTCTACCTCAAAAATTGCAGTCCTCGATACATCAAAATTCCGTCTAAACTTATACTCTAACGCAGTAACTAACTCAGGGTACACAGCTTGGGGTATCCACCCCTGCAACGACTCTGATTCGCAACGTAATCACAAGGATAACCGATGACATTATTGAAAAGAACATTGACCTACAGCCTAGCCCTGATTTCAATGTTTGCCGCAACTTATGCATCTAGTGAACAAACACCCCAAAATAACCTAATCGTCGAGTACTCTGCGCCGAAAAATGCCGAAGAAGAGCAACTCAAACGCGAGATTCAAATCAGTGGCGTTAATGACACAGTGGTCGACCTATCAAACCAACTCTTCATGTTTGAGAAGCCATTAACCATTCAATATGGCGGAGAAGACGGGCCGCTCTACGACCCACAAACCCATCAAGTGCTGATCCCTTACCGCTTTTACGCTGAATCACTTAACTACTTTGAGAAGAACCAATACGAAAAAGAGTATGGGAAATCTGCGCAAACTGGCGCTATCGATACCTTACTGCACACTCTGCTGCACGAAGCAGGGCATGCTTATATTGAAGACCAAAAGATTGCCATCTTGGGCAAAGAGGAAGATGCGGTCGACAACCTAGCGACCATCCTATTACTTAACTATGTGGAACATGGCGCCGATGCCGCGATCAGCGCAGCAGACATGTTCGCTTTCGAATCAGAAGACCGCCCAGAATATTACGACTTAAGGGAATACATCGACGAGCACAGTTTCGAGCTGCAGCGTTACTTCTCTACTTTATGCTTGGTGTATGGCAGCGACCCTGATGCCTATAAGAACTTGCTCGATGAAGTGGAAAATGACTATTTGAAAGATCGGAAAGAGTTCTGTGTGGAGCATTTTGATGTGATCAATGAAAATTGGCATCAGTATTTAAAAGAGAGTGACGATACTTAAAGGTGTGTCAAGAACGAGATAAAACGGCTTTGGCATCAAACTCCAAAGCCGCCACTCGATAGGTTGGCTTAAGTCTTATGTGTTAAGAGTTAAGAGTTTAAGCCCTAGACCTTCACTTTATATTTAAGATCTTGAGCTTCATCGCCTGTCATACCTCGAAATCCCCAGCAGTGCGATGGCTGTTCTTTGATGGTGATTTCAATATCAATCGGAGAGATAGCCAACTGCTTTTCTATTTCAGAAAATATCTTCTTGATTAGGCGTTTCTTGGTGTTCACCGCTCGACCTTCCATCATATTGATTTCAATGACGGTATAGGCTTCTGTTCTTCCTTCCGGGTAAAAGAAGTCATCCCGTTCCAATGGCACAAACCGATGTGCGCGCTTGTCATCAGGTAAACCCATTTCACTGTTTAAACACTGCTGCAACACGTTTGATAGTTGCAACTTAATTGGATTTAAGCACTCTTTGATACCATAAATAACAATCATGACCATTCCTTTGATGTGATGTTAGGTATAGAGGAACGTTAGATAGAAGCATCGTCTAGCGACCACCCATTCGCTTACTATTTGTACATATACTACCTAATGACACGTGTGAGAAAAGGTAAAAACAATGAATTTATGAACAGGTGCAACAAAATACTTATCCCTTTGCAAACATAAGTCGAAGCGAATTGATCGAACACCGCTATCCCGGCGTATATCTTCTGAAATCACATTTGAATTAAGGAGTACTATGTGCCGAATTCACCTAGTAAGGCCACACGGACAGACGCCGAACCAGAAACACCCGCAGAGTCTTCGCTAGAAGTCGCTGTGTTTCCGCTCCCCATCTTCCTGTTACCAAGAGGTCGTCAAAGGCTACGCATTTTCGAGCCCAAATACCTTGCGATGGTCGCACACGCAGCGCAGGGCGATGGCTTTATCATTGCTACTCAAGACAACGTAAACGCTGATCGCCTTAGCTCTTGGGGAACAAAAGTATCCATCGTAGACTTTAATATGGCTGATGATCAGATATTGGAAATCGATGTGGAAGGCCAGCAGCTAGTGCAGCTTCACTCCTCTCACAGAGACACTGCTGGCTTGATCAAAAGCAAATTCAGACCACTGCCCCATTGGCCGGTTCACGATTACGACGTGCCTAACGTGTTTACAGCGTTTTTGGTTCAGCTGTTTCGCGACCACGATTCGATAAGAACCCTTTACCCCACTCCTGATTTCGAAAGCCCGCAATGGATTTGCGCGCGACTACTCGAAATGATGCCTATCCCTTTGGAAAAGAAAACAGAGTTCACCGAGCCCGCTAGCTTTCCTTCTTTAGTTCCTTTTTTGAATCAAATCATTACGGGGCAATAAGCACTTTTCTTCACTATAATTTTGTATAGTGGAAAATAATTTAAATTAAAGTGATCCCGGCCTTCAACTTTCACGTAGTGCCACTCAAATTCGCATGATGGTTATTTACTATGCAAGTCGAAAGTAGAAGTTCAGGGAAAGGCAAGGAGCATGTCATTATCCCAGACAAAAAAACAACGACCGAATCCAAGGTTCCAACAGAGCTTTCAAGCTGGTTGATCTTAGTTGGTACAGTCCGAGACAAGCAGGCATTTACCTGTTTGTTCAAGTTCTTTGCTCCCAAGATAAAGCGTTTCGGAATCAGCAAGTTAGGCGGTGAAGCTGCTGCGAACGAGCTGGTTCAAGACACCATGACTAACGTTTGGAAGAAAGCCCACCTTTACAATGAAGATAAGGGCGCTGCGACGACTTGGGTCTACACCGTCATGCGAAATGCTGCGTTTGATATGTTACGCAAAGTAAAAGCCAAAGCGGAACAGACAATCGCAGACGACATCTGGCCTATTGACGCGATGGTTGCGGAATCTCAAAGTGATGAATTACCGTTTGGCGATCATTTGATGAGTCGACACGTAATGACACAAATAGAGAAGCTGCCTCTGGCTCAGAAAACCATTGTGAAAGGTGTTTACTTTCAAGAGCTCTCTCAAGAACAGCTTGCACAGCAACTTGGCGTCCCACTTGGAACCGTGAAATCACGTCTAAGACTCGCTTTAGCCAAACTTAAGGTTCACATGGGGGAACAAAGCCATGATTAAACATCACCCAAATGCTGAAATTTTGAAAGATTTTGTCGATGGCACGCTTGCAGACTCTGTTTCATTGATTGTTTCTAGTCACGTAGAACTGTGTGAACATTGCCAACAGCAGGTTAAGCAGCTTACCGCTGAGGCGGCGAACAATGCCTTTGATAAAGAACCTGCGTTCACGAACGAAGAGTCAGGCGGCTTTTCAATGGACGACATGGATTTCGACTTTGATGCAATTGAGCAGATTACTGCTGATTTATCTCAGTCAGTGGAAGTTGAGCCAAAGGTAGAGCAAGTTACCGTTGCAGATACCACATTCACTATTCCTCGCGCTCTGAACTCGGTGGCGAGAAAAGATTGGATGAACCTAGGCAAAATTTCACGCGCAAGACTCGATTTCGATGACGAAGCACATCACACAAGTTTGCTGCATATCGATAAAAACGGACAAGTGCCTTGCCACACCCACAAAGGTTTCGAAATTACACTTCTTTTAGAAGGCAGTTTCGAAGACGAAATGGGCGTCTACAACAAAGGCGACTTCATCTGGCTAGATGGCAGTCACACTCATCAACCTGCGACCAAAGAGGGTTGTGTGTGCTTGACCGTTTCAAGTGATGCCTTGTACTTCACTAAAGGTGTCAGCCAACTGTTCAACCCACTAGGTAAATACATTTACTAGTTAAGAAGGATTTACCGGGTAGATCACAAGATGCACAGCGTTGGCTAGGTGGAAAGGTAACAACCGGACTAAAGTAAACTGGAATAAGCAACAAGCCACATAATATAAAAACAATAATGAGCAATGAGCGTAAGGAATTGACCAATGGATAAGAAAATAAAAATAGGCATTAGTGCATGTGTCGCCGGTCATAAAGTTCGGTTCGATACTGGCCATAAACGTTCTCGCTTCTGCACAGACGACCTAGCAGACTACGTTGAGCTGGAACCCGTTTGTCCAGAGATGGGCGTTGGTCTGCCAACGCCTCGCCCAACTATTCGCCAGACTCGGATGTTAGACGATATCATTCACGTCTCCCGTCCAGACGGTTCTGGTGATGTGACCAATGAGTTAATCGAGTTCGGTCAAAACTACTCGAAGAACAATCAGCACATTGCTGGATTCATTGTTTGCCAAAAGAGCCCAACTTGCGGTATGGAGCGAGTGAAAGTGTACCACCACCACGGTCGTGGTTCTGAGTCGACTGGTATTGGCATGTTTACTAAGCAGATCATGGACGCTAACCCGTTACTTCCTGTTGAAGAAAACGGGCGACTTAACGACCCTATTTTGCGCGAGAACTTCATGACTCGAGTATTCACTTACCAAAAATGGCTCGACCTTGTGGATGAAGGTGTGACCAAACACAAGCTGATTCAGTTCCACAGCGCCCACAAGTATTTAGTCATGTGTCACCACGTTGAGGGATACAAAAGTTTAGGCAAACTGTTAGCGGGTAATGAGTTAGACATCGACGAATTGGCGGCTCAATATATCGAGGGCTTGATGAAGGCGTTATCTCATCACGCGAATCGAGGCAGCCACGCCAATACGCTGCATCATTTGCAGGGTTACTTTAAAAAACAACTGAGTAGCGCTCACAAACAAGAGCTGACCAACCAGATCGCATCATTCAGAGAGGGCGTAATTCCGTTACTAGTGCCGTTGACACTGATCAACCACTACCTAATGGAGTACCCAAACGAGTACTTAGAGTCACAGGTTTACCTAAACCCTCACCCACAAGAACTCAAACTGAGATACGGATATTGAGCAACATTCTATGGATACGACGAGACCTGCGGATTCACGATAACCCAGCGCTCGTCGCGGCAGTTGAAAACGGCGTGTCTATCGCCGTTTTTATTTCAACACCACAGCAATGGCAGCAACACCACCTTGCCCCCATCAAAGCCGATTTCATTTATCGTCACCTAAAACAGCTCGAATCCCAACTCGCTGAGTTTGGGATTTCATTGCTGCATCTCAAAGCCAGCGATTTTGATGACCAAGCCCGACAGCTCATCGAATTATACGAACAACTTGATGCTAAGTGCGTATACGCAAATTCAGAACCTGAGGTAGATGAACAAACCCGTGACCAGCAACTGATATCAAATGGGGTAAACCTTCAGATCAGCTCTTGTGACGTTATGCTGCCATTAGGTAGCGTTCTTAACAAACAAGGCGAGATGTTCAAAGTCTTTACGCCATTTAAGAACGCTTGGTTAAAAGAAGTTCAGGTGAAAGGTATCATCTGTAGCCCGGCTCCTATCGTGCCCGCTAAGCTTCAACAAACACAGCGTCCACAATCACAACTTCCTGACGACTTAAAAGCTTCAAGAATCTCCGCTGACTATGATTTTGACTTTCCGCGTGTTGATTCAAGCCGCTGGCCATTAAGCCAAGATGTATTGGGCAGCGTGATCCCCAATTTCTTAGGCAATAAAGTCAACGACTACGCGCGCCTGAGAGACATTCCCTCAGTTAAAGGAACATCAGGGCTATCGCCTTATTTAGCAATAGGCGCCGTGAGCCCACGTTGGTTAGCGATTCAATTGATTCAGCAACAACCCGATTTGTTGTTTGATACTCAGCTGCCGGCCTTTTCTTGGCTTAATGAATTGATTTGGCGTGATTTTTATAAGCATTTGATGTTCCACCATCCTAAACTGATTAAAGGAGCGAACTTTCAGCAAAAATACAATGGATTAGACTGGTATCAAGATCACCCTAGCTTCAAAGCATGGTGCGAAGGAAAAACCGGATATCCATTGGTTGATGCAGCCATGCGTCAACTGGTTGAAACGGGCTGGATGCACAACAGGCTAAGAATGGTGGTGGCAAGCTTCCTAACCAAGCACCTGCTTATTGACTGGCGCTGGGGCGAGCGTTTCTTTATGTCGCACCTTATCGACGGTGACTTTAGCGCCAACAACGGTGGCTGGCAGTGGGCTTCAAGTACTGGCTGCGATGCTCAACCTTACTTTCGAATTTTCAATCCAATCACCCAGAGTGAAAAGTTTGATCCAAAAGGAATTTTTATTCGTAAGTACATACCAGAGCTGCAAAACATCCCTGATAAGCATGTACATTTTCCACATGACTTTATCGCTAAAAACGGGATAGACAGCGAATACTGGCAACCCATCGTTGAGCACAAACAAGCACGATTGAGAGCCTTAGCCTTCTTCAAATAATTAGAGTGAATATTATGGATAACTCTCTATGGCTTGATAACTTTCTCAACATGTATCGAGAACTCGGAACAGACAATTTCGACGTGCTGAAGACGGTTTATCACCCTGATATTGAATTCCAAGATCCGCTGCACCATGTCAGCGGTATTTCTGCGCTTACTCACTACTTCGAGAACCTCTACACCCAAGTGACGAGCTGTTACTTCCACATTGAACACACTTTCGAAGTGAACGATGAAGCTTCGGTTTACTGGACGATGCAATTTGCTCACAAGCAACTAAATGGGCAAAAGCCGATCGAAGTACAAGGACACAGCCACCTCAAGATGTTCGACGGTCAGGTGATTTACCACAGAGACTACCTCGACGTCGGTTCTATGTTGTATGAACACATTCCAGTACTGGGTTGCGCGATTAAATCCATCAAAAAGAGAGCGAGCCGATAATGCGTATTATGATTACAGGCGCGACCTCAGGTATCGGCCAATCCCTCGCTAAAGATTACGCTCAGCAAGGGCATCAGGTGATTGCTTGTGGCCGCAACCCAGACAAACTGCAGGCCTTAGTTGATTCTCACGATACAGACATCGCACATTCATCCATTTCACCGCTCTGTTTCGATCTGACCGATTACCACAACTTCCCAGAACTCGACCAAGACAAGCCGCTCGATCTGCTGATTCTAAATGCGGGTGATTGTGAATACATCGACGACCCATTGAATTTTGATGCCGAACTTTTCGAGCGCGTCATCAACATAAACCTAATTTCAATTGGCTACGCCCTTAAAGCCTGGTTAAAAAACATCAAGCCCGGCGGCCGTTTGGTTATAGTCAGCTCCAGCGCCAGCTTTTTACCTTTACCTAGAGCCGAGGCTTATGGCGCTTCAAAGGCAGCCCTCACCTACTTAGGCAGAACACTTTCGGTTGATCTGGCAACGCACAACATTCATGTCTCAATTGTGCACCCTGGCTTTGTTGAAACGCCATTAACCGAGCGAAATACGTTCGCTATGCCTATGATTATTAGTAGTGAGGCCGCAACTCAAAGAATCGTAAATGGTATCGCTCAAGGAAAGAGTGAAATCGATTTCCCAAGACGATTCATCATGTTGATGAAGCTACTAAGAATGCTTCCAACTCCAGTTTGGCAAAAACTCGCTTCAAGGATGGTATAACAATGAAGAAAATCGCCATTATTGGTTCAGGCATCTCTGGACTCACTTGCGCGCACATATTAGATAAGCACCACGACGTAACGGTATTCGAAAAGAACGATTATGTTGGGGGTCACACCGCGACCGTTGATATTGAACATCAAGGCTCGGCGTTTTCGATAGATACAGGTTTCATCGTATTCAACGATCGAACCTACCCGAATTTCAATCAGCTCCTGGAACAACTCGGTGTCGAAAGGCAACCTACAGAGATGAGCTTCAGCGTCCACAACACCACTACTAAGTTTGAGTACAACGGCCATAGCATTAACTCGTTATTCGCACAAAGGAGTAACATCTTCAAACCTCAGTTCTGGTCTTTAGTGTCTGACATTCTCAAGTTCAACAAACTGTGTAAGGCTCAGTTTGAAAGTAATGAATTCACACCAGACGTTACCCTTGGCAGTTTCCTACGCGATAATCAATTTTCAGATTTTTTCAGTCAGCACTACATTCTGCCGATGGGCGCGGCTATTTGGTCGACAAGCTTAGAGGAAATGGAAGAGTTTGAGCTGAAATTCTTTATTCAGTTTTTCTACAACCACGGATTGCTCGATATCGCGAACCGCCCTCAGTGGTATGTGATTCCAAAAGGTTCACGCTCTTACGTTGAAATTATCCTTTCACGCTTGAGTAAGCCTGTTGCACTGAATACATCGATTAAACAAGTCACTCGCCAAGAACCGGGCGTCACTGTTGAATTTGAAGATGGCAGCACGCAAAACTTCGACGAAGTAATCTTTGCCTGTCACTCAGACCAAGCCTTACGTCTGCTTGGTGATGCGACAGAACAAGAGCAACAGGTACTGGGCGAGATCCCTTACAGCCGCAATGAAGTGGTTCTGCACACCGATACACGCTTATTACCAGACAGAAAGCTGGCTTGGGCAAGTTGGAACTACATGTTAGATGGCGACAGTAAACGACCAGCCTGTGTGACTTACAACATGAACATCCTGCAAGGCATCGAAAGCCAAGACACCTTCTGTGTCACCTTGAATCAAAGCGAAAGCATCAACCCAGAGAAAATCATTCGCAGCTTTGTTTATCATCACCCGGTACTTAATTCGAACACGGTCGAAGCTCAGCACAAACGAGAGCAGATTTGTGGCAAAAACCAGACTCACTTTGCTGGTGCTTATTGGTATAACGGGTTCCATGAAGACGGTGTCCACAGTGCACTCGATGTGACCAAACGCTTCGGTTTGGATTTGAGTACGAGTTCAGCGCAATGAGCAGCCAAACCTTGACACCCGAGATGGGGATCGCATCCGAAAAAAGTGAAGAACTTAGCGGTATCTATTGGGGTAACGTCAGACATCGTCGCTTTGGCAACATCACACATGAGTTCAGCTATCAGCTGTATATGATGGGGCTCGATCTTGACGAACTGCCCCAAACCACATCGCGCAGTGCGCTGTTCGGCACTCGATGGTATAACCCGATTCGCTTTGTAGAATCGGATTATCTCGCTGAAAAAAAAGAAAATGTCACTACGTATGAACCAAAATCACTTAAGCAACGTATAGCTTCCAAAGTGCAACAACTTGGTGGGGTTTGGTCTGATTCAAACCGTGTGACGATGCTGGCTCAGTGCCGTTGTTTAGGCATCTATTTCAGCCCAATCAACTGTTTCTTCTGCTATGACGAAACTGGAGATTGTAAATACATGTTGGCAGAAGTGAGTAACACGCCTTGGCGAGAAAGACACTACTATCTGATCGACATGCACCAAGAGTTGAAGGTAAAAAAAGAGTTTCACGTTTCGCCGTTCATGGATTTGAACATGACTTATTTTTGGAAGATTAAGCCACCAGCGAAACGCACGTTAGTTCACATCGAAAGCCGCCGAGACAACAAGCTTTTCGATGCGACACTGGCCCTGACCAAACAGTCAGTAACCAAGACAAACATTAGACGAACGGTATTCAAGATTCCGGCTATGACCATAAAAGTCGTGATGGGAATTTATTATCAGGCTCTCAAATTATTCCTGAAAAAAGTACCGTTTGTGGCGCATCCAGACTCAACATCTTAAGCGCTTAAAACAGAAATCAATTCTAGCTTAGGTTCGCTCCAATCAAGGAGCAAAACTCAGCTTAGTTGGCACAAAATATTAGAATGAGTTATCAGCGAGGTTTACATGGAACAGCTTGCCAAACAAAACAACAATATTGAACAACAAGCTAAAGCCGTTGCTGTTTCAAGCAACTGTAAATATCGAGCTTTAATTTTCAAGGTTTTAGAAAGCCTACAATTCGCGACGCTTGAGATCATTGAGCGCGACCAGCATTCAGTATTTGGTGATCGAGAAGCCGAACTGAAAGGTCGAATCGTGATTCATGATGCGACCTTTTTTAGAGATGTCGTTATCAACGGCAGCATTGGGGCATCTGAAGCCTATATCGATGGCAAATGGACCAGTCCAAATCTGACGCGTGTGATTCAAATCATGGCTCGTAACCAAGCCCAATTGGATGAACTTGATGACAAGACACAGTGGATTTCTCGCATCAAAAACCTCTTGCTGCGTCGTAAGAATGCCAACACCGAACAAGGCTCCAAGCGCAACATTCTCGCCCACTACGATATTGGCAACGAGCTGTATGAGCGCTTCTTAGATAGCTCGATGCAGTACTCTGCCGCTATCTACAGCGAAGATGCACAAACCCTATCCAAAGCTCAACAGAACAAAATGAAAACCATTTGTGAGCGATTAGAGTTGTCTGAGAAGGATAGCGTGGTTGAGATAGGCACTGGCTGGGGTGGCTTAGCCATCTTCATGGCGCAACACTACGGTTGTCATGTCACTACCACCACAATCTCAGATGCCCAACACGCACTTGCAGAACAGAGAGTCAAAGCACTTGGTTTAACCGACAAAATCACCCTGCTTAAAGAGGATTATCGCAACCTTACAGGAGAGTATGACAAGTTGGTCTCTATCGAGATGATAGAAGCGGTCGGCCATGAATATCTACAAACCTTCTTTGAAAAATGTTCGTCGCTACTTAAGCCCTCAGGCAAGATGCTGATTCAAGCAATTACGATTGCTGACAGCCGTTACGATAAATACCGTAAGGGCGTTGACTTTATTCAGAAGTACATATTCCCCGGCGGCTGTTTACCTTCGGTTTCAGTGATGACCCAACACCTTGCGACTAGTACAGATCTTGTGGTTCAAGAAATCGACGACATTGGTCTGCACTATGCTCGAACGCTTAACGACTGGAACATCGCCTTTGAAAATAGTTGGGAAGAACTAGAGTCTCTCGGCTATTCAGAAGAGTTTAAGCGCTTATGGATCTTCTACTTCTGTTACTGTGAAGGTGCATTCAAAGAGCGAGTGATCAGTACTCACCATTTAGTCGCAAGAAAACCTCGTTACTTTGGAGCAAAAGATGAAACGGTTTTGGATTATTAATCTCGTACTGTTTCAAGCGACCTGGGTTTGCAGTGCCTTCTTTACCGCGCAAGCCCCGTTCGTCACACCACTGATTGTAGTGGTTCATTTCCTCCTATCACCGACTCGCAGTAGCGATCTTAAGATACTCATCTTATTACCATTAGGGCTATTACTTGATAGCCTCTTCTTTCACTTCGGCGTGTTTGCCGTCGACTCTGCAATTGCTAATCAATCGTGGTTTCCAGTGTGGCTTGTTTGCCTATGGATCATGTTCTTAATCAGTTTTAACCACAGCCTAAATTGGCTTTTAAAATGCTCAAAAGTGATCTTGTTTGTCATAGGGTTCGTAGCAGGTACTAGTAGTTATTGGGGAGGCATCAAAGCAGGCGCCCTCCTGACTACTTGGCCAGATGCATCGGTAGTTGCTGCCCTTGCAATAAGTTGGGGGATTTTGTTGCCCTTACTGGTGGCCGCCTACTCCAACTTAGTACAACCTAAAATGGCAATATCGAGGTGACTTATGGCTTATCCACGCAAACCGACACAAACGTTCAAACCTGAGAGCGATATTGTTCGCGCTCATCAGCAAGCAAAAAACACACTTCTAAGCTTTATCACTCTCTCGTTAATTTTTGCTGCGCTGTTATTTTCCGGAAACACTAAAGCCTCTGCGGTCGATGACTTAAATAAACGTGGCCAAGGCGAAATGAGTTACCTATTTTGGACACTCTACTCTGCTGAATTTTATGCCACACCAACCAACTCAGAACGCGCACTGAAACTCGAGTATTACCGCGCTATCGACAGCAAAGACTTAGTCGATGCAACCGAAGATCAATGGAACAAGCTTGGTTACTCAAATAACAGTATTCAGCGTTGGTTGAAGCCGTTATACGCGATGTGGCCGAACGTAGAAGCAGGAAGCACTCTCACCATACGTGTCGCTGAAGATAATGTCAGCCGCTTCTACTTTGATGAGCAACCTATCGGAGTAATCCAAGACAAACAATTTGGCGAAGCATTTCTGGCGATTTGGTTATCTGAGAACACATCCGAACCCGGCCTACGTAAACAACTTTTAGGTTTAAACAAATGAATCCAAAAACAACAATAATAAAATTCGCTCTGGCACTTTTTTCACTCACTTGGCTGGCAGGTTGTGGTTCTGCAAGTTTAGAGGACCATGTCGACACTACGCCAGAGCTAAAGCTTGAAACCTTTTTTAATGGCAAGCTAATGGCCTACGGCATGGTGCTCGACCGCTCTGGTAACCTACTGCGACGCTTCGATGCCAAACTGGTCGCGACTTGGGACGGTGACAACGGAGAGATAAAAGAGTGGTTCTCTTTTGCTGATGGCGAGCGATCAACCCGCGTTTGGAACCTGATGAAAACTGGCGAAAACACCTACTCTGGGACTGCCAACGATGTCGTTGGAACCGCTTATGGGGAGACTCAAGGTTCTGCTCTATATTGGAAATACGACTTAGAGATTGAAGTAGACGGCAGCACCTATGAAGTGGTGCTAGATGACTGGATGTTCTTGATGGACGACAAACGCTTGTTCAACAAAACTGAGATGTCCAAGTTCGGCTTTAAAGTCGGAGAGGTCATCTTATACATAGAGAAGATTTGATATAATTGTCATTTCGGATTCTGGCCTTCGCCACTTCTGCACGCAGCCCACAATGAAAATTGTGGGCTGTTTTGTTTGTTCCCGCGAATTGCATACCTGCAAGCTCAAGCCTCTGTGCTAAGATGCGCCACCAGCACGCAAATGGGCTAGACTCACACTAAGCAGTCCCCATTTGTTTCGCTAAGCGTAGATTCCCTACCATGAATAATTGAAAAGGCTTTAAAGCATGAGCAAGTTGACCTCAGCGGAGCGTAAAGCTCGCGACAATGAACGTTTCTCACAACGCGTAAACGACCGCAGAGAAAAAGGTGAAGACGTAGTTGCTTACGCACTGACCAACAAAAAAGCTGTAAAATTCCTGACTAAGTCCGAGAAAAAACGTTTCAACGAAACGAGAGCGACTCTTCAAGAAGAGAAGCGAGTAAAAGAACAAGAAGAGCTTAACCGAATCGAAGACGCGTTCACGATCAAACAGTTCGACGACGAATAATCACGTTTGATTACTCAAAAGCGCTGGCTCTGCGTAGTAAAACCAAGCAAGCGTGATCTTAAATTATTATGTCAGGGTGAGCACAAAAATGTGCGACAATGCCCAGCGTAAATTCATATTCAAGGTTTATTATGAAACTTCTAGTTCGTAACCTATCGCGCTCTACTTCTGAGCAAGACATCCGTGTGCTATTTTCTGAGTTCGGTTCAGTAAAAGAGTGCAGCCTAGTTTTAGACCAAGAAACTGGCGACTCAAAAGGCTTTGCTTTTGTTGAAATGCCAGAGCACGAAGAAGCGAAAGCGGCACTAAACAAGCTGAACATGACTAAGCTTGGCAAAAACACGATTCGTGTAAAAGTGGCTAACTCTTAATCGAGTCACGCTTTATAAGCCGCATAGCTTAGCAGCACAGATGATAAAGCCCGTAACGATATTACGTTTTCCAGCGCAATATCGTTACGGGCTTTTTGCTGCTTGCAATTCTCTTTTCACACTATTCGAATACGCCTAGAGTCCTTCGTGTTCATCAATGGCACGTCTTGCTTCTGCCATTGAACATCCAGACTCCATCACCAGCTGAGCGACCGTCATCGAGGGTGTTGCCGCTAGCAGCGAAGCCAAACACACCACAGGTTTAGGCAATACTTTGTCTATCGCAATGACGATCCAACCATCTTTTTCGTGGGTTAACATCGTTTTAAATTCAACGAGTTGATCTTCTTGAGCGACCAGCAACCAATTACGTGAACGGCGAACTCGTTTCAACTGACATCCACATTCAGCTGCATTAGCCATGACTTGGCCTTTATCACTCACACGATGAACAAAACTATTTAAAGGGACGCTAAACATAACCTATATAAGAAACTCGACACTTGGGCTCAGTATTATACCAACCGCAGCAAATAATTGTTCACCCTAGCTTATACAACAAAGCGTAACGAAAGATTACCCTATGATTTCTGGCACGATCTCAGTTCTTATCACAATTTCTGTCTTGACCGAGTTCGCGATAAAACAGTTTTTGTGCGCAAAATGATGCAGTTTGTCGAGTTGTTTGGCGGTTGGCACCTTAGTGCCTGAGAACACAATGTCAGGTCGCAGAGTCACCTTAGTTACCGATGAGCGGCCTGATTCATCTTCCTCAAGTACACCTATCGCATCATCAACGTAAGACTCAATTACGTACTTTTGTTTAGCAGCAATGCCCAAAAAAGTCAGCATATGGCAGCTAGAAAGTGCTGCAATAAACGCTTCTTCTGGATCAACATTCTCTTCAACAGAGAGTGGCAATGGCACAACATGAGGCGATGACGACGCAGGTACAATAACGCCACCATCAAACTCCCATGTATGGCCCCGGCTATATTGATTGTCGCTAAAGGCTTCATCTTCTGATTTTTGCCAGCGAATGATCGCTCCATATTCAGACATAATCCTTTCCCTTTTTAATGCTCAATAAATTAACGATCAGCAGGATGATTGACACCATCATTGGTCACCACATCTCCAATATCAAAAGGGTTCACCCCTTCTAAACAACCAATATTGAACCCATATTCATTTGGGCTAGAGCGACGTTGATGATGGGTATAGATACCGCAGTTTGAGCAGAAGTAATGCTTCGCGGTGTTGGTATTGAATTGATAAAGCTTGAGATGCTCTGCACCTTTGAGGATCTTGATGCCATCAAGCGCAACAGAGCCAACAATCGCGCCTCTACGACGACAGATAGAACAATCACATCGACGCGGCTTTTCTATTCCGTTGGGTAGGCTGAGTTCTAGTTCAACTGCACCACAGTGGCAGGTGGCTTTGTGAAAAGGTTGGATAACCGTGTTACCGACGACTTTCATTTCTCTCTCCAATCACGTCCTTATGTTGCAGATATCATAACCAGATCGATGATCTCTGTCCGTAAGCGGGCGCTGAGTTCGAGAGATCCGTCATACGTAGGTAAGCGTCTACTTTTTGTCTGATCTCTCGACCAAACCACTAAAGTTCTCAAGAAGATAATCTAAGAAGAGTCGGATACGTTTCGGCTGATATTTCTTGCTGATGTACACCACATTCAAGTCTGCGCTTGATACAGAGGTCGAGGTGTTAAAGTTCTTCATGTAGCCATTAAGCAGGGTAACAAGGCGTTGGTTATTGATGTCATCTTGCACATCGAGTACCGACTTCAACGCAATCCCTTCTCCTTGCAATGCCCAGTATCGAATCACTTCACCATCGTCTGAAAATCGCTTCGGTACAACCGTCACAGCCTTCTTCATATCATGATCTTGAAAGTGCCATGTTTTAAGTTCTTCATTGCTGCGCAGCATAGCCAAACAGTCATGTTCAACCAAATCTTGTGGCTTGATCGGCGTGCCGTGTTTGGCGAGATATTCTGGGGACGCACATAGCACTCGTCGGCTTGGTGATAAGCGTCTAGAGATCAAACTACTATCAACCAATTCACCGTAGCGGATCACGATGTCCATGCCTGATTCGGCGATATTCGATAGGTTATCGTTCAAATACAGGTAGGGAATAACGTCTGGATACTGCTGACAAAATTCCGACAAAATAGGAAGGATGTACTGCTTTCCGATGTCTTTAGGTGCCGCAATCTTTAGTGGGCCTTTAACTTCTTTGACGCCATTTTGAATCAGGTTTTCAGCCTCGCTGACATTATCCAATATCTCCAGACACGCCTTGTGATACAGCTCCCCAGAGTCAGTTAAAGACACATGTCTTGTGCTTCGGTTCAGCAGTTTCACACCATATCGCTCTTCCAACGCCTGAAGCCTTGCTGTCATGGTCGCAGGAGAAAGCCCTAACTCTCGCCCCGCCGCAGCTAACCCGCGATGCTTAACAATGCTCACGAACATCGCCATATCTGAAAACTTGTCCATTCACCTCTCCTGCTATTCAGTTAATCCGAATAATGATTTCATATTTTAACCAATTATCAAATTTAGTCGAATAAATATAATGACAACCATCAGCAGAACACGCAGGAATTCAGAACATGAACAACGAACTTACAAACCAAGAAAAGCACACATTCGTCATCATTGGTGGAACATCAGGTATCGGCAAAGCATTAGCAATGCAATTGAGAAACGAAGACAACACAGTACACATTGC
The DNA here is from genome assembly GCF_003050085.1 of Vibrio sp. 10N.286.48.B8. NCBI lineage: Bacteria > Pseudomonadati > Pseudomonadota > Gammaproteobacteria > Vibrionales > Vibrionaceae > Vibrio > Vibrio sp. 10N.286.48.B8. The sequence goes on along the minus strand of NZ_PIGD01000004.1, from coordinate 40,107 downwards.
CAGCCGACACACCGGCGTTGATATCAGCAATGAGAAATCGGTTTGTGAATACTTCGAATCGATTGGTGCCTTTGATCACTTGGTGATAACCGCGGGGTCATACGCTCCCGCAGGAAAAGTGACAGACGTTGCTATCGCAGACGCAAAAGCAGCATTTGATACCAAGTTTTGGGGAAGCTTAAACGTAGCCAAGCACGCCGCACGTTACATGACTCCAAACGGCTCAATCACACTAACCACGGGCATGCTGTCACGCAAAGTGGTTGCTGGTACTTACGTAAAAACCGCGATTAATGCCGCGCTAGAGAGCGTAACTAAGGTGCTTGCCAAAGAACTATCACCGATTCGAGTCAACGCAGTCAGCCCCGGCCTTACCATGACCGAGGCTTACAAAAACATGGACGATTCAGCTCGCTCAACCATGTACGACAACGCGAAAAACAACCTACCTGCAGGCAAAGTCGGAGAGGCTAAAGATATCGCAATGGGCTATCTATTCGCGATCAACAACCCATACGTAACGGGGTCAGTCATCGACATCGATGGCGGTGCTCTACTCGGCTAACACTTCGCAAAGAAGCAAAGAAGCAAAGAACAATCGTTAGGGCGTGTATGTAAACGTCCTAACAAACAAGAATTAACACAGGTACTTCACTATGAAATCAGAAGCGATCCATAAAGAAAAGATCCCATTCCAAGTTTGGATACTGACACTCGCAGCTTTTGCCATCGGCACCGCTGAGTTTGTTATTGCAGGCATCCTTCCACAAATTGCCACATCCCTTTCGATCACCGAAGGTCAAGCCGGATACCTAATCAGTGCTTACGCATTGGCTATCGTTATTGGTGGCCCGATCTTAACCATCTACCTCGCACGTTTTAACAAGAAGATGGTACTGATTGGCTTAATGGCTTTGTTCATCATCGGCAATATCTTGTCAGCCTTAGCTCCTAGCTACCCACTTCTACTTGCAAGCCGCGTTATTGCAGGCTTAGTGCAAGGTCCTTTCTATGGCATAGGTGCAGTTGTCGCGACCAATTTAGTGTCTGAGAAAATGGCTGGTCGTGCTGTTGGTCAGATGTTCGCTGGCTTAACGCTCGCTAACGTTCTTGGGGTTCCCGCAGGTACTTGGGTAAGCTTGCAATTCGGTTGGCACACCACTTTCTTTACCGTGGCTGCACTTGGCACCATCGCCATGATTTCAATCTTAACGTCAATAAAATCTTCAGGTCACAGCGAAGCGAAAGACATCAAAACTCAGCTGTTGGCATTCAAAAATCCAATGCTTCTCATCAGCTTGGCGATCACCGCTTTTGCTTGGTCTGGCTTCATGACGCTTTACGGCTACCTTGCGCCTATCGCCATGCACATCACAGGTTACGGTCAAGAATCAGTCACTTGGATCTTAGTGATTGTTGGTGTCGGCTTAATCATCGGTAACACCTTGGGCGGACGCTCTTCTGACAAAGATTTAGGCAAAGCATCGATGTTTTGGGCTATCGCGATGATCGTTTCATTAGTAGTGGTTGGCCTTGTTGTCGACAACAAAATCCTATTCGTTGCAGCTTCATTTGTCTTTGGTATTGCATCATTTGCCAACGTTCCTGCTATGCAGCTTCGAGTAATGAACCACGGTGGCGAAGGGCAAGAGCTAGCAGCAACCGCGAATATCTCAGCCTTTAACTTGGCTAATGCCTTCGGTGGCTTCCTAGGCGGCATGGTACTCGACAGCCAACTAGGCGCAGGAATGATTCCATTCGCAGCCGTTGTTGTCCCTGTGATTGGTTTGTTGCTTATTGCAAAAGCCAACCGAGCTGAAAAGCCACAAAACGACTCTATCTTCAGCCCTGCGGAATCGAAATAGTGACCACCGCACGCTAAATCAATCAACACATGACCGACACAAGGTAAATACCATGAACAAGTTATTCGAAACATCAGAACTGAAAGGCCTAGAGCTGCAAAACCGTGTGGTTATGGCGCCCATGACACGCGCTCGCACTAGCCAACCTGGAAACGTGCCAAACGACATGATGGCGACTTATTACCAACAACGAGCAAGTGCAGGGCTTATCATCACTGAAGCCACACAAATTTCAGATGACTCTCAAGGTTACTCATTCACACCCGGCGTCTATACCGATGCGCAAATCGAAGGTTGGAAATCAGTAACAACAGCAGCAAAAGAGCAAGGTGCCGCGATATTCTGCCAACTATGGCACGTAGGCCGAGTATCACACCCTACCTTTCAAAAAGGCGAGTTGCCGATTGCACCTTCAGCACTGGCACCTATAGAAACGCAGGTTTGGATCTCTGATGAGAATGGTAACGGCAACATGGTGGATTGCATCCAACCAAGAGAGATGACCCAAGCCGATATTGATCGTGTGGTTCAAGATTTTGCGGAATCAGCAAAAAAAGCGGTCGAGGCAGGGTTCAACGGAGTGGAAATCCACGGTGGCAATGGTTACCTGATTGACCAGTTCCTAAGAACCAACTCAAACAAGCGCACCGACAACTATGGCGGCAGCCGCGAGAACCGACTTCGCTTTTTGATTGAAGTCGTGGATGCAGTCATTGAAGCGATTGGCGCGGACAAAGTGGGCGTACGTTTGGCTCCGTTCATCACCTTCAAAGACATGAACTGCCCAGACATCGTGCCAACGATTCTAGAAGCGTCAAAGGAACTGCAAGCTCGTAATATCGCTTATCTACACCTATCAGAAGCCGATTGGGATGACGCGCCTGTGATACCGGAAAGCTTCCGAATAGAGCTAAGAGAGTTATTTTCTAACACCATCATCGTCGCTGGCAGCTACACACCACAACGCGCTGAGGAAGTATTAAGCAAAGGCTACGCCGACCTCGTCGCATTTGGTCGCCCATTCGTAGCAAACCCAGACCTAGTTTCACGCCTACAAAACGGCAGCGAACTATCACAACTCGATGGCGCCACTCTGTTCGGCGGCAACGAAAAAGGCTATATCGATTATCCAGCTTTATAGTGAATCTTGAAGTGATAGTGATGCCTTGAGTTTTCCAACAGGCAAAAGAAAGGCTCGCATGACTAGTGCGAGCCTTATGCAGTTTAGGGGGTAAACCACAATCTGATATTAATTAGGGGTAATTATTTAACTTATGAGCCATTATGCACTTGTGCGCATTGATATTCTATTTTTAAATGATTCACTGCAATTAATCAATCGATAAAAGTTAGCGTTTGGTCAATTTAAACCACATAGATAACAGTGATTTAGTGAGTGACGTCTAGAAAATCATCATAAAACCCATAAAAATCAGATCTATAAGCTTCTCATTTGCCAATAGCCTTCACCATTAGTCGCGAGTTGGCTGTGTAAATAATCGAGCGTATCTGCGACCGTTCCCGCGATGCCTTGTGGCGGATTGAACAGCAACAAACCACTGCCGATCAGGCGATCATCACCCTTGGGATCTCGAAGACGAAGCTCCGACTTAATCGGACTTGGTAGCAAGCCATCTTTCACCGCTGTCACGCAGTGGTTCAGAATCAGTGAACTCTTATCATCCGTGTAAAGCGGATACCAAATCAGGGCCGATACCTTATCAGACTGCTGATACGCCTTAACTAAGGCATCAATTACTTCAAGGTATTCAGAATCGGTTTCATAGGGCGGGTCGATAACAATCAGGTGATGATTATCGTGTTTAGCTACATCATCAGGCAGCGCTTTGAGCCCATCGCCAGCGGTAATGGTGAGCTTACTTGAGACATCGAGATCGCGTTGCAACTTCTCAATGTTAGTTTGTAATAGGTCAGCTTCGTCTTGCTGAATGTCTGAAAAATAGAAGCTATCTTGGCTGCGGCCTTGTTGATAGGTGATGGCTGCAGAACCCGGATAAAGAGAGATATGTTGATTCGGATTGTAGTATTCCAGAACCGACATAAATGAAGCAAATGCCGGAGGAAGATAAGCCTTGTTTCGCCACAAGTACCCGACCCCTTCAGCAAACTCACCGGCATGATTACTGGGTGCGGTGGTGAGGTCATAACACCCTGTACCAGAGTGGGTGTCGATAACATTGAGGCGTGAATGCTGCTGCATTAATGACTGAACCAGTGCACTCAAGACTGGATGCTTCAGTGCATCACCATGGTCGCCTACATGACATTGATGTCGATATTCCATTCCCTTGCCTCATTTCTACGAACGTCATCTAAACATACTTCATATCATGAGGGCTTGCCTGCTCAATCCATCGTTTTTTGAAATAGGCTCTCTTTTCTGTAACTGTTTGACTCTTATAAAAAATAAAGCCCCTCGTTTTGTTATAAACGAAGGGCTTATTGACGTTACTGACTAAGTCGTACTGTTAACCAATAGATAACCTAAGGGTACTCGCCCTCAACTTCTACTGGCGCTTTCACTTGGTAGTGACAAGGCTGTAGGCCAAGTAGCTTAGGCAGTGTGATACCGACAGACACTGAAGACCACGTACCGCTGACAATACCTACGACTAAGGCAATCGCAAAACCTTGCAGCGCCGCACCACCAAGTAGCCAAAGCGCTGATACGGTGATTAGCGTTGTACCTGAAGTCACCATGGTGCGTGAGAAGGTCGCTTTAACCGATTCGTTAAGTAGGTTATCAGTGTCACCGTTTGGATTACCACGCAGCATTTCACGAACACGGTCGGCAATGATGATCGAGTCATTCAATGAGTAACCCAAAATCGCCAACACGGCAGCCAATACAGTCAGGTTGAACTCAAACTGAGTAAAAGCGAACAGGCCCAAGATAAGCGTCACGTCATAGATGATCGCGGCAAGCGCACCCAGTGCCAAGCGCCATTCAAAACGTACACTTAGGTACAGCATGATCATTAGGAAGCACACCAATACCGCCAAGCCGCCTTGGTCAACCATGTCTTGACCGACTTGAGGCCCAACCACGCTGCTGTTAAGCACTTGTACTTGGTCGCTCACCGATGACAAAGCATCCACTAAGTTAGGCTGTTGTGCATCCGTCAATTGGCTGTAACGCAGGGTCCAGCGATCTTGTTCTGCCATGCCAACAACTTGCACGTCTTGTTGGAAAGCCGCATCAAGTTTTGTTTTTAAACCATCTTTGGTTACTTGGTCAGAAAGCTGAACTTCGGCAACCACACCGCCAGTAAAGTCTAAGCCCCAGTTAAAACCTTTTACTGCCACCAGCATCACAGAGCTCATGAACAGCACGATAGAAATCACAGACATCACCTTACGAAGGCGAGTCATATTGCTGTCTGAAATATAGCGTTCTGAATTAGTCACTTTTGTTGAAGTTCTCATGCTTAAATCCTTACATCGTGGCGTTGGTCACGCCCCCAAGCCAAATTGATGATCGCGCGTGACGCAAAAATACCTGTAAACATACTGGTTAGAAGACCCAAACCTAGGGTCAATGCGAACCCTTGAATCGGTCCATTACCAATGGTGTACAGAGCCACGGCAACAATCATGGTAGTGACGTTGGCATCGAAAATTGAAGAGAACGCGCTATCAAAGCCACGGTCGATGGCACTCGCAAAGCTGCGCCCTTCTTTCATTTTGTCTCGAATACGCTCGAAGATAAGCACGTTAGTGTCTACCGCCATACCGACGGTCAGTACCAAGCCCGCAATACCCGGCAGAGTTAATACCGCACCCGGGAGCATCGCAATCAAACCGAATAGTGTGGTCATGTTGACGACCAATGCAGCGTTCGCAACCCAACCAAGGCGACGATACCATAGCGCCATAAACGTTAGAGTAAGACCAAGGCCAAGCGCCAAAGCAGCAAAGCCGTTAGTTACGTTTTCTGCACCCAGAGACGGGCCAATAGTACGCTCTTCAATGATGGTAACAGGCGCTGTTAATGAACCTGCGCGTAGCAGTAGAGCAAGCTCTTGTGCTTCTGCCATGCTGCCTGCACCTGTGATTCTGAAGCGGCTACCCAGTTGAGATTGGATGTTCGCCACACTGATCACTTCACTGGTTTTTTCGCTGTTACCCGCTCTGTCACGGCTGTATTCGCTGTAAACGGTCGCCATTGGCTTACCGATGTTATGGCGAGAAAACTCAGACATTTTCTTACCACCAGAAGAATCCAACGTGATGTTTACTTCTGCACTGCCCATCTCACCAATGCCACTGCGCGCATCGATAATATGTTCGCCGCTTAATACCGCTTTGCGAGCAACCACTACACGATTACCATCTGAATCTTTCAGAGTTTGAGTATTGCGCGTTGCGTTGTCGTACACAGAGTAGAACGCAAGCGAAGCCGTAGCACCAATCACGTCTTTCGCGGCTGCAGGGTCTTGGACACCCGGAAGTTCGATACGGATACGGCTTTCACCTTGGCGTTGAATCGATGCCTCAGTGATGCCGAGCTCTTCAATACGGCTGCGCATGATTTGCAGGTTTTGCTGAACCGTTAGGTTACGTAGCGTTCTTTGCTCTTCTTCAGACTGAGTTAACGTTAGCGATTTATCTGAACGGTCACGCTGCCATTGTGGGAACTCTTCACGAATCAGTTTTTGTGCTTTCTCGAAATCTGCATCAGTACGGAAGTTAAATTCAACTTGGTTGTTCACCACTTTACCGCGTGCATAACGTACTTGGCTGGTGATCTCATCGACCACAGATTGCGCTTGTGCGTGGTATACCGGTTCCATGTCCACTTCTAGCAGGAACTGCACACCACCACGTAAATCAAGGCCTAGCTGAATCGGCGCGAAGCCCATGTCAGTCAACCATTTTGGTGCTGCTGGCTCCATCGCTAGCGCAACAGTCGCGTTATCCAATAGGCGCTCATTCAGCACCTCTTTGGCTTTCGCCTGTTGTTCTGCATCTTCCAAGATCACGACCAAACGGTTGTCTTTTTGAAATGCAGATTTGGCTTGGATGCCTTCGCTTGCAAGGTATTGGGTAATTTGACTCGCGTCGATACTCTGTTCAGAACGATTGTTAATTTGTACCGATGCATTCTCGCCATACCAAGAAGGTAAAGCACTCAGAACCATGATGATGATAGTGGCGATAAGTACCACGTATTTCCACTTTGAGTAGTGGTTAATTTGTTTTCTTGGAATGCGTTTTTTCACAGTCAAGATCTCTTATTTCTACCAATCACCGTAAATACGTGCTCAAAAATAGCACCAGAAAAAAGCAGTGATCGTGCATTTTAACCAGCTAGGATGGCCAGTTATTTACTACGATTGGTATGGCTAATATTTTGCGAACACGAGCGATGGCTAATCACAACCAGAACAAGCTGATTGAAAGGTAGTGATGCTAAAACTGATGTCGCTATGTTTGTTTTGGTTAACTGGCGAGCTCAACGGGCACAAGTGACCATCGATACAACCAATTTAGGGTCAAACGATTAGCTAAGAAGTTCTCGGAAATGCGAGTATTGAATGTTGCCCTCTTTCCACCCAGCAAGCCGGGAGGACGGAGAACTCACAATGCTGGTCCAGTGCTGCTTGGAATCCAACAACGGTGTGTTGAAAAGCAGAGAAGCCAGTAATGAAGGGGGAGAGAAGTCGATCAGTAGATGATAAGCAGGTTCAAGATCGGCCACGCTTTCTTGCTCGTTACTGAGCATACGTCTGAAGTTTGCTGCTTGAAGGCTTGATTCAGTGTCGTGATAGTTAGAACTGTCACCAGAAGGCACAGTGCCAAACTGAGCCTTATCGCACTCTAAGTAGCTTGACGGATTATCCGTAGCGGCTTGTTTACAAAGATCGTTTTGTGAAGATTGCTCTTGAGCCGAGTATATTTGAAATGGCTTAGAAGGAAACGAATAGCCGTTAGAATTCACTAAGCCAAAGCTCAGTAAAAACAACATTAAGACTAATCGGGTACCCAGTTTAAGCAATCTAATATCCAAACAACATTCTCGTAGATCGTCAATCTACAATACAAATGAAACGCTGTCTTGATTTAAAATCATTTTTTTAGAAAATGATTCGATGCAACCGATTAAGCGTTCTCGAAATTTAGATTTACATAGATCTAAAACGGCTTAACAACAGGTGATGCATAGACGTTATGAATGGTGGAAAAACAAGAAAGCCAAGCGATACTCGCTTGGCTTTAAGTTGTCTCTTTCTGCTGGTTTCAAGCTTTAGGCTTTAGGCTTTAGGACGCATGATGTTCTTAACCTTACGGCTATTCTCGCCAAATAGGTGATGGAGCAGAGCATTCATGTCTTCAACCGATATTGATTTAACGACTCGGTCAACATCAGCCAAGGCTTCCAATCCATACCCATACAATAAATAACGAGACACAAACCACGCCTGATCGATAGAGCTTGCCTCTAGTGGCACGAAGTCAGCTTCAAACTGTTTCACTATCGAATGCAGTTCGTCTTCAGAAATACCTTGTAGGAGGTCTGAGATCACTCTATCAATCGCCATTTCAACAGTATCTACGTTCTCCGGCGCGATCATTGCGCCGATTACCCACTCATGAGTCGGTTCACCATCATTCGAAGCCGCATAAGCATAAGGTGAATAATCTAAACTCAACTCTTCACGAACATAAGAGTCTAAACGAGATGCGACTAAACGTTGCAATAAGTCTTCCATGAAGACATCTTTTGCAGTCCAGCCTCCACTTTCTATCGTCGTCGGCTCTGGAATCACTCGTAAGATATATTCCGCACTATTTACGTTGTTGATCGCGACATCAATACGTGGTTTCGCTGGTTGCTTGTACTCCACTTTGAAGTCTGGCACCGTCCCCGCTTGCAATGGAATTGAAGCTAAGTACTTACGAACTAGAGGTTTCAACTCACTTGGGTCGATATCACCAACGACCACCAACTGGTTGTGTCTTAGTTGACCAAATAATTGTTGATGAACAGCACGGACATCTTCAACAGAAACCGCTTTAACACGCTCTTTATTTACGAATAGATGGCGGCTTCCCGAGCGATAAATATTTTGATTGATCGCTTGTTCAAATTGACCAATAGGCGTACTTAGGAAGGACTCTTTATCTTGCACTAGCTCTTGCTTCACAGCTTCAAGCTGATCAGAATTCACTTTAGGAGACACCATGAAGGTATATAGCGCAGCAAACGCGTCACTCATCCCATCTTTTTCGATATTAAACTCAATGCCATGTCGCGTCGAAGAAATAAAAGAATCGACTAAAATCCCTTCACGATCAAAGTAGGCTTTCAGCTCAGATCCCGTAAAGTCACCAGCACCACTTCGAGCAATAACAGGTAATGTCACATTTGCAGCTGCGTATAAATCCGGATCCAACGCCGCTTTACCGCCAAGACTCACGTACATTATCCCAACATCGTCTTTCGCGTATGAATCACGTAGGTACCACATGTCGATACCATTGCTTAAAGTCCACTTTTGAATATTTGGATCGGCGTACATTTGCTCTACCAATACAACCTCGCCGGGTACGGCAGGCGAAGCAAATGCACTGGCTGTTGCCGTTACGAATGTCTGTGTACCCTGCGGACTATAAGAAGCTTTTAATCCATCTAGAGAAGCCAGAACCGCTGTGCGATCCTCATTGTCATCCATGCCGACAATCAAAAAGTAATCACTCGAAAGGACTTCTTTGATATTTTTATTAATCGCTTCAAGGCTTAAATTAGCAAGAAAGGCTTCCATGCTGGCCTGATAGTCTTTTTGAGATTGGACAATATCGCCAGACAGTGATGCGTTCACTTTATCGTTCACGTGATCCACACTGTCCCTTTTATCCCAGTCGTGCTCAATATCATCCAGTGAGTCTTGATAATAATGGAGCTCACTCGCAATTTCTCCTTCAGAAACACCGTAATCACGTAACGACGTTAAAGTAGAAACCAACGCTTTCTGAACCGCATCACGGCTGCCTGCTGGGAAGCCAACACTTGTCGATGAATAAAGCAGAGCATCCAACCTGATGTTATCTGACGTTATCCATTGCGTCGGTAGCGCTGCATCATTAAAGTCTGCCTCTAAACGCTGCTGAATAAGAATCTGAGTGGTTTCATCCAACCAACGCTGATGTTGTTGAGCGTGGGTTTCAACAGTGTTTAAACCTCGGTTAAACGTCAAAGAAATACTCGGAGCTTCTCTGCCAGCATATTCAATGTAGTCACCTTCATTGAACGAAGTCGTATTCTGCTTTTGTGGCTTTGACGTTTTACCGCGCTCCCAGCTCGAAAATTTCTCTTCAATCATTGGGATCACTGTTTTAAGGTCCACATCACCAGAAACCACTAGCTCAACGATTTGAGGTTGATACCAAGTTTGGTAAAAGTCGGTAAGCCCTTCCGACGTGGCAGCCATAACCGAAGCTTTAGTTCCTAGCGCATCTTGCGATTCATAAGGGCTGCCTTCGAATAGGTAATCAACATATTTCTCGGGGAACGACTTATCATCGAGGCGAGCCATACGAAACTCGCCAAGAACCACGCCTTTCTCTTTTTCAACTTCTGAACTTGATAGATCCAAACCGTCACCAATGTCACGCATCCACGTCAGGGCAGACTGCAATTGGACGTTATCTGGCAAATCTAACTGGTATACCGTCTCTTCATAAGAGGTGTAAGCATTAATATCAGCGCCAAAGCTAGCGCCTGCATCTTCAAATAAGCGAATCACATCATTTTCAGAGAAATTTTTACTGCCATTGAATGCCATGTGTTCCAAGAAGTGCGCATAGCCTTCTTGTTGAGAAGTCTCTTGAATTGAGCCCGCGTGCACGACTAAACGAACAGATACGGATTCTTCATGATCTGGATAAACATGGTAGGTAAGGCCATTTTCCAGCTGGCCTGATGTCCATGCCGGATCCGGCAGGATTAAGGTTTCGGTGATATTTGATGTTGAACTACAGCCAACTAAGGTGAGGCATACTGCCGCCGCTAAATAATATGTTTTCATAACAACCTCTTAATGTCATTCATCGACAATATACAGATTGAGTTAATGATTATTATTTAATATTAAACCAAATGAGTACAGTTGTGATCTGGATCGTCATTTTATAAATTACAACTGCGCATGTAAAATCAGCCATATTCAACCAGAAGTTCAGGAGTAAGGGTAAGAAAAACAGACTACATGCCTTCAAGCAACGTCTCTACATGCCTTTAAACAAAGCTTGTGAGGCACGGCTGATTGGCAGCTTCTCACCAGATACATACGCCGACATCTGACCGGATAGTCCTTTTTTGACCTTATCAATGGCCGACACTTTCACCACCACTGAACGATGGATCTGCCAAAACTCATCCGGATTAAGTTGAGCGAGTAACTCTTTTAGCGATACACGAAGAATAAACTCCTCTAAAAGCCCGCCCTGCCCTTTCTTAAATATCGATACGTACTTATCTTCTGCTTTGAAATACGCCACATCATCAACAGCGATCAAGTGAATGTCTTCGCCAACACTGGCTTTGAGCCACGTGAGATACTTTTTCTGCGACAGATAAGTAGGCTGCGTTTGCTGTGATGCCGATTGTGACAGTTGCTGCAGTTGACTCATGAGTGCAGCGATGTCGGGTTGTTCTGGCATGTGACCGGACTGTGTTTGATTACTTGATAAGCGCGCTTGAATCTTCTGACAGGTAGCAAGCAGGCGCTCTTCATTGATTGGCTTGAGTAGGTAATCTATCGCATTGTGCTCAAAAGCTTTAACCGCATACTCATCGTAAGCCGTAATAAAGACCACCAGCGGCGGTGATGCAAGCTTGTTCAATTGCTTGGCTAACGAAATGCCATCAAGCTCTGGCATGCGAATATCAAGAAAGGCGACATCAGGTTGTAGCTGCTGAATGCTCTGCAAAGCCTCTGTCCCATTTTTGGCCTTGCTGACAATCTCTAGCTCAGGCCAAACCTCAGCAAGACTCTTATCCAAATGATGCCTTAACAGTGCTTCATCGTCTGCGATAATTGCCGTCACACTGGGCTTTAGTCCTGAGTTGATCATTATTATTCCTTAAAATTCACACTGTAAATCGTCTGTTTTCGTAACAGTACTTAGAGTTTCAGAACTGCATTCTCGGAGCTAGTTTCGCCGATGAGCGGCAACAAGATAGTCGACACCACGCCGCCAGTCGCTTGCTCTGTGATCGTCAGGCTCGCCTTATCTCCGTATAGGGTATCAATACGCTGACGAATATTACTCAAACCAACACCATGGCCAGCCGCAATAGACGGTGCTGTCAGTCCCACGCCACTGTCTGATACTTCAATTTTCATCTGGTCGTCTTGCTGAACAATTCGGATATTGACTTCACCACCAGTAGCCTTAGGTTCAATTCCGTGTGTTAACGCGTTCTCAACTAAAGGTTGAATCAAGAAAGGTGGAATCACTTGCTGCTCGCTAATGTCGTTGGTTTCGATCGAGAACGTCAAACGCTCATCTAATCGTATCTTCTGGATGTTAAGATACGCGTCGAGCAAATCGACCTCTTGAGCAATAGTCGATTGCTCAGTACGACTGTTCTTGAGGGTCACACGTAACAAGTCAGTCAGTTTTTCAAGCATCAACTTAGCTTTGGCGCTGTCACTCTCAATCAATACATTGATGGTCGCAAGAGTGTTGAACAAAAAGTGCGGCTCAATTTGGCTTTGCAGCTGTTTTAACTGGCTAAGTACGACCACCTTTTCTTGATCAGCTTGGCGACGCTTAGCCACCTCTAATTCATTATCGGCACGCAGCTGCTGCTCTCTTGTGTAGAAATAGTAATAACAAACGGAACAAAAGATCACACCAAGCAGCATCACAGACTTAAGAGCGGAAAGGTTAGAGCCGAAAAAGCCGTTCAACCAATAGTGTGCATTCAAGGTACCAATGGTCATTGCAATCACCATTGATACCCCTACATCAAATGCCTTTGATTTCCTTTTGAATAGTTCAACCAACACAAACGAAGAGCCAACTGCGCTGTAGCCAAAGCCGAAGCTGATGGCCAAGTTGAGCGTAAACCCGCCTCCCCAAATCGTATTGGTTGTAATTGCAATAAGAACGCAAAATAGCGTAGTGAACGCGAAGCTTTTAATCCATGAAAAGCGACTGTTTGAAGAAGTGTCCATTAAAATCGTCCTTTGATATTTAAAAGAATCATATGACTATCCGGTAAGTTGGCGTAAGCAGAATCACTTTTACCGCCTAGAAAGCGTGCAGCAAGTTCCAATTCCAACGATGAATCGCCATTATCGAAAGCCTGATAATTGAGCCACTGCGTCGCAATAAAGCCACCGTCCTGTGGAGACAGCATGACATCAAATGTAGGCGTAATATCTTCAAGCCAGCCATGTGCCGAGTCCAAAGACCAGTGAAACATGAGATTGTGTTGAACCAAATTAGCGTGTTGATAACCTTGAGCGTAAGAGCCCGCCAACGATGTTGTCATGGGATTAAGAGACAAATATTCCGCATTCACTAAAGCACTTTGCCACTCAGAGTCACTCCAAGCGCGGCTATCAAACCAGTATTCCAGTACCACATTGTGGCCCGTCTCGTTGGCCCATGTCAGTCCGGCTAAGGCTTGGTAAGCCTCGCCCTGCTCTTCTAGATAAACCGGTTCAAGCAGTGAGTTGGGTTGGCTGTAACCAAGGCTTTGTCGCTGATAAACCATCGAACCGTGAAACTCCCATGCGAGGTTCAATACCGACACCAAGCTAGCTCCAAGCAAACCGTGGCGTACATCGTCGTAATAAGCGACCCATTGATATTCGTGATCGCCTACTAAGTTATAACGACGTAAGCCAACCCCTTGTTGCTGATTCTGCTTTTCAAACTGATTCACGTCTTGGGAAGTCCATGATGAGTCGCTGTAAAGCAGTGTCCATTCGCCCGTCATATCGAACAGGGACGCTGAAGCCACACCGGCGCCCTCTTCTGCGACAATGCCCACTGGGTTTTGTCGGTAAGGCTTGATGATGTCTAAAGGTCGGTAGCCATAACCAACGCCCCAATCTAAGCGAACCTTACCGAGTGTCACATCAAGGTAGTGATCACCGAACGCTGAATTAGACAGTTCAACACCACCTTGCCAAAACAGCTCGCGCACAATGAATTCCGATTCAAAGCTTGCCTCATTCCCCTGTGGGTCATTGCTCAAAATGTCGTTGGCTTTCATTGCAAACAGGCCAAGCCAATTGCCATATCCAACCTCAAGATCCAACAAACCATTGAGTGACTGGCGATTGTCAGATACGAAAGGGTTAAATGGCGACTCTCTCGATTCAACGGCCTCAGCACTCAGTTGCCAGTCCCAGGCTAGGTTCAGATCGTCCGCTTGAATCGTGTGACTCACGCAAGACAAAGCAAGCAACGTAGCAGGTGAATACTTAATGTGAGACTTACGATTCAAAGCGTTCATGACAACCACCTACAGCCCAGACACGCTGTTACGCGATAAATAAGCAGGGTTGTAGTATTTGTCTTCCAAGCTTTGTTCAATCACTTCGCGGTACTCAATCACAGTTTTCTTACTCGGCTGAATCTTATCGAGCAAGGTCATCGACACTACTGTTGGTAATCCATCTCGCACGCCTTCAGTAAACCACGCTTGTTTCGCCAGTTTTCCTGAACGCAGATACAGATCCGCTTTAACTGGAAACGCTCGGTCTGCTGTTAACCACAGATCAATCGACTGATAACTCGCACCCTTGGTTTTCGCCGCGAGCTTTAAGTGATGGGTATCGAGTGTCTCGCCAGTCGGCATTTCAACCTGTTGCTCAGCAACCCACTCACCTTGGTAATCTTCGCTCCAAGTGAGCGTCGATATATCTCCGACCGAAGCTTCACCAAGCAGTTTTTGCATCGGTGTGATACGAATTGGGCGACGAGATTTCGGCATCAACAACCAATAGTTATCTTCAATCATCAGCATCTTCTGCCCAGCCTCGACCGCCGACTTGAACACGACCAACAACTCTCGATTTGGTCTTGTATAGACGTTGTATTCACGGGTTTTGTCCAGTTGCTCGTCTTGATATAACGCCACCAAAGACACTACCTTAGACGCTTGTGTGCTGTTCAAACGATAGCTGTCTGCCTTAGCAATCATCTCAGTGACTTGTTGTGAATCAACCGCCCAGCTTGGCGCCGATGCTAGAACCAAAACCAATACAGAACCTAAAACAGTGAGTGAACGAGTAAATTTACACATAAACCAGCGCCTCCGTGATTGGCTTATTCACGCCTTTGCGAGCAGAGAAATAAGCAGCCAACAAACATATCGTCAGCACACCTAAAGTGGCATAACCAACCAATTCCAATGAGAAGTAAATGTTGAGTGGGTAACCCTCGGTTCGACCCGGAGGTGGTGGCATTTGGATATCAACCACTAGCAATAACACCGACATTAAGCCACTCACTAGCGCACCTATCGCACTGCCAATCACAGCCAGCAATCCCGCCTCTTTTAAGAAGCCTGCCACGATTTCAGAAGGGTAACTGCCGAGTGCCGATAACGTGCCGATTTCACGAGTGCGTTCCGTCACCGACATGGTCATGGTGTTGAACAACGATACGAACACCACCAATGCCATCACTGCACCCATGATGCCGAAGATCCGGTCGTAAAGATCTTTAACCTTGGTGTAGAAAAACGCGCGATCTTGCCATGGGGTAATCTCAATGGCTGAGCCTTGTTGACTAGCTTGCCTGTCTAAAGCCAATTGGATGCGTTGTTGTACGGTCGAGGTCTTACTGGTTTCAAAAAGGAATACCGACAAAGTGCTGACTTTGTCTGACGCTAAAAGCTCTTGAGCAGTAGTGATATGTACGTACAACTGACGTTTATCCAACTCAGGAACACCAGTCGAGTAGATACCTTGCACCTTAAAATCAAAGGCATTCAAAGCACCATCACTGGTAGTCGCGAGCAGTGTTACCCAATCTCCAACGGCAACTTTGAGGTTACGAGCAAGGTCAGTTCCCAGCATCACTTGTGGCTCTTGGCTGTCGTATCTTAGCGATTTCACATCCGAGAGAGTTTGACCGCTGCGCACATCAAGGAAAGGTCCTTTCATGTCGAACTCACGCTCATTGACGCCCGTACCCATAAAGATGGTCGACTTACTTCCGTTAGAAACCAAACCGCTGAAGTAGACTCGTGGCTGCACACCACGCACGTCGCTGTCGCCAATAATGCTCTTGGTTAGCGCTTGAACGTTATCCAGACCATTGCTCAGCGGCATGTCTTCATCTTGTTCAAAATAACCCGGCGTGCTCAAGGTGAGATGACCAGTATCGCGCGCGGTCGATTCTCTCAAAGATTCGTAGGTGTAAAGCCCATAGCCACCCGCACTGGTCAATGCAAATACCGCAATCGCGATGATCAACACCGAAAGCAGGCTGCGGCGACCATTTCTTAATAGATTAAGCCACGCCAAACGTACCGAGGTTGGTAGTAAAAAGGAGCTAAGCCCTTGTGTTAACTTGCCCATGAGATAGCCTCCGTGGTTGCAACTTGTGGCGCCAGTTGTCCATCGATAAGTTCAATCACTCGATCACAACGCTGCGCCATTCTTGGGTCGTGCGTTGCGACAATAAAAGTCGTGCCCATTTCGTGGCCGAGCTCTTTCATAATGTCGATCACAAGGTTGGCAGTGTGACTGTCTAGGCTCGCGGTCGGCTCATCGGCTATCACTAAGCTTGGGTTGTGAATCAACGCTCTGGCTATCGCGACGCGTTGTTGCTGGCCGCCTGAAAGATTGTCTGGGCGATGATGTACATATTCACCTAGCCCAACACGCTCTAACATGTCTTGCGCTCTGCTTTGCTGTTCTTGTTTCGTGCATTGGTTCAACATCAATGGGTAAGCGACGTTCTCAAGCGCGGTCATCACAGGAACCAGATTGAAGCGTTGAAACACAAAACCCAACGACTGACGACGAAAGCGCGCAGCAGCGATTTGCTCTGTCGGATACGGTTGACCATCAATATTGATCTGCCCTCGATAGTCCATATCCAACAAACCAAGAATATTCAACAGTGTGCTTTTCCCTGACCCAGAAGGGCCACACAAGGCCACCATTTCACCGCGTTTGATTTGGCCATCGACTCCCTTAAGTGCGTTTACGCTTTGACCACCCGTAACATACGCTTTGCCGACATCTTTAAATTCAATCATTTCGTTGTCCTCTGATTACCCATCATTCTTAATCGTTCGCAGCTGTTATTTGGCTTTCGCTATTAAGGCTTTAGCCGTCATTGTCTCGATGTTTCCGGCATCGGTGTTTTCCATTTTTTCAAGCCACACCTGTGCTTGATCGAAGTCTTCAGCACGAATCGATGCGGTAATGGCGTAACGGTAAATCCACGATGTCGCAGCGAAATGCTGTTGTTGGAAATCATCTTCCGCGAGTAACGAGAGGAACAAGTCATAACCACGATCGAAATGGTTAAACATGTCTGGCAGAGAGGTGTAAGTCACCGCAGCCATTGCGCGAGTTAGGTAAGAATCTGGTAATCCTTGAACACGAGGTTGCTCATGAATGGGTTGGTCTTCGTCTTTAAGCAGAACAAGAGATTTATCAATGGTCGATAAACCCTTTTCTACATACTTCATCTTGTTCCAAGGTAAGAACGCATCACGCCCCATCAGGGTTTCTGTGCTTCCGAGGTAAACCAAGGTCAGTGGCGTGGCGCCGTCTTGTTGCAGCGTGGCGTTAAGGCGTTCATATGCCACCTCGACCAGATCTTCATTGCCTTGCGCGGCTTGGTTGTAAATATCAAGCACGTCTGAACTTGGATTAGCCTGCGCCAAAGTGGGAGCAAGTGAAACAAGAGCAATCAGCAATGAACGCTTAAGCACAGAAGTGGTAGAGCCTGAATTAAATGAGTGTGAAGTAGTCATGATTTCTAATCCCTTTCAAATGTTGACGTTGAAAGGTTAACGAGAATTTGTCATGCCGTTTTATCAATGCGACGAATGGTAATAGTAAGGAGTGAATGGTTTAGAAAGGGTGTGAGTGGAATATAACGTGTAGAAACGGAACTAATACTTGTTTCTATAATGGAATAAATCTGGATTAAGATCGCTAACGATACTCACGACTCGAGTATACATAGCCACCGATAGGCTTGTCTGGGTTTATACAAGCCATACAAAAATAGCCGCTAATGAGCGGCTATTTTTATCTATCCAAATGACTGTCTAATTAGGCACTCGTTAGCCTTAATAAAGTAGAGACAGTGCTTTTTCGAGCGCAGCATCTCGGCCTTGATGACGATCTTCTAACACAAAGTTTCCAACCACGTGATCTGGCTGCACCCCTGTGACTTCATGGTTTTCCAGGTCGCGATTCTTATAATATAAATTACTTAATGAATACTCCCAGCCATTGGGCAGCATTCTTCCAAACGCATCTGAGGTGGCGCCTGATGTTGATTCACCTACGATAGTCACGTGAGGGAGCGTTTTCATCGCCGATGCGAATGTTTCTGCTGCACTGACCGTACCGAAAGAGGTCAAAAGTACAATCGGTTTTGTATATGAAATACCATTGCTTGGAGTCATCATGACATCAACATCATGGCTGAATTCATCTTTGAAGTAAGAACTAACATGCCAAGCTAACTGCTGCTCTTCAATCAAGTGCTGCAATAACCACAAGCCCTGCATATCAAGCCCACCCTCATTTTCACGAATATCGATAATCAACGACTGGGTATCATTTAGCTGCGTTAAAATTTTTGTCACTAATTCTTCAAACTGACGATGAGCTTTATCTGTATTTCGTTTAGGCGTTCCTGTGATTAAACCTTCATCGATATAGCTCATGAAATCGCCAATTCTTAAGTATCCAGTCGGTATGCCTTTATTATCAATGATGCCCCAGTTAAGACGATGTTCCTTGCTTTCACGAGAAGCACGGTTTTTAAAACCTTCTTGTTCATTTTCAAACAAGTACTTCATGATATTGAGTGTTATTTTATTCTTCTGACTGGCTATGTAGCTTTCTTGCTCTGATTCAGGAATATCTAACTGGTCAGCTTCCAACTCCAATTGTTGTTCCAAGATGGTTTTATTGCTATACCATATCTGCTGCTCTTTTGAAGGAATATAAATAGAACTATGATCATCCTTCAATTGACTAAGTATTTCATCAAACACGTGAATTAATTGTTCATAGTCAGCACCATATAAATCATCATAATATTTATCATAAACCTCGTCCCAGTCAATATTGCGTTCATCAAAAAAGGCATAGTGGTTCTTCATATCTTGCCAATATATATCGAACATCGATTGGGCATCAGAATCAAAATGACCATCACGAGTCATGGAGGGGCTAAGGCCTTGAGGACATACATCATTGATATTACTTACTAAAGTGTAAGTGAAAGGTCTAGGTCGAAGAATATTTAGGATCAATTGATTACCTTGACGAGTGGCGTGCTGTTTTATCGCTTCATAACTCAACTCAGTACCATAACTCAGAGAGTTAGACACTTCATAACAAGTGTTATTAACCACTTGTATCGTTCTTGTAGTCTCATTTTCGATAACTTTAATTTCGCCGTCTCGTTGGCTAAACCAAACCCCATTAATATCATGGGTCTGGTCTTTTTTAACTTGTTCGCTATGACATGCAAAGGAGCCTTGAATTAAAGCAAGTGTCATCGCATATTTAAGAGCTTTCATTTTATTACTCCACTATACTGAAGTTAAAAATGATAAATTAAGTTAATGATAAACAGTGTAGATATATGTATGTTTTATGTAATTGTTTTTATTACATTATTCATTAGAATAAAATAAGTTAACATCATCAAATTTAACCAAACCTAATTTAAATATATCTAATTTAGACAATTGAAAATAAAAAAGAGCCTATATGTGAATATAGGCTCAAAGCAGTGGCAATGCATAAATTAAAAAAGGGTTTCTATATTTTTAGCTAATTAAATAAAATCGTTTAATTAAGCAACAATCGCTGACACTTTAACGGCATCACTGATTGTTCGGTAGTTCGGAGAAAATTGTTGAACTCCGGCAATAACTTCATCGTAATCAGCTTGAGTACCATCACCTTCAACTTCAAACTGAAATTGGATCTCTTCGAAACCAACCGGAGCTTCTTCAGCTACATTCAAGAACCCACGAAGATCCAAAGCCCCTTTGATGGTCAACTTTACGGACTCTAAACGAATACCGCGGCCGCTAGCTCCTGCAACAAATCCAACCATCATACAGCCAGCCATGCCGCCCAACAGGTAATCTTGTGGCGTAGGGTATGCGTTATTGCCAAGAAGCTCTTCTGGTTCACCCACATCGAAAGTAAAATCTTTAACGATTTCTGTTCCACCGACCTTTTGGTTCAGCGTACGAATTTCGCTATGAACACCGCCTTTCCATTCAGCAACAATGCCGTATTCAGATACCGCTTGTGTTGCATCATCAGTAATTACTTTTGTGTACGCTGATAGGTCTTCTAAGTTAAGGCCATTTAATGGTGCGTTACTCATGTTGAATCCTTATATTATTTCTTATTTCTTATTTTTAATGATTAATGTTCATGTTGTGCCTCCCACATAACGTGAGAGGCTACAAATAATTTAGTTTCGACCCGCCATAACGCCGCCATCGACATTTAGAATCGTACCCGTTACCCAAGATGACTTATTCGATAGTAGATATTCAATCGCATCAGCAACATCGTCTGTAGAACCAATGCGACCAATTGGGTGGAAATCGTTAAAGCCTTGTAGTGCAGATTCAATCTCGTCTTCAGCAATGAATGACTTATAAATTGTCGACATCACGACTGCAGGAGCCACAGCGTTTACACGCACACCGTGGTCGCCTAGTTCAATGGCCAAATTTTTTGTCAGCGAATGCAGTGCCGCTTTCTGCATAGAGTAAGCTGAAGAAGGCGTTGCTTTGATTGCTTGATGTGCCCACATAGAACCGATATTTACAATTGCGCCACCGCCGTGTTGTTTCATATTTTTCGCAACGGCTTGTGTAATGAAGAAGAAAGCACGGTTCATATCTAACTGAAGGTCGTAATCTTGCTCAGAATGCTCAAGGAAATCGACAGGTTTGAAGAAACCAGCTGCATTCACCAAGTAGCCAATGTGACGTTTTTCTGCATTTAACTGTTCAATAAAGCTTTGAACAGCAGAAGGGTCGTATAAATCAACCTGAGCAGTTTCAACATGACCATTCGTGGTTGATTCCAGATCCAATTTTGCTTCAGCAAGATTCTGTTTGTCATGAGAAAGAATCATTACAGGCACACCAGACTTAAGCAGTCGCTCTGCAGTTGCTTTACCCATACCAGAAGAACCGCCAACAATTAGTGCAATAGAAGATGTGTTAAACATAATGAAATCCTTAATTTAAAAACTACCTATCAGTAGATAGGTAGTTTATTCAAAAAAATGGAGGAGTAGTAGAGACCATCTCCTCGTCAGTGGGTGTACTTTAAGATCGGATCGGTTTCACGTCAACAACTTTATCTACCTACCAGTAGGTAGATAAAGTTGTTTATTATAAAAAACCATATTTATCAGTAACATAATAAGTTAAACTATTTTTATAAAAATATGTATTCGTCTCATGGAAAGTGTCTACAACGCCACTTAGTGAGTCAAATCCATTACGAATTTTGTCCAATGGTGAGTTTTCAGACATAAAAAAAGCGAGGGCTCAGCCTCGCTTTCAAAACAACAATCTCTTTTGGGTTGCGCTACGTCCTACCTATCTATCGCGCAACGACAATGCCTCTTGTAAAACCCATTGATATTGCCGCAATCTAATCGATAAACTATGACGCCTTCAGAATGTTTAAACAGCTGGCTTTCACCGAACGGATATAATCTGTGTCCTTGAATTGAGACAGTAAAATCCCCCCCTCCAAAGCGACAAAAATTAGCCTCGCAGCTTGAGTAGCTTCTAATCCAGAACGAAAGTGTCCGCTCGCAATCCCCTGCTCTATGCTTTTACGGATAAAATCTTCATTGATTTGAACAAATTTAGACAATAGGCTTTCCAAACCATCCGCTAAAAAATAGAAATCAGAAGCATACATACCACATAGGCACAGTTTGTTGTTCTCGCGTACATCAACAAAAATGTCGGCTAATGCTTCAATTTTACCTTCTGCAAAGATATCTTGACTCTCGATACGCTTTAACGCAACTTCGTAATTCGCAAGGTAACGTTCAAATACCACTTGAGCCAGGTCTTGTTTAGTTTTGAAATGATAATGGATACTCGCAGTCTTTATCCCAAGCTCATTTTGAATATCGCGAAAACTGAAACCATTAAAGCCTCTGCTTTGCATATAACTTTCAGCTAAATCGACGATCTTTTCTGCCGTTGGATTAAGTTCTTTCATATTAATTCCACCTATATTTTAGGGGAATATAGCATAGTTCACAGATCTCGCCTATCTATCAGTAGGTATGGGTATCAAGGGATTGTAAAGGTCGAATGTGCTGACAAAAAATAGCCGCTAGTCAGCCTTGCTGGCCTTTTCAGTCAGTGGAAGTAAATGCCTTAACGCTCTGTTTTAGCCAACAAAAGCCTAAGTGATTAATGAGAGTTCTGCGTTAAAGATAAGTGTCATCCCTAAATACAAAAAGCGCCCCAAATAAGTTGGAGCGCTTTTTGTAACTCTTAAAGAAGAGATTACTTAATCACGCCACAGACAATGCGTGCACCACCGCCGCCAAGTTTAGCTGGATGGTCTGAATGGTTGTCACCGCCAGCGTGGATCATCAACGCTCTACCTTTCACGTCATCTAACGTCACTCTTGGCGCCATTACTGGCTGGTCAGCTACACCATGAGCATTGACGTAAAGCGGTGGTAAATCGCCAAGGTGATTATCATCCGTCCAAGGGAAACCATGCTTGCCCGTTTTCTCTGGGTCATAATGTCCGCCAGCGGCTCCACCGAGTATGATTTTGCCATCTTTTGTGATGCTATCGCACGAACCATTGGCGTGTACATGGAAGCCATGCGTACCAACGGGTAAGTCTTTCAATGCCGGCGTAAAAACAGCTCCGTATTCACTTGAGCTTATCATTACAGTTCCGGTTGACTGACCCGAGCCAAGATCGATCATTTCAACATTCACTACTTCAGCAAAAACAGGAGAAGAGATAAGGGCGAGTGCAGCAAGCCATGTTGTTTTGTTCATATTATTACGTCCTTTTTATTGTTATTAGCACACTTCATTTAGTGCGAAAGGGATTTCAGCACATTGAATTGACCATAGATTTCGGCAAATTCTTTCAAATTAAGTCCTGCTTTATTACGCAATTCTGGGGAACACTCCGCTTGGTACAAGTCTTTCGCAATACTAATTTCGCGTTTAATCAATGCCCCCATCAAAGCGGTGTTTCCACGCTTGTCTTGCAGGCATGCATTGGCACCAGAATCGAGTAAAAGCCCCACGGTTTCTCTGTTTCCTTGATAAGCAGCGACCATGAGTGCGGTGTAACTTTGGTTATTGCGTTGATCAACGGGGAAGCCTTGAGAAACAAATGCATCGATCACGTCATTGTTACCAATACGAGCGGCATCAAAGAACAACCCAACCAGAGATTGGTATTCCTCTTCCAGTTTGTCGTCAGCAGCCAATAAGCTGAGCGAGAAGATCAAAGAGAAAAAAACGGAGCTGAATAAAAATACGATTTTCATTTATTCCCCCTAACTAACATGATTAGAGAATGGCCTACAGGAGCCCTGATTTTCGGGCAGAAAAGAGCAGATAAATCTCCCGCAGGCCAAAACTTTACGTCTTACGTTGTTGCTTAATTGTTCGCTTGCGAGAGTTTTTCCACTCGTGACATACTGGTACCAGTGGCTTTAGCCAAACGCGTTCCATACTGTTTGTCTGCACGATAGAAGTAGCTCACCATCGTCGTTTTGATGCCTTTGTCCGTCACCTTATTCAAGTCACCAGCGAGGTTAGCAATCAAATCACTTTTGTCTTGTTCATTCATGCTGCGGTACTGCACACCCGCTTGATAGAAATTTCGTGGATTGCTGATCGCTTTTTGTTGCACCGTACCAACAAGCTTGGTTTCTACGGCTTTGAATTGAACATCTTCTGCCAACTCTAGTTTTCGGCTTGGCTCATAGTTAATATCACCGTTTGTTAACGATGCATTATTACTAAAGCCATTTTGGTTATGATTGCTCACTGGCGTTAACGGACGATTTACTGGCAGTTGAAACAGGTTAGCGCCCAAACGGTAAAGCTGCGTATCTGAATAAGCAAACAAACGACCTTGCAACAAACGGTCTTCCGACGGCTCGATACCAGGAATCAGATTCGAAGGCGAAAATGCCGACTGTTCGGTGTCTAAAAAGAAGTTTTCAGGTAGACGATTCAGCGTCATAGTGCCGACTTTTTGATCTGGCACATTCAGCCATACTTTGGTTGCATCGAGTCCGTTGTAGTCAAGTTTTCTCAATGCCTCAGGAGACAATACCTTCACGTAAAGGTCCCATTTAGGGTAATTCCCTAAGCCAATTTCAGCATAAAGGTCATTGGTAAGATGGTTGAACTCTTTACCTTGTATCTCAGTGACTTGATCTGGGCGAAGGCTTTTAACGCCTTGCTGAGTCTTCCATTGGAACTTCACATAGTTCACGTCGCCTTGCTTATTGATCCACTTATAAGCATGAACCCCAAAGCCATCCATGGTGCGATAGCTCGCAGGCGTACCTAAATTGCTGTACACCCAAGTCAACATGTTGGTCGCACCCGGCTCACTGCTAAAGAAGTCGAAGAATCGGTTTGGATCCTGAACGTTGGTGACTGGAGACGGTTTTAGAGAGTGCACCATATCCGGAAACTTAATCGAATCACGAATAAAGAACACAGGCAGATTATTCCCTACCAGATCCCAGTTACCCTGTTCAGTATAAAATTTGGTGGCGAAACCACGCGGGTCGCGAAGTGTTTCTGGTGATCCTTTAGAGTGAATAACGGTCGAAAAACGAACGAAAACAGGAGTCACCTTACCTTTATTAGTAAAAGGGTCGGAAACCGTTAAATCACTAAAATTACCAGAAGCGACGAATTCACCATGTGCGCCCGTACCACGAGCATGAACAACACGCTCAGGAATACGTTCTCTGGCAAAACGCTGCAATTTTTGGATCAGATGGACGTCTTGCAGTAATACACTGCCATTCTCACCTGCTGTTATGGAGTTTTGGTTATCACCTACTGGTGCACCGTTGTCTCTTGTCAGGGTTTGAGCCTGTAGAGATGTGCTGGCTAAGCCAACTGTAATTAATAAAAAGCTTTTTGACATCTGCATGGTTGCTCTCCAATGCGTGCTAACCATTAAACCAGTCGAGTGGTAAATGGATATTCAAAAGCTCTTTTCTGCCCACCAAGAATATAACTTCAATGTTTACATTTGTGTAATGGGAAATAACGATAGATTCAATAGGTGAAAACGATGGAGTGATTAAGTTGGTTCGAATAGAGAAAAATAACAGCCCAAATACTCGCGATTTCTAATCCCTTTCAAAGGTTGACGTTGAAAGGTTAGCCACAAACTGTCACGCCGTTTTATCAATGAGACGAATGATAATAATAAGGAGTGAATGGTTTAGAGAGGGTATGAGTGGGAATATACGTGAAAGTAAAAAAGCCTCCACATACTGGAGGCTCTATCTATATTAACAACAACTAATCGCTATACTTGCTTTGGTTGAAGTTCTTTACCTTCGACCTCTTTTATATCAAATCGTTGCTTTAACTCTTTCTCGATGCTTTCTAAACTGCGGTTTGCTGTCTCTGGAAGGATTTTGATGGCAAACCAAACTTGGCCAAGCAGGATAATCGCGAACATGATGAACAGTGCCGATGTTCCAAATGATTCTCTAAAAGCTGGTGTAAATGAGTTCAAGATAACACCTTGAATCCAGATTGCTGCCGTTGTTATTGAGACCGCGCGGCCACGGACTGAAGTTGGTAAAATCTCAGCTGAAATCGTGAACTTCAGAGGGCCTAAACCGAGTGCTGTGAAGGCAACAAAGAACGCCATTAAGCCAACTATCAACATAGGTGGAGTATCAGGTCTGTCGAAGAATATTGCCAAACCAATCAGGCAAGTGAAACAACCAAGTGCAGAGGTTATTAGCATTTTTCTGCGACCCACTTTATCGATGAATACCATTGATAAAGAGGTAAATATAACGCTTACTAAGCAGATCCAACCAAAACCTCCCAGTGCAGAACCTTGGTTGCCCATTATCTCTTCTAGCATTACAGGGCCGTAGTACATCACAACAGTTACGCCAGACCACTCTGACCATATTGCTAGTAATACACCCGTCATCAAGCCGAAACGCATCACCGGATTTTTGACTAATTGTTTATATGATCCTGCTTTCTCTGAGCGAATTACCTGACGACATTCAATAATCGCTTCTTCTGCTTCACCCTTGGTTAAGAACTTTCTCAGAATGTTAGCCGCTTCTTTTTCTCTAGCTTTAGATATCAACCAACGAGGTGATTCCGGAAAAAATGCTACCAAACCAAGGAAAATAACTGCAGGCAAAAATTCAACAGAGAACATGCCACGCCAGTTTTCAGTAATAAAGAAATGGTCAAGGTAATGACCCGTAACAACGGCAGCCTGGCTGTAGTTAACAATCAATGTGTTGGTGATCACTGAGCAAGTTAAACCGATCACAATTGCCACTTGAAATAGATTACTGAGTTTTCCTCTATGCCTTGCTGGAGCTACTTCTGCAATGTACATCGGGCAAACCACGGTCGCGATACCGATGCCAAAGCCACCAATGATACGTGCCCAGATCAGTAAGTTGAATGAGTCTGCGTACATGCAGCCAAGAACCGATACGATAGCTAGTAAAGCACCTAGCATCAGAGGTTTTTTACGCCCAGCATAGTCAGCAATAGGACCTGCGATTATGCTACCAAATAAGCACCCCACAAGCGCTGATGATACATACCAGCCTTGTTGTAAGGTCGATAATTCGAACTGTTGTGTGATTTGCGTGATCGTGCCGCCAATAACAATGGTGTCCATTCCAAATAGGAACCCACCAATCGTTGCCGCAGCGCAAATGAATGTTAAAAAGAACATCTTCTTATTGTTTTCGCTAAGAATCATTTGATCTCTCCATGAGAATTGTAGGGTACATGGGACGCTGTTCTAGTGCGTCTGGATTACGTAGTCTGCGTTTGATTCGTATTGTTTTATTTTTAACGCATTGACTAGATCCACGCGCTCGGTTTTATCGAGCGCCTCTTTTTTCGACTTTCCACCAGCTAGGTGTCTTGATATTAATCGCTCTCTGAGTACTTCTTCACTCGCTGTGAGAAAGATCTTCAAGTCAATTAAATCGCTGACTGGTCGCCAGTCTTCGTCGATTGAGTAGATGTAATTGCCCTCGAGTAAAATAATTTGAGTGTCTGGCTCAATTAAAAAACCTTCTGCAATGGGATCGTGTAACTCACGACAGTATTTCGGCCAAAAGAATGCGTCAGTGTTTGGCGTCACCGCTTTGGAAAGCAAATGTGCTAATGAGGTTACATCAAATGTTTCGATGCTACCTTTGACTGACGTCAGTCCTTTCTCTTTCAGTACCGAATTGGGGTAGTGAAAGCCGTCCATTGGACAAAGTTGGGCTTTAAATCCTAACTGTGACAGTCCAGACAGCAGGGATTCAGACAATGTTGATTTACCCGTCGCTGGAGCACCAGAGATACCGATGACAAGAATTTGTTTCCCAGACTCTTGGTAGGTGTTGGCGACCAGTTGAGGAACGCTTGCAATGTCATCAACCGTTAACGAATGTGTTTTAGCCATGATCTGGTTCCTAATTCGGTACATGATAATGCCGCTATGTGACTAGCTTTCTTCAGAGAGTCACGGAAATCTTGACTCTCTGAGTAGTAATGGCAAAAAGCCCCATGGAAAATATCTCCAGCACCTAGTGTATCGATAGCATCCACTTTAGGTGCAGGGATTAACCCGCTACCGGACTCATCACTATAAAAAACACCTTTGTCGCCCAGCGTCATTGCCCACTTTTTGATCCCGTGTTGGTCGCAAAGTGCCTGCATTTTGTCTTTGTCACCATTGGTGAATTCCTCTGAAACAATAGGAATAGTACAGAGAGATAAAAACTGGTCGCTGTGCGATTTCCAAGTACCAGCGTCTAACACAATATCCCCAGTAAACTCAGCCAAAGCTTGTACGTTTGCGCTAACAAACGGATGCTCATATTGATCAAGTAATACGAGCTTTGCATTATCTAGCCACTTCGGGTCTAAACTCATCACCTTTTCGCAATCGGGCTGACTGGCGTTGACGATGAGCCTAGATGCCGTTTGCTTTGCAGAGATAATGTTCGATAGTGGTAGCTGGTATTCATCGTCTAAACTTAAATCCACAACCGAAATTTCGTGTTCATTAAGCTCTGCTGTCACTATCGATTTATAGAGGTGCTCTTTACCTAAACATGTCCAAAGGTGTACATCAGAGCCTAATGCGTTGCATGCAATGGCAGCATTGAGTGCAGACCCACCACCACCAATAAAATCAGCAATTGCATTCACCTTTTTATCAGGATCAGGCATCACTTCAACAAAGCTCATCAAATCAATCGTGCTTCTGCCTATAAATACACAATTTCCCATACGTAGAACTCCTTTGAATTACAGCTCACCGCTAGCGTAGCGTGCAGCCATATCATCCATAGAAATTGGTGTAATCTTGTCACCGTGACCAGCACAACCAAATCGTTCAAATCGGTTTAAACAAAGTGCCGTTAGCTCATCCATTCCTGCTAATAGGAACTTACGAGGGTCAAACTCTTGTGGGTTTTTCATCGCTAGTTCTCGGAAGCGACCAGACATCGCCATACGACAATCAGTATCGATATTTACCTTACGAACACCATGTTTGATACCACGCTCAATTTCTTCGATTGGCACACCATATGTTTGAGGCATTTCACCGCCATTCTCATTGATCATATCTTGAAGGTATTGAGGAACCGATGAGGCACCATGCATAACTAGGTGAGTCGTTGGGAGCTTCGAGTGAATTTCTTCGATAACGTTCATCGCTAAGATATCGCCATCCGGTTTGCGAGTGAACTTGTAAGCACCATGGCTTGTACCACAAGCGATAGCTAGTGCGTCAACCTTTGTTCTTTTCACAAAATCAACGGCTTGATCTGGGTCTGTTAGCAGTTGGCTCTTTTCAAGGATACCAGCAGCACCAACGCCATCTTCAGCTTCAGCTTCACCAGTTTCTAAAGAGCCAATACAACCCAACTCACCTTCAACTGAAGCACCTACCCAGTGCGCAGATTGAGCGATACGAGAAGTAATATCTACATTGTAATCGTAGCTGCTTGGTGTTGAAGCATCACGCTCCAATGAGCCATCCATCATTACCGATGTAAAACCGTGGCGAATTGCTGACAAGCATGTTTCTTCGCTGTTGCCATGATCTTGGTGAAGAACG
Source organism: Vibrio sp. 10N.286.48.B8 (assembly GCF_003050085.1). Taxonomy (NCBI): domain Bacteria; kingdom Pseudomonadati; phylum Pseudomonadota; class Gammaproteobacteria; order Vibrionales; family Vibrionaceae; genus Vibrio; species Vibrio sp. 10N.286.48.B8. The sequence goes on along the minus strand of NZ_PIGD01000004.1, from coordinate 10,625 downwards.
ATTGGTGTTTTCGGGAACATTTCAGCGAGAGCACAAACCATCTTATAAAGCATCACGTCACCAGCGTAGCTTTTACGAGCATTGATGCTCGCCTGCAGAATGACACCTGAATTACATTTTGCTGCAGCGCGAACAATAGCAAGTCCTTGCTCCATGTTGCTGATGTTGAATGCTGGAACTGCGTAACCATTTTCTGCTGCGTGATCCAGTAATTGTCTTAGTGTAACGATAGCCATTTTCTTCTCCAAAGTGATTTAATTGCTTCTTGCAATTAAACTTACTTAATTTAATTGCAAGAAACAATTAAATAGAATTTAGAATGTGAAAAGGATCGTGTTTTTGTTTTGAGGATCGTTATTTGAGTGGGATAAAAAGGACTTTTTTTAAGGGAATATTTTTTGAGGGACAAAAAAGCCCAGCAATAAGCTGGGCTAAAAAGAAGAAGGAGAAAGCTGAATCAGTTACTCAGCAACACTTTTCATACCAAATGTTTTTAGTGTCTCAATTCTTGCATTACCGTTCTTAGCGTATACATAGAGACCTGCACTATCTTCATCAGAGAAGATGTTATTGGTCATCACAGTACGGCCGCCATCGGTAAAGATTTCAACAGAAATACTGTCCATAAAGATACGGATGTTTGCTCGATCTTTACTCGCACACTCTAGTGGACATGTTCTACGTAAGGCTGAACGACTGCCCGATTGAGTACGATCAAAAGCCAGTTCGCCTTTCTTTAGATCCAACTCAATCAGTGTTTTCTGCTCACCTTTACTGCGAATTTCAAATACAACGCTGTCACAATCGCTAGCAGCTAGGTCAATGTCCGCAATGATTTCACAGTGAACATTATCACCAGCTTCAAATGCGAATTTTTCACCATCGTTTAACTGGAGCTCTGTATGTCTTTTTGGAGAATGGCGCAATTTTTCAACTTCTTGCACAGGCGTGAACTTCAGTTTCCCATCGTGACATAAAGAGACTTCTCGGGCCAAAGTGATACTACCGTACCAACCCAGTTCACTGGTATCGTAAGTGCCATCACACCATGGCATGAATGGCCATGAACCGATCCAAGCTTGAATGAGAGTGCGCCCATTCTCATCATCGAATACTTGTGGTGCGTAGTAGTCGAACCCCCAATCTAGAGAGCCCATCGTAGACCAATGGAACTTACCGGTTCGGTAATCAAGGTCACCAACAAGGTAAACTACTTGACGCTGTTGCATACCCATAGGTGAATACATAAGGACGTGTTTGTCACCCAATTTGAAGATATTTGGGCACTCAAGCATTGTCCCGAGTTCGCCCATACTCTCTACACAATAACCTACGAATTCCCAATCGGTTAAATTGTCTGATTTGTGAAGGCAGACTTTCCCGAATCCATTGGTCTCGTAGTTTGATGGGGTAATTAGATCGCTCACGCCATCTGTTACACCAGTCACCATGTACCATGAGCCTTCATGCTTCCAAACCTTTGGATCGCGGAAGTCATGTAGGTTAATTCCCTCTGGTGGATCAGATAAGATTGGGTTCCCGTCATATTTGTCAAAGTTAACGCCATCAGTCGACGTTGCCATACATTGAACTTGGCGAGCTTGTGCACATCCCGTATAGAAAAGAGTCATCACACCATCGTTATTCACAGCACTACCCGTGAAGATACCTCCGCCATCCCAGCCGTCATATTCTTCGCTTGGTGCTAAAGCTTCTGGCAGTGTTTCCCAGTGAATGAGATCTTCGCTGACTGCATGTCCCCAGTGCATGGTTCCCCACTTGCCAGTAAAAGGATGATGTTGATAGAAAAGGTGGTATTTACCCTGATATTGAATCAGTCCATGCGGGTCATTAATCCAGCCTACCGGTGCTTGGTAATGGTAATGTTCACGCCAATGGTGCTGCTTAACCGTATCTTTATGCTCAGCGATGTATTCTTCAACTTGATCAATAATTGCCTGATGCTTCTTCTTATCGAATACCACAAGGACCTCCAATGTTATCGAAATATATTTAATTGCAACCTGCAATCAAATATATTTCATTTAATTGCAGCTAACAAATATAGTATGATGAACTTGAGATTGCGCTCACATAAGTAAAGTAGACTCAATTTCTAACTATATGATTTTATTGAAACTTAACTTTTTCTATATATTGTGTAGATCCATTGGAACGTTATTGCAGATCAAATTGGTCAGGAGAACTATGAATAAGCCTATGAGAAGCGGACTGGGCGTTTCGTTAGATGATGTACAAAATCATAATAAGCGCGTCATTCTTAATGCACTTCACAATAGTGGTAGTTGCTCCAGAAAAGAGATCAGCCAATTGGTTGGACTTGACCAAGCGACGGTAACTAGAGCGATAAAACCTCTAATAGAACAAGGGCTTATTGTTGAAACTGGTGTGCGAAAAGCGGCACGTGGTCGAAGCTCTATTTATTTGGGGTTCAATACCCAACATCTACGAATTGTGTCCGTTCGAATACAGCGTACTAACTTCTCAATTGATACCTACGATCTCAATGGTGTTTCGCTAACCAGCCTAGTCAAACCAATTAATACTGATAATAGCCCAGAAGAGCTGATCGAGTATTTGACCAAGCAAGTGAGCGATGTTCTGAATGAGCAGGAAGGTGATATTTTAGGGATCTCGGTTGCGATGCCCGGCCCATTCTTAGAGCAAGATAATAAAATTATACTGATGACCGACGCAAAAAATTGGCAAGATGTTGATTTTATTTCCCACATGCGAGAGCAATTTCCAGACTATCCAATCTATGCAGGCCATGATGCAAAATTGGCTGCACTCGCGGTTTGGCGCCAGCTACAAAGCACTTATGAAGCAAGCGTTTTACTGTATGTATCTCTTGGGCAGGGTGTAGGTTCAGGCCTCGTGATTGAAGGGCAGGTTTATCACGGTAGTTTAGGGACGGCTGGAGAGATTGGTCACACATCAATCAATTTTCAAGGGCCGCAATGTAAGTGTGGCAATCTAGGTTGCCTTGAGCTGTATAGCTCAACAACGGCCTTGGTTGAACGTTACAAGGAAGAGGCCTCATTAGCATCCGCGGACTTTGAAATGGTAGTAAATGCATTTCATGACAGAGAATCTGCTGCGATAAACGCGGTTGATTACTTAGCTAAGTGCTTAGCACATGGATTAGTAAACAATATTAACCAATTAAACCCTGATTTAGTGGTAATTGGTGATGAACTGACGCAATTAGGGGCTGATTTCTTAAATCGTGTAAAGGAATACACATTTCGTTTATTACTTCCGGATCTGGCAAGCAATATCGAACTGGTTCTTGATGAAAGTGATGAAGATTTGGTTCATAAAGGAAATTATCACAACGTGATGTCAAATGAGCTACTTTTGCCTTTAGCACATCTAGGGATTAAAGCCACCAACACACCTGAAAGTTCTAAATAAAGTTAGCTAACACAAACCAAAAAAATAGCCGCTAATCAGCGGCTATTTTTAGTTATCTAAACGAAGCTTCTATTACTTCTTTGTTTCTTCAACCACGGCTTTCATCAATACTGATGTATCCATGCGGCCTTGTCCTTCAGCAGACAATGCCTTGTAAGCGTTGTTAGTCTTTTCAGTCAACGGAAGTTGGATGCCTTGACGTTCTGCTTCATCTAGGCAGAAACCTAAATCTTTGATCATCCAATCAATTGCGAAGCCGAAATCGAACTTGTCTTGCGCCATTGTGGTAGCACGGTTTTCCATCTGCCATGAACCTGCTGCGCCGTTTTTAAGGCAATCAACCAGAGTTGGGATATCCAAACCTGATTTTTCAGCAAGTACCAAGCCTTCAGATAAGCCGTTCAATACACCCGCGATGCAGATCTGGTTAACCATTTTTGCGCGTTGGCCTTGGCCGACTTTACCCATCAGAACTGACGATTTACCGTAAGCTTCGAATACAGGTTGAAGGTCGTTGAATAGCTCTTGCTCACCACCACACATGATAGTTAGCACGCCGTTTTCTGCGCCTGCTTGGCCACCAGATACTGGTGCATCCATAAAGCGAACACGTGATTGCTTCGCAGCCACTTCAAGCTCTTCAGACAGGATTGCAGACGTTGTTGTGTGGTCGACAAGAATCGCGTTTGGCTTCATTGCAGCCAGTGCGCCTGTTTCGCTGGTTGTCATGCTGCGCACGTCGTCATCGTTACCCACACAAACCAATACCACGTCGGCTTCTGCGACACACTCAGCCACAGATTCTGCCGCTTTACCTTGGTGTTTATCAGCCCAGTCTAGCGCTTTGCTGTGAGTGCGGTTAAATACCGTTACTTCGAAACCAGCTTTGACTAGGTGACCTGCCATTGGGAAGCCCATAACGCCTAGCCCGATAAAACTTACTTTCATTTCTTTCTCCTTTTATTTGACCAAGTCATCGCTATGAAAAGATCGAACACTCTCAATCAATGCATCAATAAGCAAGGTCAAAGCCTTTGGCTGATATTTTCTTTCTTTGTACACTAAATACGCTTGGCGATCACCCCGATGATATTCGGGAAGCACTTGAATCAAATTCATCTCTCGGGATACATGACGAAAAGGCAATGATGCAAGCCCTAAGCCTTTTTGCGCCGCTGCTGCCACCGCATGAATGTCGTTAACGATGAACTTAGGTTTAATCGTGATCATCTGCTCTAAGCGGTCGGATTTGTAGAGCGGCATATCAAACACATCATCAACGTTAATCCAATCTTGAAGCTCTAAGTCGTCAGGCTTTTCTATTGTTGCTCGCGAATCTAAGTATTCTGGGCTTGCATAAAATCCGTGTTTGGCTTTGAAAAGTGGTCGAGCAATCATGCCTTCCATATCCGAGATCTTAAACGTGATCAGTAAGTCACGATCGGTCTGTGGAATAAGCTGCTGCTGGCTCAGGGTTAGGTCGAGTTGAACCTTTGAATATTGAGTGAGAAATTGCTCTACCGTCGAGCGTAGAAAGCCACTGTAGAAGTTATGAGGCACTGCGAGCTTAATCTTGCCTTGGATAGCATCACGCTCTTCCAACAAGCTATTAAAGCCTTGATGGATAGACTCCATGCCACTGCTCAGTGCAGCAAAGGCCGCCTCGCCGTCTTTAGTGGCCACCAGCTCACGACCTTTCTTTTCCAAAAGTCGGATATTAAGGCGATCTTCCAATGCGGTTAACCGACGTGACATAGTCGACACAGGCAGTTGCAGCCGTTTCGAGGCTGATAGCAAAGAGCCCTCTTCAACCACTGCACAGAATAAGAACAGATCATCAATGTTTCCAAATATGGAATTCATACTTCTATATGTGCCTATTTTTCTCATTAATGGATAGGAGTAACCTTATCTCATCAACAACAGAAAATCACGGGAGAAACATAATATGAACAACAAACAATTTTGGGTAACCGCGATTTTATCCTCCCTGACCATGGCGACCATCATGTCTGGGTTAATTTCTGGCTACAAAATGGGGTTCAGCCACGAATGGCCGCCAATCTGGATGCAAAGCTTTTTCATTGCTTGGCCGTGTGCCATCGTGCTCAACCTCACCGTGCTCCCTTTGATCAGAAAACTCTCTGCATGGATTTGTCGCCCGAGAACGCTTTGCGAACCTGAGATCACGGAACGATGATCAAGGGTTAATGTTCAGGAGCTATGTTCTAGACAATATCATTAAGAGGCTGCGACCAAAGAGATGCGTTCAAAAAACGCTGTTCATGGATAAACGCCTGAATTACGCCCATAAAAAAACCGAGCACTAGGCTCGGTTTTTTAATAACTGTTGTTACTGTAAAGATTACAGCTCAGCGTTGTGGTAAACCTGCTGAACATCATCACAGTCGTCAAGCATGTCTAAGAACTTCTGGAACTTCTCAGAATCTTCTTCAGCTACTGGCGTAGTCGTTTGAGGAACAAAAGTGATTTCCTCAACGTCTAGAGTTAGCTCTGGGAACGCAGTGTTTAGTGCTGTCTTCGTTTTGAAGAACTCAGTCGTTGGAGCGAATACAGTGATAACACCGTCTTCTAGCTCAACGTCAGTCACGTCTACGTCTTCCATCATTAGCGTTTCTAGGATGATCTCGTCATCTTCGCCTTTGAACTGGAATACAGCTTGGTGAGCGAACATGTGAGAAACAGTACCTTCAACACCGATTTTCGCGCCAGTCTTAACGAAACATTGGCGAACGTCTTGGAAAGTACGGTTGCCGTTGTCAGTTAGACAGTCAACGATCACGCTTGTGCCACCTGGGCCAAAACCTTCGTAACGAGCTGGTTGGAAGTCTTCACCGCCGCCGCCGTTCGCTTTATCGATCGCTTTGTCGATAACGTGAGCTGGTACTTGGTCTTTCTTCGCTTTAGCAATCAGGTGCTTAAGAGGTAGGTTCATGTCTGGGTCAGAGCTGCCGTTCTTAGCCAGTACGTAAATCTCTTTACCGTATTTAGAATAAACTTTAATTTTTGCGCCTGCAGTTTTCGCCATTGAGGCCTTGCGCACTTCAAAACTTCTTCCCATCGGGATCTTCTCTCTGATTCAATTAACGGTGCAAATTCTAGCAAATTACTGTGTCATTTCAATTCTACAGCACTGCTGGGCAAGGTTTGTCTGCGTTTATGCGACACCCATTACCCGTTTGTATTTTTCTACAGACTGTTCAAACCACACCTTTTCATCTGGGTCACCTAGCTTCATTGCTTCTTCAACAATGGCTTCAGGGCCACATTTCGCTTGCTTCAGTTTCCATACAAGAAACGATGCTTGCTTATCCAGTTCGATTCTATTTTTCTCGCTGGGTGGAAGGAGTGAAAGGTTGATAGACATTGCTAGCCTTCGTCTGTAATACACTTGGCCGAGAAATATATCATAGAGCAGCCTCATAAAACCAATACTATGAGTAACAGAAAGGGTTTATGAGACCCGAAACCAAGCAAGTCGCTGATGCAGGTCAAGCTAGTTTGAGAGAAGTGACGCCCCATGATGCGAAAGTATTGCTTATTCGACTCACCTAATGAGCCGAATAATGAGTTAATCACATCACAAAGGCGAAAGAGTGATTTCTAATCTATGAAACTACTCACTCACCGCGAATACATCGCAGCGTGAGGCGCAGATGAAATCATTTTTATGTAGGCCTTTAATTGAGTGGCTCCACCAAGTGACGGTGACTTTGCCCCACTCCAATAAGATCGAAGGATGGTGGAACTCTTCTTCTGCCAACTCTGACACTTTGTTGCTGAATGCCCATGCTTGCTTGTAATTCTTAAACTTAAACACCTTCTCAAGCTGTGGGATGCCGTCTCTTTCCATGATCTGCCAATCTGACAACTCCAATAGTAAAGATTGTTGCTCATCTTTACTTAAGGCAATCGCGTCGATACTGCAGGCTTCGCATTTTTGTTCATTCAACATGTGTGGGTTCCTTGGGTTCAAAAAGTGGTGGTAGTAACCCCGCATCAATCGCGAGATCAGCTTGCTGTAATAGGTTTTCCTGACTGATTTTGAAGAGCTCAGATAGCTCGTCGATCACGTAATATTTCGGCTGCATGATGTCGATGCGATAAGGCGTTCTTAAAACCGTTTGCAGATCGAACCGCTCGCGAACGGCCAAATCCCCTCCCAACGCATACATGGTTTCCGCCGGAGACGAAAGAATGCCACCGCCATAGATTTTCAATTGTTGGCCTTCTTTTACTAAACCGAACTCGACCGTAAACCAATACAAACGGGCAAGGTAAGCGCGCTGTTTGGATGTCGCGGCTTGGCCTAGTTTTCCATAATGCTCAGTGAATGCTGCGAAATCAGCATTAGTGAGCATGGCACAGTGACCAAAAATTTCATGAAAGAAATCAGGTTCTTGTAAGTAATCGAACTCGTCTCGCGTTCTCAAAAATGTCGCGACGGGGAATTTCTTATTCGCGAGCAAATCAAAGAAACGGTCGAAATCGATTAACGCAGGCACAGGCTGAACCTGCCAACCTGTTGTTTCCTTTAGCACTTTGTTTATCTCTGGAAGCTGGGGAACTCTGTCTAATGGCAGATCCAGCAGGGTCAAACCGTGCAAATAGGCATCACAAGCGCGGTCACTAATGACGTCCAGTTGCCTTTTCACCAAGTCGTGCCAAATGGCATCTTCTTCGAGGCTCCACTCAACCCATCCCTCTTGGCTCACGGGCTTAGAATGATATTGAGTCATTACACACCTCCTTTCGAATGTCTCACTTTAAGCCTATCTCCACTCCTTATATCCGCCAATTTACACGACTTTTCGAAACAGGCGATCGTGTAACATTTTATTTACACAATTCCGCCCCCCCCTTATTTTGCTGATCTTTTGACTTTGTAAAACCTAAATACCAGACTGAAATCGTTAACTTTTTGTTAAAGGTAAAGGAATGCACGAAAGCAATAAGCCAATTTGGCAGCCAAGCGAGCAGCGTATCGCCGATGCCAACTTAACCCGATTTATCAACAACCTTAATCTGTCTGACTTAAACCGAGATAGAGACATACAAAGCTACGCAGATCTCCATCAATGGTCGGTGGATCAGCCGGAGTCGTTTTGGCAAAACGTGTGGCAGTTTTGTGGCGTGGTTGGCTCGCAAGGGGATGACATCAAAACGCAAGGTGAGATCCGCTGGCAGCAGCCTAAATCGAATCGTGATGCAATTTGGTTTCCGAATGCACAAGTAAACTACGCTGAGAACTTGCTGCGTTTGGCACACACCATGCCTCATGAGCTTGCGATTTGGTTTGAGAATGAACGTGGCGAACAACAGAGTTATACATGGAAAACCCTGTGTGAAGCGGTCTCTAGCGTTCAGCAATGGCTTGTCGATAGCGGAGTGAAGCAAGGTGATGTGGTTGCCGCGTATACGCCCTATCTGCCACAAACCGTAATAGCGATGCTGGCAACCACCAGCTTGGGCGCGATTTGGACATCGACCTCGCCTGATTTTGGTGTCGAGAGTGTGATTGAACGATTTGGCCAAGTGAAACCCAAGGTGCTGTTCACCTGTGATGGCTATACCTTCAATGGCAAAACGTTCGATATGACGGACAAGAACCGTGAAATCATCGAGCACTTAACCGAGCTAAAACAGGTGTGTCAGATCGGTTACTTGGGAAGGAATGACTTTGAAAATGATGTGTCGATTCGAAGCTGGCACAACATGATCAATCATTATCAGCCACAACTTGTACGATTTGTGCGTGTCAGCTTCAATGAACCATTGTTTGTACTCTACTCTTCCGGCACAACAGGCAAGCCAAAGTGTATTGTTCACTCGGTTGGTGGCACCACCATCAACCACCTAAAAGAGCATCAGCTTCATTGCGATGTTAAGCCAAACGACCGCGTGTTCTACTACACCACTTGTGGTTGGATGATGTGGAACTGGCACGTCTCTGCGCTTGCCAGCGGCGCTTGTTTAGTGATCTTTGATGGTAGTCCGGTTTACCCGCAACCCAACGTTCTATGGGATTTAGCGCAGCGAGCTGACGTATCGACATTTGGCACCTCAGCTAAGTATCTAGAAGCGATCGAGAAGGCAGAGCTCTCGCCATTAGAAAACCACTCTCTGCCTCATTTAAGAACACTGTGCTCAACAGGTTCTGTGCTTTACCCAGAGCAATTTGATTACGTTTACAAACACATCAAACAAGACCTGCATTTAGCATCCATTTCTGGCGGCACGGATATTTGTGGCTGTTTTGTGTTGGGTAACCCTATCTCGCCAGTGTATCGCGGTGAGTGCCAACAGGCAGGGCTTGGCGTCGACATCAAGGTATTCAATTCAACGGGCCATAAAGTCGAGCACGAACGTGGTGAACTGGTGTGTACCAATTCCCTCCCCAATTTCCCAGTTGGCTTCTGGAATGACACCGGAGAGCGCTATCACAGCACTTATTGGGACAGGTTCGATAATGTGTGGCATCACGGTGACGAGGTCGCGCAGAGTCTGCATGGCGGCTATCTGTTCTATGGGCGAGGCGACACCACACTCAACCCTGGTGGTGTGCGTATTGGTACTGCTGAGATCTACCAACAAGTGAACACCATTGAGGGCATCATAGATTCCATCGCCGTCGGTAAAGATGTCGACCGCAATGAGCAAATTTGGTTGTTCGTTCAACTGCAGCAAGGTGTAGCTCTAAATGAAACGCTATTGGCCGCCATTAAGCACAAGCTCAAATCATCTTGCTCGCCAAGGCATGTGCCGAGCCAGGTTTTTGCGATCAGTGACGTGCCAAAAACACGCTCAGGAAAACTGGTAGAACTGGCGGTGAAGCAGGTCGTGAATGGCAAGGATGTAGAAAACCTCGGGGCTATCGCTAACGCCGAGGTTTTGGAAGAGATAAAGCGTGTAGTTTCGCTTTAGTGTTAAGACCTAGAAGAGCGTGAGTGAGAAGCTGTAGTGGTCAACTGATATTGGCCACGTTCCTAGAGTTTAACCAGAACAATCGTTCTGATTCATTGGGAGTCAAACCACCGTTGTATTGGTGCGGGCGGAGTTGGCAATAATACCCAATAATGTATCGAGTAATTTCTTGTTGTGCCTCTGCAAAGCTCCGATAACCTACTGTAGGTATCCATTCCGTCTTCAAGCTTCTAAAGAAGCGT
>NZ_PIGD01000039.1:0-7858 GCF_003050085.1 Vibrio sp. 10N.286.48.B8 | reverse complement strand
ATGTGCTCACGAGTTTGAGGCATAGGGCCGTCAGTCGCAGCAACAACTAGGATACCGCCGTCCATTTGTGCAGCACCAGTGATCATGTTTTTAACATAATCCGCGTGTCCTGGACAGTCTACGTGTGCGTAGTGACGTGCTGGAGTATCGTACTCAACGTGAGAAGTTGCGATTGTGATACCGCGCTCGCGCTCTTCTGGAGCGTTATCGATAGATGCGAAATCTTTAGCAACACCGCCGTACACTTTTGCAAGTGTAGTACAGATAGCAGCAGTTAGAGTTGTTTTACCGTGGTCAACGTGGCCGATAGTACCAACGTTTACGTGCGGTTTCGTACGTTCAAATTTTTCTTTAGACATGGGGTGTCCCTCTAGGTACGGATTAGGTGGCTTAAAATAAGACCACGCAACCAAAAAAATGGTTTTCTTTATTAAAGGAGAAGAAGCTTTAGACTGGTGCTAATACCCAGAGTCGAACTGGGGACCTCACCCTTACCAAGGGTGCGCTCTACCGACTGAGCTATATCAGCACACAAAATGAGTTGGAGCGTGCAGCGGGAATCGAACCCGCATCATCAGCTTGGAAGGCTGAGGTAATAGCCATTATACGATGCACGCAACACGTAACTCTGTTTGAGCTATTTAACCTTTAGAATATGGTTGAGAGGGACGGATTCGAACCATCGAAGGCAGTGCCAACAGATTTACAGTCTGCTCCCTTTGGCCACTCGGGAACCTCTCCAAATTTTGAGCTTTCTCTCGCTTGCCTTAGAGGAAGGGAGAAAGTGGTGCCGACTACCGGAATCGAACTGGTGACCTACTGATTACAAGTCAGTTGCTCTACCTACTGAGCTAAGTCGGCACAAGTGGGGCGCATTTTATTGAATGATTTTCCACCTTGCAATAGTAAATTGAAAAAAAGTGCAAAATTCTCTTACCAAACTCCTACATACGCCAATTTAGCTCAAGGTTTCCATCTTTAACACGCATCTAGCACAGGAAGATATTTTATTTATCTATCGCTTGATGTATTTTCCATGCACTTGTTTTGTTATCCACTATAGAGTTTTGTATGAGCCCATTTATGTCATTTGACCGCGAACGCTGGTCTGAGCTAAGGAATTTAGTTCCGATGACACTTTCTGAAAGCGACTTAAAAGAGCTTCAAGGCATCAATGAAAAACTCACAATGGAAGAGGCTGTGGAGATCTATCTACCACTTTCTCGGCTGTTGAATCTCTATGTAGCAGCCAGACAAAACAGAAACTCGGTACTTCACGAGTTCCTAGATAAGAAAGAGAAAGCGCCACCTTTTATCATAGGTATTGCAGGTAGTGTTGCGGTTGGTAAAAGTACAACTGCACGACTGCTTAAAGCCCTACTCTCTCGTTGGGAAAACCACCCAAAAGTTGAGCTAGTCACAACGGACGGTTTCTTATACCCAAATGAAGTGTTGGAAGAGAAAGGGTTGATGAGTAAAAAAGGCTTCCCTGAGTCTTACGACATCAAGCGTCTTGTGAACTTTGTCTCAGATGTTAAAGCGTGCAAAAGAAATGTCACCGCACCGGTATACTCGCACCTAACTTACAACATTACTGATGATGTTAAGTGTGTCGACCTACCCGATGTACTTATTATTGAAGGGCTTAATGTCTTACAGAGTGGCATGAACTACCCACACGAACCGCATCGTGTGTTTATTTCAGACTTCCTTGATTTCTCACTCTATGTTGATGCTGACAGCCAGCAAATCAAAGAATGGTACATCAATCGTTTTATGAAGTTTCGCGATGGCGCGTTTACTAAACCTGGCTCGTACTTTAGTCATTACACTAAGTTATCGAATCAAGCGGCACTGGATAAAGCGGAAGGTATCTGGAGTTCAATCAATGGCTTGAACCTTGAACAAAATATCCTTCCGACAAGAGAAAGAGCGCACCTGATTTTGCGAAAAGGCGCCGATCACATGGTTGAAGAAGTGTTACTCAGAAAATAGTAACGCCTTAATCGCCTTTTCTTAGCGATATTTCACCACCAATATAACTCTCGAGGCCATTCTCTGTTTTGAGTAACACGGCACCTTGTTCATCGATGCCCTGAACAACACCTTCAATTTCTCTAGGTCCAATAATCAACCTAACATTGCGACCTAAGAAATTATCTAAGCGATTCCAACGCTCTACAAAATTGGACATTCCTTTCAGTTCATAATCCACAAGAGACTTGTCCCAAGCATTGATCAGAGCCTGCGCTAATTGGTTACGATCAGGCACCTTTCCGTCACACACTTCTTTAAGAGAAGTCCACGGTTGACCAATACCTGATGTCGTTGGATCCATAGATAGATTCAGCCCTAAACCAATAACAATATGAGCTGCGCCACCCGATTGCCCAGAGAGCTCGACCAAGATACCCGCGAGCTTCTTGTCATTGTGGTATAGGTCATTCGGCCACTTAAGCTTGATGCCTTCAACGCCCATCTCTTCCAAAGCCTCTACAACGGCTACTCCAACCACAAGGCTTAAGCCCATCGCAGCAGCCATCCCTGCGTCGAGTCTCCAATACATTGAAAGGTAGAGATTTGCACCAAATGGCGATACCCACTCTCGTCCGCGACGTCCACGCCCCGCAGCTTGATATTCAGCAATACAGACAGAACCCGATTCGAGGGTGTTAGTACGCTCTAATAGGTGTTGGTTTGTAGAACCGATGATTGGAATCAGCTCAAGAGAAGCATCGCGACTAACTGCAGACAATTTTTCTTGGTCAAGCATATCTAAACGGCTAGCTAGCTTGTAACCCTTGCCTTGTACTCGGTAGATATCTAAACCCCACTCTTGAATACCTTTAATGTGCTTGCTGATAGCCGCTCGTGATACACCAATCATTTCACCTAGCTCTTCACCTGAATGAAACTCACCGTCAGCAAGACATCTCAATAGTGCAAGCTTGGTACTATGTTCTCTCATACCAATGACTCCAAAGCCTTATCTAGGTTTGTCTCACGGTCTCGTCCCATAAAACGTACTTCATGTTCCAATCGAATATCGAATTTATTCAAAACGGCCTGACGTACTCGCTCTGCAAGCTTAAGGATATCCACAGCAGAAGCCTCATCAGAATTGATGATAACCAATGCTTGGTTAGGGTGAACCTGAGCGCCACCTTCTGTCACGCCCTTGAACTGGCATTGATCAATCAGCCAGCCAGCAGCGACTTTGATCATGTCATTACTCTCATAGCCGACAATGTTTGGATATAGAGCTAACAGGCGATCAAAATGATCTTTGGTGATCAAAGGGTTTTTGAAGAAGCTGCCCGCATTCCCTTGTATTCTAGGGTCTGGCAGCTTACTCGAACGAATAGCACACACTTCATCAAATACAGTACGAGGAGAGAGACTATCGGCTGCTAGGCTTTTTAACGGGCCATAGTGATTGCATGGCTCCCACTCTTTCGGCAACGTTAAACCAATCGCAACAACAATCGCTTTACCGTAGAGAGCATGTTTGAAAATAGAATCTCGGTAACCAAAGAGACACTCTTCCTTGCTTAATCGCTTAACTGTATAAGTATCCAGACATAGGATATCAACGTACTCGCATATGTCTTGCAGTTCAACGCCGTACGCACCAATATTCTGAATCGGAGCAGAGCCTGAACAACCGGGTATCATTGCTAGATTTTCTAGACCACCCAGCCCTTTATCGACACTCCACTTAACCAAACTAGGCCAATCCTCACCACCATTAACATGTAGATGGTGATGGCTATCTGTCTCGGTTAACGTAATCCCGGCTAACTGGTTCACAATAATCAGGCCTGCAAAGTGCTCAGTAAAAAGCATATTACTGCCCTTACCCAATATTAACTTTGGCAAAGTTGACCACTTAGGGTCTTGATAAACCGTAATCAGTTCTTCGATAGTCGTGACTTCAACCAACGCATCACAAGTCTGATCGATGGAAAAAGTATGAACGTTTTTTAAACTAGCATTGAGATGGAATTGCATGACGATATTCAATTAACTTACACTGCAACCATTCTACAGCAGATAAACCAGTGGCGCAGTGACTGAATGAACAATGTCATCATTACCCAATTAGACCCCGTAAAGGTTCCCCTCGTAAAACGTTTCTACAAGGAACATTATCCGACAGGGAAAGCCAATAAGAGTGAGCTTATCTATTCGTTACTGATGGATAACGAGCTTTGTGGTGTCGTGCGTTTTCGGACGATAGAAAATACTCGCTTGCTCACCGGAATGGCTATATCAAAAGAACATCGTGGTAAGCAATTAGGCTCTCAGCTTATGGATTATTGTGCTCAGCATACGCTAACAGATAACGACTACTGCTTTGCCTACGCGCATCTCACCAGCTTTTACTCACGACATCAGTTCGTACAGATCGCTCCAGAACAGCTACCCAATGGCTTAAGAGTTTTATATGAGCGCTATTCGAATAGCGGAAAAGATCTCATTCCTATGCATTTTCAGCAAAATTGTTAGAGAATGCCTCGATTATCTAGTATTTGATGCTATCCCTTTGGTAAAATTAAAGGTTCGCAATTTTGCATATTTTTAAGGTAAAACAGTCAATATGATTGCCAGTAGGAATCCATTCATACAGTTGCCAACCATAGCGCAGAATCCTGACAAGTTTGAAGTACTACTATCAGCGCAAGAGTTTCGAACTCGTCTACTTGATGAGATATCTCGCGCAACGACTCGTATTAGTTTAGTCGCTTTGTATCTTGAAGATGATGAGGCTGGCCGTGAGATCCTAACTGCCTTATATGAAGCAAAGCAAAAGAATCCAGAATTAGACGTGAGCGTTTGTGTCGACTGGCACCGAGCGCAGCGTGGATTGATCGGCGCAGAGTCTTCTGAAGGCAATGCAGCCATGTATAAAGAGTTCGCAGAAAAATATCAGCACGCTGTGCCTGTCTATGGCATTCCAGTTCGCGGTAAAGAAGTCTTTGGCGTATTGCACTTAAAAGGCTTTATCGTCGATGACAGCGTGATATACAGCGGTGCAAGCCTTAACAATATCTACCTGAATTACCATGACCGCTATCGCTTTGATCGTTACCACGTTTTAAACAACGTAGCGCTTGCGGACTCGATGTTTACCTACGTACACGAACAGATGGTTGCGGACAGCGCTGTTTATGACTTGGCTGATAAGAACAAGCCTGCGACCAAAGAACTGAAACCAGCGATTCGTCAGTTTCGTGCATCATTGGCAAGATCTCAGTATCAATTCGATGGTCAAGAGGTTTCAGCAGACCAAGTTGCTGTAACACCATTGGTTGGTATCGGTAAGAGACGTAACCGACTGAATCAGGGAATTAATCAACTCGTCGCTCAAGCTAAAGATGAAATCTTTATCTGCACACCTTACTTCAACTTCCCACCTAGCCTAGCTAAAGAAGTGAAGAAAGCGCTTAAGCGAGGCGTAAAGGTCAGCATTGTTGTTGGCGATAAGACAGCAAATGATTTCTTTATCTCGCCAGAAGAAGAGTTTAAAACGATTGGCGGTTTACCATACCTTTACGAATTGAACTTACGTCGTTTCGCTAAAGCGAATGAAGCTCATATAGCTAGCCGTAATCTATCAATTCGACTTTGGCAACACGATTCCAATAGCTTCCACCTAAAGGGGATTTGGGTCGATAAGCGCTACATGCTACTAACAGGCAATAACCTAAACCCTCGAGCATGGAAGCTAGATCTAGAGAACGGCATCTTTATCCAAGATAACTACCATCACCTAACAGACAAATTCCAAGCTGAAGTGGATAATATCCTTCAACACACTCAGCTTATCTGTACTTATAAGCAGTTAGACAAGATAGAGAGCTACCCGACGGAAGTTCAGAAGTTGATTCGCAAGATCACTCGCGTGAAAGCCGATAGAGTGCTTAAACAAATACTGTAGTCGATGTTAAAAATAACCATCTATCAACGCCTAGCAAACGCTAGGCGTTTTTGTATCTACGAGATAGCTAAATCCCTCTTTAGAAGGTGCAACAGAAAAAGTTGAAAGAGCCACCTTCATTCGTCAGATTTGAGAGCAAACAGCGCCTGTCGGTTTCTATAGAGACACCTCAATAGGTAGCAATGAGGTCTGTACCAAAAGTCCGAAGTTCATACATCAAAAACGACGAAAGCCTAGTCGTCAGACTAGGCTTTCTAATATGTGCAGGAATAGCGTGAAGTGCAGGGGCTCGGTATCTTAACAACACTCATACAACCTAACAGCAAAACACTTTTCTTCAAATGTAAAAAAGCCCTGCTATTGCTAGCAGGGCTTTTCTAATAAGTGGCGGAGTGGACGGGACTCGAACCCGCGACCCCCGGCGTGACAGGCCGGTATTCTAACCAACTGAACTACCACTCCGCAGTGGACTACTTGTCGTCGCTGACAAGTCGTTCATAATTTAAAGCCTGGCGATGTCCTACTCTCACATGGGGAAGCCCCACACTACCATCGGCGCTATTGTGTTTCACTTCTGAGTTCGGCATGGAATCAGGTGGGTCCACAATGCTATGGTCGCCAAGCAAATTTTGCTTTTACTTTCAGTTTTTAAAAAACTGAAGGCAAAATAATCTGGAAAACTGATTTAAAATTCTCTTCAAACTCATTCAAGTGTTTGGTATTTCTTTGAGTCCACAAAACCCCTTGGGTGTTGTATGGTTAAGCCTCACGGGCAATTAGTACAGGTTAGCTCAATGCCTCGCAGCACTTACACACCCTGCCTATCAACGTCGTAGTCTACGACAACCCTTTAGGACGCTTATAGCGTCAGGGAAAACTCATCTCAAGGCTCGCTTCCCGCTTAGATGCTTTCAGCGGTTATCGATTCCGAACTTAGCTACCGGGCAATGCCATTGGCATGACAACCCGAACACCAGAGGTTCGTCCACTCCGGTCCTCTCGTACTAGGAGCAGCCCCTTTCAATTTTCCAACGCCCACGGCAGATAGGGACCGAACTGTCTCACGACGTTCTAAACCCAGCTCGCGTACCACTTTAAATGGCGAACAGCCATACCCTTGGGACCGACTTCAGCCCCAGGATGTGATGAGCCGACATCGAGGTGCCAAACACCGCCGTCGATATGAACTCTTGGGCGGTATCAGCCTGTTATCCCCGGAGTACCTTTTATCCGTTGAGCGATGGCCCTTCCATTCAGAACCACCGGATCACTATGACCTGCTTTCGCACCTGCTCGAATTGTCATTCTCGCAGTCAAGCGGGCTTATGCCATTGCACTAACCACACGATGTCCAACCGTGTTTAGCCCACCTTCGTGCTCCTCCGTTACTCTTTGGGAGGAGACCGCCCCAGTCAAACTACCCACCAGGCACTGTCCGTAACCCCGATTCAGGGGCCAACGTTAGAACATCAAAACTACAAGGGTGGTATTTCAAGGACGACTCCACCACATCTAGCGACGCGGTTTCAAAGTCTCCCACCTATCCTACACATGTAGGTTCAATGTTCAGTGCCAAGCTGTAGTAAAGGTTCACGGGGTCTTTCCGTCTAGCCGCGGGTACACTGCATCTTCACAGCGATTTCAATTTCACTGAGTCTCGGGTGGAGACAGCGTGGCCATCATTACGCCATTCGTGCAGGTCGGAACTTACCCGACAAGGAATTTCGCTACCTTAGGACCGTTATAGTTACGGCCGCCGTTTACCGGGGCTTCGATCAAGAGCTTCGACCGAAGTCTAACCCCATCAATTAACCTTCCGGCACCGGGCAGGCGTCACACCGTATACGTCATCTTACGATTTTGCACAGTGCTGTGTTTTTAATAAACAGTTGCAGCCACCTGGTATCTGCGACTCTC
>NZ_PIGD01000038.1:0-11451 GCF_003050085.1 Vibrio sp. 10N.286.48.B8 | reverse complement strand
AAAGGTTCTAGCTGATTGATACAACGAATCAAGGTTGATTTACCTGAACCTGATGGCCCGCAAATCACCACTATCTCTCCTTGTTCAATATTTAAATCGATATCCTTTAGGGCATGAAAATCACCATACCACTTGTTAAGTGACTTAAACTTAACCATTTCCTTGAGATTGTTCAAATCGTTGTTCATACCTAGTAAAGAGACAGGTTTACCTTACCAATATAGAAATATGATTGCACATAAAATTAGGGACTTATGAGAATTTAATAGCATCTTGTAGGGCAAATAAAAAGCAGCGCCTGATTTGGACGCTGCTTGAGGATATACGCAAGGGCAAAGAATTTGGTTCAGCTTGATGCCTCAAATGTTCTTTAAGGCAATTCACCTTTGTGTTTCGATCTGTCTTTTGCTTTCTTTAAGTGTTAGCGATTTTATGAGCTCGCACGCTAATTTGTATCTAGAGGCTTGGTCTGTAGCGTTTTTGAAGTGGCATAGCTCCCCAACTACCTCCAAATTTTACTTGATGGTTTGGATTGAAAACTCCTAAAGATCAAAAGAAACATCACATACCCGTATTGCTGTTTTTTCACAAAATATAGGTGATAGTAATACAATCATTTCCGGTGCATAGGTACAAACCGTTTTAAGTGAGCCCAATTGAGCACTTTTTTTATGCTGATGCCACTCTTTAATCTTTTGATAAATCTCATGTTCAGAACTTATATCCTTTATTGAATGCTCTAATATATTGAAAGCATTTATTAACTTACCTTCCAGAACTTCATCCTGATATTTTTTAGTTTCTTTGAATATGTAAATAGAGGTTACCCACCCCGATAAGCTAAGAGCAAGCATTAAGCACATAGACACAGCGTTACTAAGTTTCGTTTTCATAAGGAGCCCCCTTTTTGACCCTAGGTTGTTGATGTCCGGCAAATTAAAATAAATTCATCTTATGATGTGAATGCCAATTCGCAAACGATCGCGTACTAGTATTTAATAACACTACACACTTTTAGAATGAAAAATTCTGTAAAAGAAGGGGATATCTCCATTAAAATTATAGGGTTTCTATTGCATATTGTGGTTAAAGACCCAACTTCAGCACTGCTGCCCTTTAGGACCCAATCGGTTACCATAGAATACATGTGATCTTCTGAAATTGAGTGCCGAAAAGCAGAATCCAAGATGTTGTAAGCATTAATTGTTTTCCCTTCAGAAACTCGCAGTTGATACATTAAAAAATTATCGTATAAGTACATAGAAGTAACCCACCCGGAAAGGCTAATGGTAGCCATTATTAATGAAAGTGAATTGCCTTTAGTATTTATGAAAAACATAACCCTGAATTACCTCTTTGTTTGATCAACTTTTATTTTCACCATCGACCTGAATTAACAATATTTTCACTTAGGCTGCAATTAAAGTAAACAATCAAACTTGAAACATAACATTCCATGCAATGGGCACGATTTTCTCACAATTGAGAAACCATCAGTGTTACATGTGTTTAATGTAAGGTTTTAAACCTAAAAATAATGCTATACCTGTGATCATTGAGTCGACTGATTTTCGGTGAAATCAGGATCATGCTAAGTAATATAAAAAATCACACTGACTTCTCAGCAAAAACACATGCGTGATTCTACCCGTGATAATCGAATATGCGATCGCATTGAAGAGGTTTTGCTTGCTTCTGAAGGTTGCAGTTGCACCGTGATTCCTTAAGTTCTTCGCATTCAGGAATCGTGGCTACTATATTCTTTTAGAAAGCTTCAGCCTGAAAATGGTGGTAGCCAAAATAAACTTTTTGTCGCTTAAACAATGCAACGTTTCACACATTTGACTGAGAAGACTTACTCTCATACTCTTCAAATTATTGCCTATCCTAAGAGGCGTTTGGCCTTAGCTAAAAGAAACCGAAAAATGTTCCACTCAAGTTTGATGAGTCGAAACGGAAAGCGTTCATTGATGCTTTTGACCTAGCGCTGTCGACGAAAATCGCGATGGTTGATACGTACAGGTTAAGATAAAGTGCTGGAAACGACAGGTGAGCACAGCCGGCTGCATATTGTTGGTGCGCTGAACCTGTCGAATATTGGTTCGATCATTGTTAGCGATTTCGAAAGTATTAGCAATGAGAGCATTGTTCGCTTTGTCTGCAAGCTCAGAGATATCTATCTATTTAACTACAACATTTATATCATTTTAGATGGAGCAGGATATCAGCGCAGTGATTTAGTCAGAGATCCGGTATTTGTTTTTTATATTGAGTTGCATCATCTCCTACTTTACAGCGCAAATCTCAATTTAACCGAGAGGCTCTGGAAGGTAATGAACGAAAAGTAATATTTACTTCAAAAATAAAAGAGACTTTAAGGAGGGCATGGGGCTTTGTTGCGTAATTGAATTTAGAGATAGAGCCAACCCGTTTCGCGTATTTCTTAATCAATACGACAAGTTTCAGGCATACCTAACCCAGTAAGCTTGTTCAACGCTTTTATCATCGCGTAAGTTTCACCCACCTGGGCATTGTAATTTCTTAAGCTCAGTTTCCCTCCTAGCAACTGTTTAACTCGATACATCGCTGTTTCTGAGAGTGAACGTTTGTGGTATCCATACCGCTCTTTCCAATACTTATTTGAGCCGTATAATTTTTGGCAACCCACAGCGAGATTTCGAGGGTGACCAGGCTGCCAGAAGGCTACCCCTTCTCTTGGGGGAATAAGCGCAATGGCTCCCTTAATCTTAATAGCAGCGTGACACGCTCTCGTGTCGTAAGCGCCATCACCAGACACCTCAAGGATACTTCGGCGTGTTTGTTTCAGTAAGTTCGGGAGTACTTCTCCATCTGTAACCGTCGATAAACTTAGCTCGGCGGCAATGATCTCATGAGTGTTTGTATCGACGGCAATATGAAGCTTTCGCCAGACTCTACGTTTACCATCCGTCCCGTGTTTTTTGACTTTCCATTCACCTTTGCCATAAACCTTAAGGCCATTAGCATCAATGGCTAGATGTTGTATCGCTCCTCTCGTTTTAGTCTTAAATGAAACCTTAATTTACTTGGCTCTACGACTGATGCAGGTGTAATGCGGACAACTTAACGGTACATGGGCTAGCCTAAATATCGAGTCGATAAATCCTTGAAGCGCTCTTAATGGCATAGAAAAAACTCGTTTGACCATGAGTGTTGTCGTGATAGCTAAATCACTGAACCGACGCGGCCTCCCGCGCTTATTCTGTTTGCTTTGCGCCCACTCGCTTATTGTTCTTCATCACTCCAAAAGGTCAGAGAACCACAGTTAAAGAGTGATTGGCTATATTGCTTCCAGTTGGTTGTTTTACAGCAATTTAACTAAAAATAAACACTTATTTGACGGGGCCACGCCAATGTTGACCTAATATTTTCACGAATCATGGAAATGTTTCATGATGTTTCATGATGTTTTAGGAGATTATAATGAAGTTACAAGCAGTGGCTATAGGCCTTATGTTATCGAGTGGTACATCTGCCGCTCAAAACATAAACGAAGACACAAAACATTTAGACGATAAATCTGGGATCTGGGTAGGTGCTAATCTTGGAGTTGGCTTTGTAGATAGTTCGGATATAGAAGATGGAGAAAACACGGCTCCAAGCACAAAGATCGAACTTGGCTATGATATTAATCGTAATTTCGGAGTATATGGAAGTTACGATTATTTGAGTAATTTAGATAATTCTGACTTGCATTTAGGCACGATTGGGATTAAAGGTAATTACTATTTTACCGATTATTTTTCAATGTTTGGGAAAATTGGCGCTACATATGTATCTGGTGAGAATAACATAAAAGATGATAACTTTAGTGGTACTGCTGGTTTAGGTTTTGAATACCAGTTAACTAACTCGGTAACGACAAAAATTGGATATGATTATTATGACCAAATAGAAAAGAAAAGTGGTCAAGACTTCCACTTAAATCAAGTGTATTGGGGGATGACATATAAATTCGGCCAACCAAGCACACCTCTTGTTCTTGAAAAAGAAAAAATAGTAGAAAAAGAGATAGTCGAAACAAAAGAGATAATCAAAACTCGAATATCGCGCACAGAATATATTTTGCCGTATCAAGTCGGTGAGGTTGAGATAAATGACTATGGGCGCTATAACTTAAATGAAGTGGCTAGAGTTATGCTTGATAATCCTAGCTTGAAAGCTAATGTTATCGGGCGTACAGATTCGCTTGGTTCCGATAAAGTTAATAAAAAGATTTCTGAGAAGAGAGCTGACAGTGTAGCTTTATTATTGATTAATCAAGGAGTTGATAGTTCACGTATAAACACATCAAGTGTTTCCAATGAACAACCTTTGAGCTCACAAGAAAATGGTCCGCTTGAGCGTTCAGTACAGGTCATTCTCAAGTAATATCTATTAACCTTTTAATTTCTTAGGCCACTACTATTATATTAATCAGTGTGGCCTTTTTTACTATTTTTATATAAACGAGGATTTTAATGCTGGTTAATTATTGCCATAAAAGGTGGGGTAATATGTAGAGCATTGAAGAACATCATAAGGATACAAAGGGTGAGAGGTGGTTTTGTAGGTTTTTAGTTGTGAATTATAAGCTCTACTTCAGTACAACCTGAAGAGTAGCTTGGTTCTTACCTAATGTGAAACTATGCTTATAACGAGCAGCATTTCAAGTGGTTTGATTCTCTCTGAATTTTTTGTTTTACGCTGGTAGCCCACGAAACCGATTGAAAAGTCTTCTTATCGACTGCATTTTTGTGGTATCTTGTAAAGAGTTTTTTTTTTGAAATAAGTGATTATGAATAAGATATTGTGTTTTATTGTGGGCTTAGGTGTTGTGTTTACGGCTCATGCTGAGGGTGAAACCGTTTATGTTGGTGGTAAAGTTGGTTGGACGCACTTTTCTAATGGTTGTGAATCACACAATTTAGATTGTGATAGAGAAGCTATCGGGGCTGGTGTTTTTCTCGGTTATAAACTAAATGACTGGCTTTCAATTGAAGGTGGATATGATTATTTAGGTAAAGCGAAAGCTATTTACCCAAGTCTTGATGCTCCTTCAGTTGATGCTCCTTATAGTGCAAAATTTCAAGGTGTCGAGTTAGGGGTCAAGGCCGATTATTATTTAAATGATAGCTGGAATATATTCGGCAAAGTTGGGGGGCTTGCATGGAGGGCCGATAAGAAAGGAGAAGAATTGAATTATGATGTTCAAGAGCGAGATGAAGATTTTTCTTTGATGCTTGGCGCTGGCCTTGAGTATCGCTTAACTAAGGAGTTAAAAACACGGATAGAATATCAATGGTTTGATAACGTTGGTGGCGAGAATACAGGTGGTTCAAATATTAATTTCCTTACGGTTGGTTTGACTTATTCTTTTGGCTCAAAAGAGGAAGCTCCTGCTATTGTAGACCCTGAACCATCAGTGCATATCGTTCAAGCTGAAATAGTAACTCTTAATGAGTTGAATGGACAGGCTCTGTTTGCTTTTGATAGCGCTCAACTATCTTCTGAAATAGAAGTTAATTTCGCATCAATTTTGGAAAGACTTAAAAGTAACCCTATATCGAAATTAATCATTGTTGGGCATACCGACTCCCAAGGCTCAGAGAAATACAATGAAAGGCTATCTTTGAGACGAGCGCAAAGTGTTGCTAATTATTTTGAAAGTAATGGTATCGAAATGAGTCGAATTCAAGTCGAAGGCCGAGGTGAGACGGATCCAATTGCGGATAATAACACCTTAGAAGGCCGTTCAATAAACCGTCGCGTTGAATTAATTTCTCCCGCTTTTTCATCTGAGGTTAAACCATGAAATTAAGAGCTTTTTTTATTGTGTTATTATCAAGTTTTCTTTTTGCTTGTGGTGGAGAGAACAGCGGAGCACCGTCTCAAGGTGGTTCTAATCATCCGGTAGAAAGTTGGAATGTACCTTTAGCGCAGTCAGTGAACATTCAAGGCGACGTATTCTCTGGAAAAACAATATATGGTAATTACACATACTTTGACCCTAATTCAAATGCTCGCCCAGAAAATTCGAGTGAATTTAGATGGATAATTGATAATGTTACTCAAAGTATAACATCCGAGTCGTTTGATCTTGTTAATGAACATGTAGGAAAGGATATTGTTTTTTGTGTTACACCAATAGCCCTTGGTAACGTTAATTTTATTGGTGATGAAGTTTGTAGTTTTCCAGTAACAGTTAGTGAGCCTAGCCCCATTACTACTTCACTTGATAAAATAGGTCAGTTAATCGTGGGGGATACGGTTTCAGCTGATTATACGTGCGATAACTGTAATCGCTCACTTACAACATTTCTATGGCAAGTCGATAGGAACGAAGACAATATTTACGGTAATACTATCAATGTAAATGGCGTTACGATATCTGATTCATCATCCACTGCGGAGTCGTTAACGATAGAAAATGCTGATGTTAACAAAAAGGTTCGATTGTCCGTAGTCACATACAGCCAGAGTGGTCAATCTAGTGCACAGGAAGAATACAATATTTATTCAAGAGACTCGGTACACCAATTTTATACAGGTCGTTCAACAAATGCTGGGTTAAGAAATGATGGAGTAGCATTTTCTTGGGGTGGTTCCAGTTCAAGTGGGCTGGACTTGACCAATGTTGAGAGTGTTTCAACTTTCTATTTGTCTAATATAGTAGCGGCTAAGAAAAAAGATAACTCGGTTGTCTATTGGGGGTTCACTCCCTCTGGAACAGAATCGAATGCGTTAGGTATAGCACCTTCATTTGGTGCTGTTGCGATTTGGAAAACTAACGGCTCTGTTGTCACTTACGGTGAAGCTACCTTTGGGGGAGACATATCTGGAGTGTCGGGGCTGTTAGATAGTGGAGTTGTAGAAATAGTTAGTAACAATTATTGTTTCTCTGCTCGTAAAGACAATGGTGATGTGATTTTTTGGGGAGGTTTTTTTTGTCGTGTAGAAGGACCTGCCGAGGGCCTTGTGGCTACAGACATTCAGACACTCTATCGCACAAGTAACTCTATGTTCGCTGGCATTGACTCACAAGGGCATGTTAAAAGTTGGGGTAGTGTTGACAATGTAAACCCGCAGGTAGACTTCACCACTGTGGAAGCCGACCTGCAAGGAGGCGTCTCCCAGATTGCAGCCACTGGTAGTGCTTTCGCAGCGCGAAAATCGTCCGGAAAAGTCGTCACTTGGGGAGTTGAAAACACAGGAGGTACCACCACAATTCCTGTAGATGTAACAGCCAACCTTCAGTCTGGCGTTATATCTTTATCTGCCACTCAATCCGCCTTTGCTGCACTCAAGTCTGATGGAACTGTGGTCACTTGGGGAAATAGTACTAGGGGTGGTAACGGTGGTGTACTAACCAACATTAAGTCCGTCGTCGGTAACGACCAAGCTTTTGCTGCAATAAAAAATGATAATACTGTAGTCGCTTGGGGTGGTAATACTGGAGGCACAATCCCCGGAGATATATCTGCTCAGTTGGTAGATGTTAATGCTCTCTATGCTTCGCCTAATGGACGAAACTTCGCAGCGCTTACTAATAGTGGAAAAGTACTCGCATGGGGTGCAAATAAAGCAGAGTATGATGCTATTGCCTCTCAAGTATCTGTTGACGTAGTAGATATTAAAGCTGGCTGGTCGTCTTTTATAGCGATTAAAAAAGACGGTTCTGTAGTGGTGTGGGGCTGGAGTGCAGCTGGCGGTGATCCGACAACTCCTGATGATATAACAAATGAGTTACGCGCGGATGATGATATATTACTTGAATCTTCTCTATAATTAATGAAAAACAGAAGTGGATCCTAATGGTTGGACATATAAACTAATTTCTTAATTGATGGACCCAGCTGATATGCTCTTTGCCTAAGTGGCTATCAGAGGCAAAGAGCATAGCAGTATTGTCGAGCAGCTCTTTTTTCCAAGTGGAGATCTGGTTAGCGTACAAGTTGTACTTCTGCGTCAACTTCGCGACAGTTTTATCACCTTTAGCGGTAGTAAGTGTCACATTAGCTTTAAATTCAGGAGAGTGGTTTCTACGTTTTTTAGTCATAATCTGTTCCCGTCACTCTGGCTACTATCAAAACAGAACAGTCACTTAAAGTAATGTCCGAAAATTTGGGGCTACTTCTGCGGAGAAAATGAAACAGCAAGGCTACGGGGAAATATATAACTTTGGCTCTACTGCTGGTTTGGCGCCAGTCCCTAAGGTTGCAGAATATTCAGCGACGAAAGCTGCAATTGTTAGTTATAGCCAATCGCTTTATCACGAACTTCTTCCTTTTGCAGAAAGGTTTACTGTTTATGCCCTAGCGTTGTAGATACCGATATGACTAATGATGAACGTATTGATAATTAATTTAAAATTGAAACACAAGACCTAGCAAAAGCACTTAAATTTATTCGAAGTCTATCTCCAGGAGTTGCTATAAGCAAACTATCCATAAGGTGTCGCATCATAGACCTATTAGAGATAGGCATAACGCTTTTTATACGGGTGATTAGCCGTATTTTGTGGATAGATAATGCGGTATTTCTTTTGAGGCTTGCTGAGTTCGGATAACTTTTAATAGGGAAAACGTACGCCACCTGAATTGTGTAGATTATTTAGTCTAATGAATAAAGGGGCATAAAGTGTTTAGAGCAGAGCACCACTAGCACGTGAACACCAAGCGACTTTGTAGTCGTCCAACTACATAACCATGATTTCTTAGTCATCAAAAAACTTCTTAAACACAGGCGCTATAGCCTTACTAATGATCTCGAAGCTTCGTCCATTACCCTGACCGATTTCAAAAGCTTCATGCTCTGGTTTTCAGATACCACTGAGCAAATCCCACTCGTAACATTCCTCTTCAAGCGCTTTCATGACTGAAAGGACAGCGAAGCTGCTGCGTGATATGAAGCAAATACATCTGGTTCTAATCTTGTCGGGTCATATTTATATACAGATATAGATGGTGATTTAGAAGGTATATCATTATTTAAGTGGAAACTAGACGGAGTTGACGTTGGTGGTGTTTCTATAAATAGTTATACTCCATCCGTTACTGATGAGGGAAAAACGATTAGTTTTTGTGTTACACCTGTAGCGAGTACTGGTGAACCAAAAATAGGGCTTGAAGCTTGTTATAATGCGGGTATTATCTTGCCTCCTTTGGGGTTCCCTCCCTCAGCAACGGTTTCAATTAATAATAACTCAAATTCTCCAGTCGCTGGTTTTAGATTACCTGCTACATATACTTATATTCCAGGTATAGATGGACTTGCTCAAGGTAGCTCTATTGTTACATGGAGCGTTGATGGTGTTGATTCTGGTGTTACTTGTTACCCATTTGCAATTCCTTGTAATTATACAATCAAAGATAATGATGCAGGGAAAGTAATACAATATTGTGTTACACCAGTGAATGTTAATGGTGCGAGTGGTAGCAAAGTATGTGAAGATATCGTTGGAACATCTATTAAATATAGTGGTAACTTTAATCTATTTGAGAATATTAATGTTAGTTTGCAAGGGTACTCTAATAATATCAAAACGAGTTGGGGAGTCACATCAAGTTTTGGTATTCAGGACCCACAAAGTACAGGGTTAACATATAAAATAGAATATTTAGATAAGCTTGGGTTCACACTTTTAGCTAATGATCTTGTTAGTCAGGATATTGAATTTTGTGTTGAAGATCTTGATAAAAGCTACAATAAGTATTGTCGTCGAGTGTCTGATGATTCATCAAGTCAATATCTAACTGTTAGCGACGGTACTTTTGTTGGGGGTGGGATTGTGAACCGCTATAACACACCGAAAGGCATTGCCCCTGCGACAGTTTATCAAGATATGACAACAGGTCTTAAATTCATGAGACCATTAACACCGGAAGAATCTGAATTTGTCGGTGTAATTGCTGATAGTACAGTTGGGGAGAATAACGTTACCATTGCTCATTACTCTTTAGCTAACGCAAGACAATTATGTTCTTTACTACCAGTTGATGGCGGGGGGTGGCGTTTACCAACATTTGATGAATTACGTAACTTTAATACTAACTTATCAACGTATAATAACCTAGTTGTTGGTAGTTTAAATCCCGCTGGTTTATCTTCACCTAACTATGAATTAGGTTGGAGGGGGCTACGTTCACCATGGAGTGGTATTGGGTATGCATTACGAGCATCTGATGGGAGATTGTATAATACTCAACCTTCCACTGAGGGAGAGGTGTCCATTGTAGGTCAAGATACTAAATTTTTTGCAGTCACTTGTGTTAAATAGTACATAGCAGTCGAATATAAAAGGTGACCGCGCAATTGGTCACCTTTTGTTTATTTATCAGGTAGAAAGTAAATGAAATTATCGTTGTTCTAAAGGATACGAACGGTAGCTTCACATACCATAAACACGTAATGCATCACGATAAATACTTAATAGCTCACCGTCTGTGTGTTGTGATTTCTTAAGCTTATTACTCCCTCTAATAACCGTGAAACTTTATACATTGCCGTTAAGCGTTTGTTGTAACTATAACGCTTTATCTCAAATACTTATTTTAGCTATATAGTTTCAGGTAACTACCATGAGATCTTGGGATCACCAAGCTCCCAGAAGGCTGTGCTCTTTTGGTTGGATGAACGTGACGTGCTGAACTTGCTCGGAAGTGCTTGCTCTAGCACAGAAAGCTCGCCACTCTCGAAAGGTTCTAGCTGATTGATACAACGAATCAAGGTTGATTTACCTGAACCTGATGGCCCGCAAATCACCACTATCTCTCCTTGTTCAATATTTAAATCGATATCCTTTAGGGCATGAAAATCACCATACCACTTGTTAAGTGACTTAAACTTAACCATTTCCTTGAGATTGTTCAAATCGTTGTTCATACCTAGTAAAGAGACAGGTTTACCTTACCAATATAGAAATATGATTGCACATAAAATTAGGGACTTATGAGAATTTAATAGCATCTTGTAGGGCAAATAAAAAGCAGCGCCTGATTTGGACGCTGCTTGAGGATATACGCAAGGGCAAAGAATTTGGTTCAGTTTCACGGCATAAATTTTTAGATTATGACGATTTTCCTTAGAACCTTGTTTTCCTTGCTCTAATTTTGAACGCTATTGAATCGCAGACTCTAGAATTTCACGAGTCTTCTCTGGCGTGATTGCTTGGTTTTCGCCAAGTTGCAGGTAGCCATGTGATTCAAGTTGAGCGACAACATTGTCGATCGCTGTTTCTTTGTTTGTTTCGTAGCCGTCGAACATAGTTGCAACGTCTAGGCTGTGGTAGAACGCTTCGATTGCCGCGATTGTGCGCTCGGCTAAATCAGCACCCGCTTCTAGGCCAAATACGTTACGACCCATTTGCTCAAGCTTGCAACGCTTCGCTTCGATTTGGTTACGAAGTAGTGAAGGTTGAACAATCGCAAGTGA
>NZ_PIGD01000037.1:0-15250 GCF_003050085.1 Vibrio sp. 10N.286.48.B8 | reverse complement strand
ATTGAGATCCCAAACCTCTTAGGCCGCCAGTTTGCAGTTACGGAGCCAAACAGAGTTTGGGTTGGTGACGTTACTTATGTTTGGACTGGCTATCGTTGGATGTACTTAGCCGTAGTTTTAGACCTGTTCGCTAGAAAAACGATTGGTTGGGCAATGTCATTATCGCCCGATAGTCGATTAACTCGTAAGGCTCTTGCCATGGCTTATGAGTCTCGTGGTAAACCACAGGGCGTCATGTTTCACAGCGATCAAGGCAGTCATTATACAAGCCGAAGTTATCGGCAATTACTGTGGCGCTTTCAGATCAAGCAAAGCTTATCTCGACGAGGAAATTGCTGGGATAATGCACCAATGGAACGCTTCTTTAGAAGCTTGAAGACGGAATGGATACCTACAGTAGGTTATCGGAGCTTTGCAGAGGCACAACAAGAAATTACTCGATACATTATTGGGTATTATTGCCAACTCCGCCCGCACCAATACAACGGTGGTTTGACTCCCAATGAATCAGAACGATTGTTCTGGTTAAACTCTAGGAACGTGGCCAATATCAGTTGACCACTACACTACTAGTTACCCAATAACACAAGCCGACGAGGAATTATGGCTAAAATCTACTACGTGTGTGGTTTGGTTTAAGCAAACCACCTGATGGGCATGTTCGATGGCCTTATTGTTGTTCGGTATATAAAGAGTCTGGGGTAAATATTTACTATTCACTTCCGAAACTGGCGAGTTCTTTGTTATGCCTGTTGCTAGCCTATGTCTGAAACCAAAACACTTTAAGGAGTATCAGACATGTTTAAGACAATGCATACCGCATCAAAACCACTCGTTATTTGTAATGTTTGGGATGTAGCAAGCGCCTTAATTGCAGAGCAAACTGGCTTTTTAGCGATTGGGACATCGAGTGCAGCGATTGCACGCAGTCACGGGCTTGACGATGGCGAAAATATCGAATTTGAAGAGATACTATCGGCGGTAAAAGCTATTGCACAGGCAACAGATCTACCTCTGAGCGTGGATATTGAATCAGGTTACGGAGATACGCCGCAGGCGATCTATGAAAATATTACTGAGTTGGTGAATGCTGGCGTGGTCGGAATCAATATAGAAGATAGCGCAGTCGATAATCGTGAGAGGCGACTTTGTGATTTGATGATGTTCTCGCAAACGTTGAGAAAAGTTAAAAGTATGCTCAACAAAGCCAACCTAAAAGTATTCATTAATGTCCGCATTGACACATTTTTAATGAATGTAAAAGCGCCTCTAAAGGAGAGCATCAAGAGAATCCAAGCCTATCAGCAAGCAGGTGCTGATGGAGTTTTTCTTCCATGTATCAAAGGAACCGATGATATCAAAGCCGTTGTAGATAGCACGTTGCTGCCCATAAATGTCATGTGTGTTCCTGAATTACCAAATTTTAAAGAGTTAGAGGCTCTTGGCGTGAAGCGCATCAGCATGGGTAATTTCTTGTATGAAGCGATGCTTTCCTCATTGCAAAAGAACCTGATAACCATAAAACGTGAGCAATCATTTAGAACATTGTTTTGATACCGCAACCCTGAATAGGGTGCAAGTGATCGGAACCTTAAACTATAGCACTTGACATCAAACCAAGTGTGGCCCCGTTCCCGTGCGCGGATAAGAGTTGGAACTTCAAAACTATATAGTTGATTCGCCTGATTTCAAAGGGTAGGGAGCTCTTAATGCACGGGAGTAAATCAAACAAAAAAGGATAAATAAATGCAGTTTGCTAAGGCATTTGAATACAAAAAATGGGCAAATAGTCAGTTACTCGATTTTGGAGCGAGACAATTCTCAAAACTGCCGGAAAACGATGGCACATTTTTCGTTAGAATTTTAAATCATACGACCGTGGTAGATAGTCTATTCATAAGTCGAATTCTCGGCGAACCGGAAAAATATACTGCTGATAATACCGTTGAAACTCCTTCGTTTTCAGAGCTGCGTGAGAGAATGGCTCACAATGATACATGGTTAGTGCAGTATGCACTGTCAGCCTCAAAAGAAGAATTAGACAAGGTTATTCAGTTTAACTTCGTAGATGGTGATATAGGGACAATGTCTGTTGAAGAAGTCCTTCTCCACTTACTCACACACGGTAATAACCACAGAGGCATGGCTTCTAGAGTGTTAGCTGAAAACAATTTAGAACGCCCAAAGGACACATTTACCCGTTACCTTCATCTCGCGGAGCCGACACGCAGAGGTAGCGCGGTGTTGAAAGAAAAATAGCAATAAGTAAATTTGGGAATTCAATATGATGACTTTAAGAACTGCAGACACTCATGAGTTAGATGATATTTATCTTATGGGCTTTGATGTATGGGGAGGTTCCGCATCAGTCGATGACTATCTAGCTTGTTGTAATAAAAATGATAAGTATCAGAAGGGAACTTGGTATGTGCTCATTGAACATCAAAAAATATTATCTTCCTTGATTGTTTATCAAGGAGTGTTTGGTCTTGTAGATGGCAGCTGCGGGCTTGGTTCCGTTGCTACACCTCCAGAGCTAAGAGGCAAAGGCTATGCTTCAAAGTTAATTAACATGATAAAGAATGAGTTACTCCAGAATCAAAATAATACGGTGTTGTTCTTACATAGTGATATCGACAAAACGTTTTATAGGCGGTTAGGGTTTACAGTGACTGGAGGTTCTGACTGCATGTACATTACGAGTGATGGTAGGGCGTTCAAAGAGACACTGCCTGGGTATTTTTAACCGCACATGTTATGTGAGCTCTTTCGCAAGAATAATGACTAGCACTTGAAATCTAAGGCTTGGCATTTAATTGAGGGAACGAATGAGAGTTTTGATATCAGGTACCAATGGGTACATCGGTCATCACATTATAACGTATTTGTAGAAAGTGGCTTGGAAGTATTTCGGTACTCTAGGGACAATAGTGTTCACCCTTCCAGTTAGCCCTTTATTCGAATCGACAGAACTTATTAGCGACTTTCAGTGAGGAAGAGGTATCAAGATAATCTGCTGTTGGAACTTGTTAGTGGCTGGCTTACCTCAAACTGGCTCATAAAAACGTTTTATCAATAGCAGCTCTTTGTTAATAATGTGTATCACTACGCACTTCCGCATCTATCCGGGCTGGTGGCATATTTGCTATGGTAGTCAGTACGTTACGGAAATATATTAGCCAGTTAGCGAAGGTTTATAACTTCTTTTAACCACCCAGTTTTGACCTTGTGCTGCTGTGATCTCCTTTCGTAACATACTAATTATTAACAGGGCGCCTCCGATAAATAAGTACCACATCAATGTGTCAACTTGGCGGTAGTAGAATCCGTGTTGCCATAAATTTGGTTTTGGAGGAAATTCATGATTAGGGAAATGTCTAAATCTGACTTTGAGTCATTTTGGCCTACGTTTTCGGCAGTGATTCAAGCACAAGAAACCTATGCATTTGATCCAGAAATGACGATGAAACAAGCCTTTTCGGTTTGGTGTGAACAGCCATCAAAAACTTATGTCTATACCGAAAACGATGTTGTTTTAGGCTCGTACTATATAAAGCCTAATGCAATGGGTCCAAGCGGTCATATTTGTAACTGTGGTTACATGGTTTCCGAAGGGGCAAGGGGGCAGGGAATCGCGCGGTCTTTGTGTGAACACTCTCAACAAGTCGCCATTGATTTAGGCTTTGAGGCGATGCAATTCAACAGTGTTGTGTCGACAAACAAAACGGCAATAAAGCTTTGGGAAAGGCTTGGCTTTAGTATTATCGGATCGATTCCCAAGGCCTATAAGCATCCTCAATTAGGGGCAGTGAGCAGCTATATCATGTATAAATCGCTTAAAAGGTAATAGAGATCGACTTCTGGTCCCTTAAGAAAGTTACCGTTAAAACTGAATTCATGAGGCTTAAAATGACGATAGTCGAAAAAGTTGTTAGTCGTGAAATAGAAGCCGTCATCGTTTATGAATCCGATAACGTGATTGCTTTTGCAGACCACAATCCTATTAATTTTGGGCATATTTTGATTTGTCCCACACATCCGTACGCCAACTATATCGATCTACCAGAAGGTGTTCTTACCGAAATTCATTCTGTCGCTAGGCAGGTGTATAGACGTATTGAAGAGGCGTTTAAACCTGATGGTATTTCATTCTTACAAAATAACGGTGACTTTAATGAGTTGTCTCATTACCACCTACATATCTTTCCAAGATTTGAGGGCGACCAGTTCGGTTGGCTGAGTAGTGAACTCGGTATTCAAAGTATAGAGCAACTGCACGAGTCATTAAAACACTTGTAATTTATAGTAAAAATTAGATGCACAAAAGTGCACGAAAAGGCTTAACAATGAGTGAAATAAAAACATTAGAACAATTAAATGAACTTTATGCCGAGCCGAGTAAAAGGGCTAAAAATAAAGTACTTCTAGCACTGGATGCCCATGCGATTACTTTGATCAATCATTGCCATTTCGCTGTTTTGGGGACGACAGACTCACAAGGCTTTGTCGATCTGTCTCCTAAAGGCGGTGAGCCCGGTTTCATTCAGGTTATCGATGAGTCTACGGTCCTAATACCGGATAGCTCGGGGAATAATCGTATTGATGGTTTAAAAAACATCATCAATAACCCTGAAGTTGGCTTGCTGCTGATGGTTAATGGGATAGATGAAGTGGTACGTCTTAAAGGTAAAGCTAGCATCCATACCGATCCAAATTTGCTTGCGGCTTGCCCTGACGGGAAGAAAGCCCCAAAAGTCGTGATTAAAATCGCTGTAGAGTCTATGTACTTTCATTGCGCTAAGGCGGTAATGAGAGGCAAGCTTTGGTCTGATACGTTTAAAGTGGAGCGTTCTATTCTGCCTTCACTGGCACAGATCATGAAAGATCAACAAAACCTAGAAGACCCTGCGATCAATCAAGACGATATGGTCAAATATTACCAATCGACACTGTGATACTCATGAAGAATGTAGTTCAAATTATCTTTATGTCGGGCTCTAAGTTTCTGCTCGTTTTTCGTCAAAACACAGAAGCGTTCGACCAATACTGGGGATTTCCTTCCGGAAGAATAGAGCAAGGGGAGTTGCCTCGGAGTGCAGCAGAACGAGAAGCGCGAGAAGAGGTTGCGGTTGACGCTGGGAACTTAACATTGTTCGCGATTGTCTCTGACCCGGAGCTACCCATTTGTCACTATTTCTACCTATGCCATGAATGGGCTGGCGATATACAGAATGCTGAGCCCCATTTATGCCAAGAGTTGCGTTGGTTTGACCGTGATGAGCTACCCGAAAATTGCACACCAATAACTTACTTAATCACTCAACAATTGAATGACACCGCGCTTACAAAAAACATAAAGCCTGAGATTAACCAACCCAAGCTTTGTGCGTAAGCCGTTCTGTGTTGAGTAACAGACTTTTCATTTAGGCTAGTGGCGTTGGGTATTAGTCAAACGTCACTTTTTGCCGTAACTAAACACAATAATAGGGAAGATATGTTTACAGGTATTGTACAAGCCGTCGCTAACACTATAGAAGTGAGTGATAACAACGGAATAAGAACGTTCGTCATAGAGTTTCCAACAGGCTTTTGTCACGATTTGGAAATTGGTGCCAGTATCGCAATTGATGGCGTGTGTTTAACCGTTACTGAGTTGCTGTCAGATGTTCGAGTAAAGTTTGACGTCATGCTGCAAAGCCTATTAATTACTACGCTAAGCAATTATGAAGTTGGTCAATCAGTGAATGCTGAGAGGGCGGTAAGAGACGGTGCTGAAATTGGCGGTCACCCACTTTCTGGTCACGTTGATTTCAATGTCGCGATTATCCAAATATCCGAAATTGAAGATAACTACTGTGTACGCTTAGCTCTTCCTGATGAGTGGAAAAGATATGTATTCCCAAAAGGTTATATCGCAATCAATGGGGCAAGCTTAACCGTTTCTGACGTTAATAAAGTTGAAGGGTGGTTTGAGGTTTGGTTGATCCCAGAAACCCGACGAATGACCGTCTTCTCATCGAAATCAGTAGGTAACTTCGTCAATATCGAAATCGAACGTGGTACTCAAGTCGTCGTTGACACGGTGCGTGATACTTTAAATGAAAACTTAGGCCCATTATTGCCTTTATTTGAGAAGTTACTGTCAGAGCAAGGTATCGATTTAGATGCATTGGGTTATAAGCCTAATACATTGGGTTGCTCAAACGAACCAAAGTAATGCGGATTGGTACACCAAAAAGTGAGCAGTTGAAATGTTAGAAACGGCACGAACTCAAATTGAAGCAATAGGTAAGCAACACGCGGCATCGCTTTTACAATATCATCTAGAAAATCGCTGCCATTTAGCTCCTTGGTCTCCCATGCGCGACGAGCAATTCTATACCTTGGAGTATTGGGAAGAATTTTGTCATGCCAGTGAAGCGTTATTCGAGGGCGGGAAAGAAATTAAATTTGTCGCAATCGACAAAGAAACGAGAGAAGTTGTCGGTGTCTGCAGTTACACCGCCATTGCTCGAGGTGTTTTTCAGGCATGCTTTTTGGGCTATCACATGGCACAAAAATATGAAGGTAAAGGTTTTATGACTGAAATTCTTGAGGTCACACTTCGATACATATTTGACGTTGTGGGTCTCAATAGAGTTATGGCGACCTATATGCCACGTAATAAAGTGAGTGAAAAAGTTTTGTTTAAGCTTGGTTTTGAAAAAGAAGGCTACGCCAGGAAATACCTGAAAATCGCAGGGAAATGGGAAGATCATATCCTCACCTCGAAGATTGGCGAAAATTAACAAATCACCATGATTGAAGGTGGCTCGGTTGAACAACAGCAGAGAACTAATTAAACCGAAAAAGCATATTTAGAATACCTAGGGGTCTGTTCGTTCGGTGATACTTAAGTCCTACGCGAATTTACGAAGAAATCCAGTCTGTATAAATAGGTGGCCTTTACACCGAACAGCCTCAGGCTTTAGAACAATACATGGCTTTTTATGTGAAGTAGTCTGCGCCTTATAATTACAGGTTCATAACTCTTATATACAACATCACTCACATTACCCAGTTCAATCAAATACACACGGAGACCTCATGTCGGATAAACATCTTTTTGTCATGGCTAAAATCACACCAAAGCAAGAGTATTTTGAATCTGCGAAGACGGAATTACTTGGTATGCTAGAAGCGACTAGAAGCGAATTAGGTTGTATCCAGTTTGAATTACATGCTTCGGAGTGTGGTAACTACCTTTATCTTTACGAAGAATGGAAGAACCAAGCAGACCTACACAAGCATCATCAAGAACCCTATACACAAGATGTCGCCAAAAAATTTGAAGGTTGGCTTGCTGCCCCGACAGAAGTTTCATTAATGAACAAGTTATTTTGATACAACTCGACAGACTAGGAATTATCAGCAAATGGAATACACATTAGATACCGAGCCATCAGATAGTGACATCAGCGAAGTTCGCGCAGGCCTAATCAAGCACAATACGCCATTTCTTGAAGGCATACCTAAATCTCAAGTCGGTTATTACGCCATGGAAGGGGATGTTAAGGTCGGTGGTGTTATTGCGGATTTTTGGGGGAACTGGCTATTGATCAAATTTCTTTGGGTCGATGATTCAATGCGAGGCAAGCAGGTCGGCAGCCAGTTACTGCAACGATTAGAAGAGTACGCACAGTCCCAAGGCTGTACGTCATCATTGGTCGACACGTTAAGTTTTCAGGCCAAACCTTTTTATGAGAAGCATGGCTACCAATGCCAAATGGTGCTTGAGAATTACCCTCTAGACTCATCATTAGCGTTCCTCACCAAGTCGCTAACAGAGTAATCATATAGGGCAAGGATGAACACAAACAGACGCAAGGAAAGTGAAGTGATTAATATTCGAGAGATGTACATCGCCGATTATGATTCTGTGATTAACCTATGGTGCGAAACCGAAGGTATGAGTATTCGCGATGCAGATTCAAAACAGAGCATTTCGACTTATCTCGAGCGCAACCCTGGCTTGAGCTTCGTTGCGGAGTCTAAACAAGGCGTGGTTGGTGCGGTGTTAGTAGGGACGGATGGCCGTCGTGGCTATTTGCAGCATCTAGCGGTAAGTACTGAATTTAGAGGACAAAATCTAGGTTGCCAACTAGTAACTGAAGCGGTTAACGCATTGGCTGGGGTAGGTGTCCCCAAGACACATTTATTCGTGTATAACGATAATATTAACGCTCAGAAATTCTATGAAAAGTTAGGCTGGTTTCGACGTGATGAAGTGCGGATGTACTCGTTTAATAGCTCGAGTAACAGTAACGCCTAACGGTTCTATTTTGTCAGCAAAAGCAGCACATAACTAAAATCAGGTTAACCAAAGGAGCAAGATTTGCCTCATTGTATTATCGAACACTCGTCGACGATTAATGCCGAGCAACTGAACAATAAAGAGTTTTTAGGAGCACTTAACTCAGAGTTATTCGAAGCCTATGGGCGAGACATAAAAGTCCGAAGTATCGCTTATGAGAGCTACCAAACGGGTACAGAAAAAGAAGATTTTATCCATGTGACTGTGCGTATATTGTCTGGTCGAAGTGACACAGACAAAGCAATGCTATCTGAGACAGTGATGACGCAATTGCTGTCTTTGTCCCTTAGTAGAGCATCGATAACCGTTGAGGTGGCAGATATGGACAGAAACAGTTATGAAAAGGTCGTTGTCTAACAGAACGGAAGTCGCATTGTATACGTTGATCTTTGTATTTTCACTCCAACTCGCTACAGGAATATTGGGAAATGTTGTTTATCCATAAATCTCAACCTTTGGTCCATGGCCCGGAACTATGCTCTGAGCTGGCCGATTTTTTAACTGAAAATAAGAGTAAATTTGAGGACAAACTGGTTCCAGACCTGTCGTACATCGATGATATGGCACATGTGGCCAACGGAATCAAAATAAAAAGCGTGCAACATGTGAATCATAACCAGTATCGTCTTGAATATGCGTTCGACTGGGAGCTATTCCTTGGATGTTCTGATAGAAATGAAACGGGCGTTGAAAATGGGCGTGTTCTGTTTATCTTGGAAGACGATAATAATCTTAATTTCGATTTTCCAGATAGGAGCTCTCGCGATACCTGTGACGAGTTTTAATTGACAAGTGAAGCACTGTTTTGAATTGATGTTGATTCTTTAGTTTTGGCATTAACGATATTCAATGAGTAACGCGATAAAACATTTCAGCCATTTAAGGCGAAGTTGGAATAGGAGTAGTAATGAAAATAGTAGAAGCAAAACACTCTGACTTAGAGAGTCTGTTCGTGTATCTGGATACACAGTTGTCAGAAATCGCATTAGAAGAAACACCGCTATTCCAACCAGTATCAAAGTCCGATTGTAAAATGTCGGAAGCACACAAGGCTCGCTTTTCTGATGGGTTTAAGTTTGAGTTTGGAGAGAATGGCTGGCGAAAAATTTGGTTAGCTAAAGATTCGAATGGTGCTATTCGTGGTCATATCGACTTGCGCCATCATAATGGCAATTACTGCTCTCACCGTGTGTTACTTGGTATGGGTGTCGACAGCAGCGCGAGAAAGCAAGGCTTAGGCTCCAAGCTAATGAATGTGGCGACTCAATACTGCCGAGAGAACGAAGCGATTGATTGGCTAGACCTCAACGTGTTGTCAAACAACCTTCCGGCTAAAAATCTTTATTTGAGAACAGGGTTTACGGTTGTCGGCGAAATGGAAGACTACTATCGAATTGATGGTCAGTCGGTGTCTGAACTAACAATGACGTTGGAGACGAAAGGGTAAAAGATCCAAGTCAATCAGGAGACTAACTTGAGCAGACCAATAGCAATTCTGATTCATGTCCCAAACGTAGAGCAGGGGCTCAGTTGGTATCAAGCGGCCTTTCCTGAGTCTGTCGCGACCTATCATCCGTCTTCTGACTTTACAACTCTAGATATCAATGGCTTTTCTATTGAGCTTGTACAAGCGGATGAGAAAGTTGGCTCTGGCAAAAAGGGAACAGTCCTTTATTGGTCTACAGAGGATTTTGACAAGTCACTTTTGCATTTTCAGTTAATTGGGGCTCAGTTATACAGAGGTCCAATGGAGATCGAGGGCGGATTAACTATGTGCCAAGTCGAGGACCCTTTTGGAAATCTGATTGGTTTACGAGGCATTCGTAAAAATATCGCTTGTAATGAGACACGACTAGATAGCGAATAAAGGAATAACAATGATCACTATCGAAAGACTTAATGATGCTCATATCGAGCAAGTTAACGAAATTCAGCTCGCGGATGAACAGGTTAAATTCGCAGGAACAGCAGCGGACTTTCTGTCAGATGGCAGCGAGACCACGCATCTACACATTATTAAATATGGCAGTGAGGTGGTGGGCTTCTTTAAGCTTGATGTTGCTTACCCAGCGGGCTACAAATTTTGCCCTGAAGGTAGTGTTGGCTTAAAGGCGTTTGCGCTTGATAAAAACCAACAAGGAAAGGGGCTAGGTACTGGCGCGGTGCAAGCGCTATTTCCGTATCTAGCAGCCAATTACGAAGGGTATGAATGGATTTACTTAACGGTTAATTGTAAAAACCCCTCAGCCTATAGGTGCTATGTTAAAGGTGGTTTTGAAGATACCAATGAACAGTACCTTGGTGGCGCCGCTGGGCCACAGTTCATTATGCGTGGAGCTATTAACGCTTAACTAAAATCTGTTTATCAAAAGGCAACTGGGAATCAAAGGAATGGCCATGAAAGTTCAATATCTTGAAATTGTTACCTCTGAAGTAGATACGGTTTGTGCGACTTACGCGCAGATCTACGATGTGAAGTTTAGTGATGTGGATTTGAACTTAGGTGGTGCTCGTACCGCTAAGCTCTCTAATGGTGGAGTGATTGGCGTAAGGGGACCACTTCGTGAAACTGAGGAGCCAGTCGTTCGCCATTACACGCTAGTGAAAGACATTGAAGCGGCAGTAAACGCAGCTGAAAAGTTGGGTGCTGAAGTAGCAGTTCCACCAATGGAGTTACCACGTCACGGAATGTGTGCCATTGTCATTCAAAGTGGTGTTGAACTCGGTTTTTGGCAGCTGTAGCTGGTCGTTTGACCAAAGGTATAGAATATAAAATGGCATTTGTTCTAAGGAGGGAACATGTCAATTACATCCTATCCCCTCAACAAGGTACGTTATGAAACAAAATATTGTCCATATTGCACTTGTCGTAAAAGACTACGATGAAGCCCTAGATTTCTACGTAAACAAACTCAAGTTTGAACTTATCGAAGATACCTACTTACCAGAAGAAGATAAGCGTTGGGTTGTTGTTGCTCCACCTAATTCACACGGTGTAAGCCTACTATTGGCGAGAGCATCCAAGCCCGAGCAACTGGATTTTATCGGTAATCAAGCTGGTGGACGTGTATTCCTATTCCTAAATACTGATGATTTTTGGCGTGACTATGAACGTATGGTGTCTCTTGGAATCAAATTCGTTCGAGAGCCGAAAGAGCAAGGCTACGGCACAGTAGCGGTATTCGAAGACCTTTATGGAAACCTATGGGATCTTCTGCAATTAAATCCAGATCACCCAATGGCGAATCGATAAGCCTGTGCATCACTAAAACATCAATTCAAGTTAAGGAGCGTATCGTGGAAGAAATCAAAGGCA
Source organism: Vibrio sp. 10N.286.48.B8 (assembly GCF_003050085.1). Classification (NCBI taxonomy): domain Bacteria; kingdom Pseudomonadati; phylum Pseudomonadota; class Gammaproteobacteria; order Vibrionales; family Vibrionaceae; genus Vibrio; species Vibrio sp. 10N.286.48.B8. Next base: position 3,581 of record NZ_PIGD01000037.1, on the reverse strand, counting down.
TTTTGGAATTCATGGCTGAAGTGGAAAAGTTGAAGGATGTTCATAGACAAACGAAGCCAGTTGGTCTGGATCGCTATGAAAACTCCGCTGAGCATAGCTGGCATGTCTGTTTGAGTGCTCTGATGTTGAAAGACTATGCGAATGAAGAGATCGATATAACCCGAGTGATGAAGATGTTGCTGATACACGATCTCGGTGAAATCGATGCAGGTGACACGATCATCTATGCCAGTGAAACAGAAGAAAACAAACTTAAAGAGAGAAACTGTGTCGAGCGTTTACTTGAGTCATTGCCGAGCCATCTAAGATCCGAATATTTGGAGTTATGGCTAGAATTTGAAGCGGGTGAGTCACCGGAAGCAAGGTTCGGTAAAGCGATCGATAGAGTTCCCCCTTTACTTCATAACATCCATGGTGGCGGTCATAGCTGGAGGAAGCACAATATATCCAAAGATAAGGTACTGACATTTAACGGTGACCGTATTTCTAAAGGCAGCAAGGCACTGTGGAGCGAACTAGAAGTTCAACTTGAAGCGGCTGCCGACCGAGGATTATTGAAGTAAATTCAAATTTAGCTTGCCAAGGGTGATGGACAAGGAATGACATCACCCCCGCCTTTTGGGTTCCTATATGGCCTTTCGATTGTGACATTCTCATCAAAATACTGAGATACTGTTTATTTATACAGTTATCGTGTGTATTCTCACTGCTCATCAAAAGGAGCAGTAAAAATGGCGTTCAAATACGAAGAAAAAGTCCCAAATCCAGCCGAGTTTTGTGAGATGCGGGTGAAAGCAAAATTATCACCGAAGTCACTGAAAGCAGCCACAATCGCTTTACCAAATAGTTTATACGGCATTTCTGTTCGAGATGGTGATCAACTCATTGCGATGGGGCGTGTCGTTGGCGATGGTGCGTGTAATTTTGAAGTGGTTGATGTCGCCGTCGATCCAATTTATCAAGGGCAGGGCTTGGGCAGAAAAGTGATGGAATACATCGACAATTACCTATCTTCTGTTGCACTGGAAGGGTCGTATGTTTCCATGATTGCTGATGAACCGGTGTTTTATGAGAAACTCGGTTATAAGCTTGTATCTCCTTCTAGCCAAGGCATGACAAAGAAGTTTCCACCCAAGCGTATGTAATAAAAACTCGTGGCTCTACCATGGCGTTATGCAAAGAGCCTCAAGTTTAAAAGGAACACATCAATTAATGAAAAATAGAATCTTGGCGTTATCGCTGCTTGGCCTATCAAGCAGTGTATTCGCTGACAGTGAATTACCAAGCAGTAGTTATGAAATGACCGTTGCAGTTGAAGAGCAATCCCTAAAGCGCGACTTTCCATCGGTTAAGTTTGATTACCTTGGCCAGACGCTTACCACGAGCGTTGATGAGTGTTCGTATACTGGAACGCTCTCTCAACATGACGACGATACGATTCTTCTATCGGCCACGATGTCATGCACTAATGATAGTGGATCAAGCTACAGTGAGATGCCAGATTTTGTGCTCAAGCATGAGGGTGGTGAAGCGAGTATGAGTTTTGGTGATGGCGAGACTGATGTGTGGACATACTCCGTCACCGTTAAGAAGCTCGATTTATAGTTAACCTTCTTTAGCAAGTTGACACATTAGCCATGGCATTATCGTTGCATTGTGCAGCGTAACTACATACATGAGACGCCGATCAATATAATAAGTTAGATAATCCAACGTTAGATTGTTACTATGCAATCAACTTTATAAATGCGTATTGGTTTATATAAATGATTGATAGTAAGTACATTAAACACCCATACTACTGTGAAAACTGTAACTCAATGACTCCACACCTTGCTATGAGCAGCTCTGTTGAGGAGCAAAAGGAGCAAGCGGAATCAGAAGCAAGGCAGTGGAAAATAGGGATGTTGGTGGAGTATATCGTAAACCTGCTCTTTAAAGACGACAAAGACACGCCTGGCTTTTTCATAGACCAAGAATATCAATATCTGTGTGAGAAGTGCGGCACCAAGTCATGGCATTGATATTATTGGATTTGGTTTCATTCGACACCTAATTTTTAGCATCTAAAACTTCAGCTAAAAAGGCTCATTCTGCAGTTTCCTTTTTGTTATGGAGGACAAACGAGTGATATACCCAAAAGCTTTAAATATCGGTGACAAAATCGGATTTTTCTCACCGTCATCGCCCGCAACTGTCTTTGCACCTAATCGATTTGCTCGTGCTAAACGTTATTTGGAAAAGCAGGGCTTCATTCTAGTTGAAGGTTCGTTAACTGGAGAGTCAGAAGGGTATCGTTCTGGTTCCATTCAAGCGCGAGCTGAAGAACTCAATCAGCTCATTCGAGATCCTGACGTGCGCTGCATTATGTCGACCATTGGTGGTAACAACAGCAATTCACTGTTGCCATACATCGATTATGATGCCCTTAGAAACAACCCTAAGATCATCGTCGGCTATTCAGATGCCACAGCATTACTGTTAGGCATCTACGCTAAAACCGGATTGGTGACTTTCTATGGCCCGGCACTCGTCGCGTCATTTGGTGAGCTCCCGCCGTTAGTCGACGAAACCTTCCAATCGTTTACTGACATCTTATGTTCGGATTCGAGCCAACATCAGTACACGATGCCTGAGAGTTGGACGGACATTAAATACGATTGGGAAACTCAAAACTCTGCAAAGCCAGTTTACAATAACGAATGGCACTTCATGGGAAGAGGTCAAGTCAGCGGTCGCGTGATTGGTGGCAACTTGAGTACGATGGCGGGGATTTGGGGCAGTGAATACATGCCAGAAATTCAGTCTGGCGACATTCTTCTTATTGAAGATTCACTAAAAGGCATTGAAGCGGTCGAGCGTTCATTCGCACACTTATTGGCTTGCGGAGTATTCGATAAAGTAGGCGCTATTGTACTCGGCAAACATGAACTGTTTGATGATAAAGGGACAGGGCGAACACCACTCGATGTACTTGTTGAAGTACTGAATGGTAATAATGTCCCGATCCTATATGGCTTCGACAGTTGCCACACTCATCCTATGCTAGTCACGCCACTAGGTGTGCAAGGTACTATTGATTTTAATGACCAAACATTCAAGCTTCAAAGCCAATGGTTAGCGTCGAGTTAACCTAAACTGATGATAATAAGACGCATTAGAAAAGTGATCCTCTCTGCAAACTGAGAATGGAAACGCGTCTATACTGACATGGGTTACGTCGCTGATTTTAGAGGTGGCGCTATGAATTTAAGTTTGATTAGGTTAAATCTCAGAGGTGACGATGAAAAAATTACTACCACTATGCGTAATGCCAGTCAGTTAAGCTGACTGGCATTTTTTCTATTTGTCGCATATTTCTTGGGTTTCAGTTTCACCCAGCGAAGATAACTTCTATCTTCTCTTCGGGGTGGCAGGATAAACATGGATATTTTCTGTAGTAGTACTTCATAGTGTTTAGGGAGTTTCCCAGGACTCGTTAAAGGTAAAGCTGCAAAGTATTGAGTCACAGCCATGGCACTACTCGTAAAGCTTAATTGATTCGGCCAGACGCTATCTAACTTACTCGCGGCCTTTGTCAT